>NZ_JBIXJT010000004.1:0-235381 GCF_052871455.1 Pseudomonas sp. LARHCG127
GCCAGTGCCAACATAGGTCATGCGCTCGACGTTGGCCGCCAGGACCGTGCCGCTGGGATTGATCACCGACACGCGGACTTCATCGTTGCCGCCACCGGCCTGTTCGATGATGGTGGGAGTCTGGCCCATGTTGATGTTGTAGATGTCGTCGCCAGCCCCGCCTTCCAGCCGTACCGCTGTGGCAATGGTGTACGGACCTGCGGAAAGCACGTCGTTGAAGGCGGAGCCTACGACCGTTTCGATAGCCGTTAAAATAGTGCCTTCGGCATCCCCGCCCGTTCCTGCGGTGCCCGTCCCGAGACGGACGTTGACGTTTACCCCGGCCGTCGAGCCCGAGTAATCGACCGTGTCGACTCCGGCACCGCCGTCGAAATCAATACCGCTACCATCACCCACGAACGTGTCGTTAAAGTTCGATCCCCTGATCGCCTCGATGTCGGTGTAGGTATCACCTGCCGCGATCCCACTATGCACACCCGTCTTGAGGTTGATGCTCACCGCTTCCTTGCTGTCGGTATAACCCGCGATGTCATGGCCGGCACCGCCAATGAACTGATCCGCGCCCGCGCCGCCGAACAAGGTGTCGTTGCCCGAACCGCCGGTAATGATGTTGTCGCTGTCGTTGCCGTAACCGGTAAATGCGCCAGTGCCAACATAGGTCATGCGCTCGACGTTGGCCGCCAGGACCGTGCCGCTGGGATTGATCACCGACACGCGGACTTCATCGTTGCCGCCACCGGCCTGTTCGATGATGGTGGGAGTCTGGCCCATGTTGATGTTGTAGATGTCGTCGCCAGCCCCGCCTTCCAGCCGTACCGCTGTGGCAATGGTGTACGGACCTGCGGAAAGCACGTCGTTGAAGGCGGAGCCGATGACGGTTTCGATACCGATGAGGATATCGCCCTCTGCGTCGCCCCCCCGTCCAACAAGTCCAGTACCCTGGCGCAAATCGATACTGATACCTTCAGTAGACGCCGAATAGTCAACGGTATCTAAACCCGCACCACCATCGATTTTGTCTGCGCCAGCAGTGCCCTTGATGACATCGTTCCCGCCCAGCGCGTTGATTTCATCATCCGCTGCGGTGCCAATCAGTGCATCTGCGCCAGCTGTTCCATTAATAACTGCCATTTTTCTTCCTTGCTTTAAGGATGGTAGAGGAGGTCTCGTAAAATCAGTGTTTATTTAGAAAACCGCAGCAAGAATTTCGGCTGTGGCCAGTAAAGCTTGAGCGGACATTTCGTCTAGAAAATGGGCAATTTAAGTGGCATTTATCAAATTTCAGGCATGACAAAAACCGCCCGATGTGACGAAACGGGACATGTTTGATTTTTTACATCAATTGCGTGTAGGCGCAGCCGATCCATGCTGAGTTCCATCCAAAACGCCTCCCCTACTGGGAAGTTAACCGGGCATCAAACGTCCTTGCGTGATAGCACGACAACATCGCCTTACACAAGAGTCTGATGCCTAAGGGAGGGTAGCGTGCTGACGACTATCGCGAGACGTTGCGCAAACCCGACAACAGGATCTTTACCGGGAAGAGAGACAATACGGCTTGGGAATAAATGAGCCCTGTGGCGAGGGAGCTTGCTCCCGCTTGAGCGCGGAGCGCTCAATTTGGCAAATGCCCCAACGGCAACGCCCCCGGCGTCTTCACCGTATTAATCGCAAAGTTACTCCGGATGTCGCTGATCCCGGGCAATTTCAACAACTGCCCCGTGACAAAACGGTCATAAGCCCGCAGGTCCGGCACCACGACTTGCAATAGAAAATCCGACTCGCCCGATACCAGGAACGCCGAGATCACTTCGGGCAATGCCGTCACTGCCTGGCGAAATGCTTCGGCTCGCTCGTCGTTGTGCCGTTCGACCTTGACGCCGACGAAGATCGTCAGCCCGAGGCCCACTTCGTCGCGGTCCAGGACGGCTTGGTAACCACGAATCACCCCCGCCTCTTCGAGCATCCGCACGCGGCGCAGGCAGGGTGACGGGGACAGGCCGATTTCTTCAGCCAGTTGCACGTTGCTCAGGCGCCCGTCGCGTTGCAGCGCGACGAGAATTTTGCGATCGAAAGCGTCCAGTTTCATGAGTTGGCATTTTCCGATTGGATGACGCAGATGCTTGGCAGGTTATGCCAATTTCAGACGCTTTAGAAGCTGTCTTCGCAACCACCTGCCCTGCCCGTCAGCCATAGACTTGGCACTTGCGAATCGTTGATAAAAAGGGGGGTGGCATGGCAGGGCTCGGGTTGTTTTTGATGGCGTTGACGGTGGCGTATCTATTGCCCGGGCCGGACATGATCCTGCTGCTGCAAACCGGTGCCCGTCAGGGCAGGGGCGCGGCGTTGGCGACGGCGGTGGGCCTGGGAGTTGCTCGTGGGTGTCATGTTGCGTTGGCGGCATTAGGGCTTTCGGCCTTGTTCAAGACCGCGCCATGGACCTTCGATGTTGTCCGCCTGGCCGGTGCTGCCTACCTGTTATGGATTGGTTTTCAATGCCTTCGGACCACGTTGCTGCCGAATTTTGAAGGCGCCACTGTCGAGGTTGGGAAACGGCATTATTACGAGGCCATTCAACGCGGGCTGCTGACGAACCTGCTCAATCCCAAGGCCTTGCTGTTTTGCTCGGTGTTGTTACCGCAATTCATTGATCCACAGGCCGGGTCGGTGCTGGGGCAGTTCGCGATCCTGGGCGTGGTGCTGGTCGGCGTCGGCCTGCTGTTCGACTGCGCCTACGCGTTGGTCGGCGTGGCACTCGGCCGCTGGCTTCAGCGCTCGCCTTCGGCCCAGCGCGTGCAGCAGTGGTTGTTTGGGAGTCTTTTGATTGGGTTTGCGGTACGGCTGACGTTTGTACAGCAGTCATAGTTGCTGTGGATAAACCAACGCGGTGATCGTGGGATGAACATCAAACGCCATCGCGAGCAAGCTTGCTCCCACATTTTCCGAGTTGTTCTCAGGTAACGCATTCACCGCAAATCCCCTGAGGGAGCGGGCTTGCTCGCGAAAGTGGTGTGTCATTCAACATTGATCTTGGCTGACCCGACGCATTCGCGAGCAAGCTCGCTCCCTCAGTTTTTCTTAGCCACGCCAGGGCTATGACATCTATTTATCTTCAGACTTGGACTCCTGCATCTGCACCGAAGACTTGGTGCCGTCAGTATTGTCCTTGGTCTCGTTATCCGAGTTGTCGAAGCAGCCGTGCAAGGCAAACAGGCAGCAGGCGAGGCAGAAGGTGCGGATGAAATTCATGGTGTACTCCAATCATGAGGACTTTCAGGAGTGACCTGCAAGAGACCCAATGGTTGCGAATGACCATCGTGCCGGGCGATGAATGACGGCGGATGTTTGCGACTTGCTGTTTCACCGCCTCGTTGCCGTCGCACCCACAGGCGCAATCCTAGTTGATCGCCGACGGCTGGCCCAATGTGTCACGTACGGCACCAATCAAGCGCCACGTCGCAATCATTAAGGTTGGCGGTTCGAAATAATGCCACCTCCATTCTCCGTCACTGGCTCTGTCATGGCAGAACAACCGCTCCCGAGAAACAACTTGTTGGACATTGAAAAACAATGCAACACAGGACTCCAACACAATCAGAACAAACAAAACTATTATTCAGACAGACAACGCTTATCCGTGGAGCTTACCATCAACAGCGTACAAACAAACGCCCACCGACGAGCAACCCCATCAAGCCTTAAAAACTTACAAAGAGAAATTTGACACCCAAAACAAACTATCATTTTATATGGCAATGCATTTTCAAGGCATTGAAAACCTTACCCACGAAACAACGATCACTGACTACTCTTTGGCGTAGTAAACGCCAGATCCAAAAGGATATATTTCATGTTGACACCCTTCTCTGCAGCCACTTGAACGTACGTTATATTCATATTAAAAACCGTTTTCGCAACACTACATCCTAGGGTATTGCCGTGTCAGAGCGCATCAAAGTAGTTATTTCCGGAGCTGATCGCCTGGATCAAAACCAAATCTGTAAATTTAATTCAACGCATTACGACGTAAACTTGATCCATGAATCATTTCCTGATCAGGCGCGGATTATCTCTGCAATCACCGAGGCACATATTTACATTCAAGCCGGTGAGGAAATATTGACCGAAGAGATCCTGCAGCACGCTGGCCAATTGCAGCTCGTGGCATGCCTGGCTACAGGGGCCGAGCACTTGGTCGATATTGAAGCAGCTGACCGCCTGGGTATCTCGGTTACCAATACGCCAGACTTGAAAGTGATGTACGAAGCCATGGGCGAGTTCCTCATGGGATTGGTTATTGGGCTAAGAAGAAAATTGATCTACTTCCACACCGAACAGAAAAAAGGTCGCCTGCATGAAATGGATACTCCGCTTCTCAAGGATGCGGTGATTGGCATCATCGGTTTGGGCAGGGTCGGCTCCCGGGTTGCCCGGATGATGCACGATGCGTTCAAGTCCAGGATCGTCTACACCGCTAACTCGCAGAAGCCCGACATAGAACGCGATACCCAGGCCCAACGCTTGTCGATGGCCTCCTTGCTGGAGAGTAGTGACGTTGTGATTCTGGCCTGTCCGTACAACGACTCCACCTTGGGCCTCATTGGGGAGCAGGAAATTGCCCTGATGAAATCCTCCGCCATTCTGATCAATACATCAGAGGCCTCGTTGGTTGATGGCAGGGCACTCTACAAGGCCCTGCTCGAGCAGAAAATTGCAGGGGCCGCGTTCGACGACAAGAACTGGGATATGCCACCACTCATCAAGAATGGCGAGGCGATCAATATGCCGATCGCCATGCTTGAGCTGCCTGATGACCGTTTCATCTGCACCCCCTACATAGGTGCGTCGACCGCTGCCGTGTGGGATGAGATGGCGGGCGTGGCAATCAGCTCGGTCATGCACTATCTCAAGCATGGGACAGACGAACATCTTTACAACCGGAACCTGGATATGGCCAAGCATGCACAACGTGCCAGCGCTGTTTCATTCCACGCCGCAGTACTGAAAGACTGAGTGGCGTGAATAACGCTATAACGCAACAACGTCTTCAGCGGACTTAAGCGACTTAAATGGGTGGAGTGAATTGGGATTACTCTCCTCCACCGCTTTTTTTCGGTCGTCGTCATTCGCGGCCGACACACACCTCATGTAATGGGGGAGAACGCCCGGTGGCTTGGGCGCCAACTATTTAAGTTGGTAGTCGTGAGTTCGAGTCTCACTCTCCTCCACCATTTTTTATTCGGTCGCGGTTGCTTCGCGTTCGAGAGGCAAGGCATGTAACGGGGGAGAACGCCCGGTGGCTTGGGCGCCAACTACTTAAGTTGGTAGTCGTGAGTTCGAGTCTCACTCTCCTCCACCATTTTTTATTCGGTCGCGGTTGCTTCGCGTTCGAGAGGCAAGGCATGTAACGGGGGAGAACGCCCGGTGGCTTGGGCGCCAACTACTTAAGTTGGTAGTCGTGAGTTCGAGTCTCACTCTCCTCCACCATTTTTTATTCGGTCGCGGTTGCTTCGCGTTCGAGAGGCAAGGCATGTAACGGGGGAGAACGCCCGGTGGCTTGGGCGCCAACTACTTAAGTTGGTGGTCGTGAGTTCGAGTCTCACTCTCCTCCACCAATTATCGGAAGCTCGGTTTGTTCAGCTCAGCGCGAGACAATTTAAATAGCTTGCAAGCATTTATATCTTCTCGTCTGTGGTGATTTGAATGAAGGATGCAGGATATGCAGTGGGTTGCAGAGAGTCGGCGCATCATCAAAATTGCGGTACCACTTTCAATCGTCTATCTGATTGAGAGCATGATGGCATTCGTTGACTCCGTATTCATGGGCCGTTTTCGTGCGGATGAAATCGCTGGCTATGGTTTAGGTGCTCGCATTGTTTTCGACGCCGCCAATGTCATTTGCTTGTGCGTCATTGGCATGGTTGCGGTTTTTTCAGCCAAGTACGACGCAATCCAGAACAAACGGGCCGTGGAAGTGCATGTGCAACATGGTTTCTACATGTGCGTTCTACTTAGCCTGCCAGTCGTTCTGCTGACCTTGAACCTTGGCAGTTTGCTGCTTGCCTTCAATATAGACCCAGCGGTGTCTTTCCAGGCTGATCAATACGCACAAGGCGCGGTCTACTCAATCTTGCCGTTAGCGTTGTTTTGCGTCCTGCGGGACCACTCGGCGGCGGTTTCCGACTTTTCGTCCATTTTCTATATCACGCTGTTTGCCAGCGTATTTAAAGCGGTGATTTCCTACGCACTGATTCTCGGTGAGTTCGGTTTTCCGCGGCTGGGTGCATACGGTGCGGGACTTTCGACCTCCTTGGTAAGCTGGGGAATGCTGGCTGCGGAGATCGGGCTCTACTCCCTGAGCAATCGCAGATCCGCCAAGGCATACGCAATCTTCACGGGCTGGGCGGCACCTAAACTTTCCCTGATTAAAAAATACCTGGCGATGGGGTTGCCACTCTCCGCCAATAGCTTGGTCATTTCACTGATGTTCATCGTCCTTATGTTCTTTACAGAGAACGTGGGCACGTTGGAGCTGGCAGCGGCGCAACTGGTGTTCTCCTATATCTTTCCAATATACATGCTGGTTGAAGGGGTTCGTGAAGCCATTGCCATTCGTGTCGCTCAAGAGCATGCATTGGATAACGTGCACAAGGTGCGGAAACTGACGGCGGTGGCATCCATGGTCGGCATACTGGTCTTGTTGCCTTTTGCCTTTATCGTATTTTTCGACTCCACGTTGGTCGCATCCATGTTCTTCGACGTCAAAGCCCCCTCGAACTCTGATCTTCTAACCCAGTTCAACCTGATTGTTTGCCTGGCGACGCTGAGCATCGTCGTTGAGTGCGTCCAGGTCATGCTGCTGGGCGCATTGAAGGGTTTGGAAGATACCAAGGTGCCCTTCCTTATCAATATCATTACCGCCTGGTTGATCGGCGTGGCCGGTGGATATCACTTGGCGTTCAACATGGATCAAGGCGTAGTCGGCCTATGGGTGGCATTGATTCTCAGCCATCTCCTTTCGCTGCTGATGCTGATGGTACGGCTGGTACGGGTCACCAAACCCAACAGCCCGTTACTGAGCGCAAGCCCTACACACGACTAGTCGCCACATTCATCACGCCTGTCGAGACAGGCCGAGAGGCTGATCATCAAAGCTTTTGCAACCATCACCGGTTGGTATGAGGGGAAATGCGTATGCGTGAAGTACTGGCTACTTACATCGACGCTTATGAAGTTTCAATCAACTGCCTTGAGCAGTTACATGACGCCGAGCTTGCGACGGCGGTAGGTGAATTACTGTCAAGGATTGCTGCCTGCGATGATGCGCTGGTCAACAATGTACTTAAATATCATGTCCATATACTTGAACTCAGCGATGAGGAATGGACGTGGTTCTTGCCCGGCATTCTTGAGTTGGAACGCAACAGCGCCTTTGTCGCGGCGTATCTGATAGAAAAGATCCCACTGCTCAAGCGTCACTTGGATATGCAGGCGTTCGTAGAATTCCTGTTGGCCATCAAGGATCAATCTGCACGCGGCCTGTCCTACCTGATCGGCACATCCGACTCTGCCTCGTGCGATGATCTGGAGTCGATCCTTGAGGCCGTAGGCGTGGCTTATTATCAGGCCGCCATGGACTGCGTGCTACGCCACAAGGATGCATTAGGCCCTTGCTGCGCCCCTTTGCTCATTCATATCAAGAACTACTATCGGCACTTGCCTGCCACGGACCTGGATGCGCTGGTGGCATTGATTTGCGCCGTGCACGCTCGTTATGGCAGTTTTGGTGCCGTTGCGTTGCTGGAAAATGCTGATGTGGTATTTGAACACCATAGCATTCAGACAGTACACAACCGTCTTGATGCGCTGTCAGACAACAACGTCGACTACTTCCATTATCTGTTGGTCAATGGTTTGCCGGAGGTCGGGGTGGTGCGTACCATCGCCGCTTCGCTCGATCAATTGGATGCCGCGAGTCTGACCTCGCATATCGATGCACCCGGGGTATTCGATGGAGGGTTAATCTCTGCGATCATTTCCAATATAAACTTCATGGACTCTCGAACAATCGAGAATATGCGGTATCAGTTGGCGATTGACGATTTCAATAAGTGGTTCGAACAGCAACACGCTTTCGCCAATGCGCGCGCGCACATCACCGATTCTTATGCCGGCGCCTGGTTTTTACCGTTCAACTATTGGGGCGGGGAAATGGGTATTGCCCGTTTCAGGGCGCTGATAGGACAGGCTATAGAAGCGACCTACGACAAAGGCGCCCGGCAAACCTTGGTGCACCGGAACAAATCATTGTTCGACCGACACGCCGAGTACACCGAAACCCGCTTGCGGTCAATGATAGATGTAGCCTTCCCCAGAGACAGCGTTGGATCGGCAGAGCCTGAAAATATAACAAGTATCAGAACCTATCTCGACGATAAGGATTGGGAGGGTTTAAGGGAACGTCAATCAAGGCAGCGGGGCTTCATTAGTACCTGGAACAGAAACCCATGGCAGGACTACAGTCGCTCCGACGAGTTTTATTCCTGTACCGGTATCGGTGACTACGCTGTCAACAATGCCCCAGGATATTTGGTTGAGCCGAATTTATGTCGCCTGTATGTCTGGTATCAAGGGCGGCGCATTGGCCGTATCAATCTGATTGCCGTGGCAGATGTCAAAGGTGTGCCCGGGCTATTGCTTGACGGCGTCGAGGGCGGCGGCCGCTTGCTGCAATCTGAAGAACGGGTGCGGGACATCTTGGACAGCGTTGCTGAATTCGCCAAGCGCTGTGGATTGAGCGCCTATTACATTAACTGCAAGGCGACCTACAACAATGTCCCAAAGCAGTTCATAACCCAGGCGATTTTTCATATGGGGCTACCGGTGAAGCCTCGTTATCTGCGGCGCTTTTATCACGGGATGGAAATCTATCAGGCGATGCCGCATGGACTCATACCGTTCTTCGAATCTTTCGGGAACAACCTGTCCGGTATAGTGAGCTGCCTCATAATAAAATTGGATTGATGAGGGTTTTCAGGGGGACCTGCGGCAGGAGCACTGGTTGCGACTGTCATCGTGCCGGACGATGAACGAGGGGGGACCGGCTGAAATGTGAGTAGAATTTTCGCCGTCTCGTTGCTGTCAGACCAGACAGGTGCATCCAATAAGGAAACACGGCAATGACGTTCGCAAAAGTCGCGCAAAAACTATCCCTTTGGGCGGGGAGCCCCAAAACCTTTCTAGGCGCCATCGTGTTGTTGTCGATCTGGGCCGCCAGCGGACCTTTCTTCGGCTTCAACGACACCTGGCAACTCATCATCAACACCTCGACCACCATCATCACCTTCCTGATGGTGTTCCTGATCCAGAACACCCAGAACCGCGATACGGACATCTTGCATTTGAAAGTAGATGAATTGCTGCGGGCGTCCAAGGACGCACAGAACGCAATGCTCGGCCTCGAGTCGCTAGACCTCAAGCAACTTGAAGCGCTGCGCAAGCACTATCAAGACATGGGCAAGGACGAAGCCAAGGGCCTTGATGGCGTGGAACAAAAGAACAAGATCGACCTGAACCAGTGCTGATGCCTATGCGCGAGTGGCGCCAACCACTCGCGCATCTGTCAGGTATCAAGGCAGCGGGTTACCGCCCGTCACGCCAAATACTTCCCCGGTGATGTAACTCGACTCCTGCGATGCCAGCAGGACATAGAGCGGCGCGCACTCGGCCGGTTGGCCCGGGCGCTTCATCGGTACCTGGGAGCCAAAGGTGGGAATCTTTTCCCGAGGTTGACCGCCGCTCGGTTGCAGCACGGTCCAGATCGGCCCCGGTGCCACGGCATTGACCCGGATGCCCTTGCCAATGACCTGTCCAGCCAGCGCCTTGGTAAACGCTACGATGGCCGCTTTGGTGGTGGCATAATCCAGCAAGGTCGCGGACGGGTCGTAGGATTGGATCGAGGCGGTATTGATAATGGTCGCTCCCGCCGGCATCAGCGGCACCGCAGCCTTGCAGATCCAGAACATCGCATAGATGTTGGTCTTCATGGTGTCGTCAAACTGCGCAGTGGTGATGTCGGCAATGTCTTTTTGCGCTTCCTGCTTACCGGCAACGTTTACGAGGATATCCAGCCCGTCGAGCTGTTGTTGCGCCATCTTGACCATTTGCACACAGAACGCTTCGTCCTTGAGGTCGCCAGGAATCGCAATCGCCTTGCGGCCCTCGGCTTCGATCAACTCAATGACTTGCCGGGCGTCGCGCTCTTCGCTGGGTAGATAGTTGATCGCCACATCGGCACCTTCCCGGGCGTAGGCGATCGCCGCGGCGCGACCAATCCCCGAGTCACCACCGGTGACCAGCGCCTTGCGCCCCTCCAGGCGGCCGAAACCTTGGTAACTTTTTTCGCCATGATCGGGTTGCGGCAGCATGTCCTGATCGATGCCAGGCGGCGATTGCGGTTGGTCGGGAAATTCCGGGCGAGGATATTGGGTCAGCGGGTTCTGCATCGCGTATTGGTTGGGTTCTCGGCGTGTGGACATCGAGGTTCTCCTTTTCGGCGGGCAAAATCTGCCGGGACGCTGACGTCCCGGTCCTGAATGTAAAACCGGACGCGGCAGGTCAACGGCTGGCCTGCAGCGCCCTGGCCATTTCGAGATGGGTCTGCAATTTAGGCAGGGTTTCGTCGGCGAAAGCCTTGATTTCCGGCACTTCGGTGGTCTGGGCTTGCTGCTGGATCTGCGCGATGGCCTCCTCGGTCGCCTTGATCTGGCTGGCAGCATACGCGGCCTCGAACGACTCGCCTTCCTGTACCTGCGGGATCAGCGTCTTGGCCTTGTCAGCCACTTCTTCCCGGGGGGCGACAGGCAAGTCGAGCTTCTTGGCGATCTTCGCCAGGTGTTGATTGGCGGTGGTGCGGTCGTTGATCACCATGATGGTGTAGTCCTTGACCTCCCTGGATTCGGCTTTCCCATGGGCCATGCGACTGGCCTCGATGTCGGCCATGCCTTTGGCAGACGCATCGTTGATGAATTCGACAGGCGATTGGGCCCAGGCACTGTTGGCACCCAGGCCCATCAGCACGACGAGACTGGTGGTGCGAAATAAACTGGCCATACGGCTCATGATCGCGCCCTCCTCTGATAAAAGTTCTGGTGGGTTATCCACCTTGAATCAGAACCAACCCAGAATATTCAGCGACACGTCCGACCCGGCTTTCGGCCAATTTCGGCTTTCGACGGGCTTCTATCGACGGTCGTGATGGTGGTTCTCCCACTTTTGCGACCTGCTTCGGACACCTTCGTTCGATCATGGGCACTGTTTGTCGGATAAATACTGCTTGAACCAGGCATGGTTCAGCCCTCCGTATTCGTGAATGCCGGGCGCGCGAGCCCTGCCCTATATTCGAATGGGATGCGGGCTGAAGGTTTGAGAAAGCTGCGGGCGCCACGACGAACGGTGACGCGTTTTCAGATGCCGAACGCCCGGTGATTGTGGCGTTTGGCGGCGTACATCGCCTCGTCGGCGTGGCGGAACAGTGCGATGTCTTCAGTGCCATGGTCGGGAAAGCAGGCCACGCCGATGCTCGGTTCGATACTCAAGCAATGCCCGTCCAGACGCAGCGGCTGGGCCAGTGCATGATGGATTTTGTCCTGCACGCGATGGGCGTCCTCCAAGGCCTGGATGCTGTGCAGCAGGACCACGAATTCATCTCCACCAATACGCGCCACGGTGTCGGTGTCGCGGATACAGCCCTTCAGGCGACTGGCCACCGCTTGCAGCAGCATGTCGCCCACGCCGTGGCCATAGGTGTCGTTGACCTGCTTGAAACGATCCAGGTCGATATACAGCAAGGCCATGCGCCCAGACGCAGCACGAGCGGCCGCCACTGCGCACTTGAACCGCTCACGGAGCAATTCGCGGTTGGGCACCTGGGTCAACTGATCGTACTGAGCCATGTGCTGCAACCGGGCGTGCAACTGCTTGCGCTCGATGGCGACGGTGATTTGTGCGCAAACGTATTGCAACAGCTCCTTGTCCTGTTCGGTGTAGCGTTCGTTGTCCGGCGCACTCTTGACGATCAGCGCGCCAATCGTGCCGCTCTGGGCGTTCAGCGGCACGCCCAGCCAGCATGGCGCGTCCGGTTGCGCCATCAGGTCGTCGAACCCCGCAGGCAACGAGCTGCCACCGGGCGTCAGGAGGATCGGCTGGCCACTGCGAATCACCTCGGCGCACAAACGCCCGGTGACCGTGCCCGGCAATTCGGGCTGCCCTTCCCGGTCATCGACGTGATAGGGGAAATTCAACTGTGAGCATTGTTCGTCATACAGCGCCACCGAGAAATTCAGCGCCGGCAGCCACTCGCCAATAATCAGGTGGATGCGCTTGAACAGCGCCAGCAAGTCAGCCGCGGCATGGGCCGCTTCGGAAATCGCATACAACGCCGCTTGCCGGGACTCGGCCTGCTTGCGTTCAGTGATGTCCCGGGCCACGGCAATGCGCAGTTGGTCCAACGGCGACCAGCGCGCCGACCACAGGATGTGCACCACCCGCCCGTCCTTGCGCAGGTAGCGGTTCTCGAAATTGAGCTTGGGCTCGCCCCCCATGATTTCCCGCGCCGCCTCGAGGGTCCGCTGGCGGTCGGCAGGGTGCACCAGATCGATCATCGGCTGGCCGATCAGCTCCTGCGGGGTGTAGCCGAAAATACGCTCGCAGGCGGCACTGACAAACACGAAACGCCCTTGACCGTCGACGGCACACACGGCGTCCAGCAGAAGGTCGATGTAGCTGGCCAGCGGCGCGGAACTTGAAGTGTCCATGGGGCTGGAGGTCATCCGGGTAATGCAGCGGTGAGCGAAGCGGGGGATGGTCAGTTCGTGACGCCGACACAACCAGCGAGACCGACGCGGCCAATACCGATGAGGATAGCGCAGGCAATCAACCGTAGGGGATGAGCGTCGATATCGAGACGAACATTCACACAGACGATGAAGACCAACGGGGCTGGCGACTCTCTAAGGACGTGTAGTATGTTGTATTACAAACCACTACATCGAGACCATCATGTCCATCATGTCATTGCGATTGCCCGATGAAGTCGCCGAAACCCTAGCGGTATTGGCCAAGGCTACCGGGCGCAGCAAGTCGTTCCTGGCAGTCGATGCGCTACGCGAATACCTGGCCCGTGAAGCCTGGCAGATCAAGGAAATCCAAGAAGCCTTGCATGAGGCAGATGCGGGTGATTTCGCCAGCCCCGAGGATGTCGACGCGATTGCCGAAAAATGGATGAACAATGCAGGTTGAGTGGCTGCGTACTGCCCTCAAGAATCTGGACGACGAAGCCGCTTATATTGCGTTGGACAATCCAAAAGCAGCGGCGCACTTCATCAAGGCAATCCTCACGAGCGTCGAGCAACTCGCCCAATTCCCAGCGTCCGGTCGTGAAGGCCGCCTGGCGGGAACCCGTGAATGGGTTGTCCCCGACCGTCCGTACCTGATTCCCTATCGCGTTCGCCACGGGCGCGTGCAAATCCTGCGACTGTTCCATACGCGACGGCTGCCGCCCAACGCCTGGTAGGCCAATAACTCGACTCGCAACGCCCCGTCACGACTCCGTAAAAAACACCATGCCGGCATACGGTGCCTGCCGACAAGCCTTCAACCGCGACGCGAGGTCGCCCACATGGACCTCCAGCTTGTGCCCGTCGGGGTCGAGAAAGTAGAACGAATCCCCCTCGCTGCGGTTGTCTCGCCACGACGACACCTGGGCCGCGTTCAGCCGCGCCACCAGCAGCGGGAGATGGTCGGCGCCGATGCTGAACGCGTAATGGGTGTAGTCCGCCGCCGGCTCGGGCCCGCGTAACGGGTCGAGAGACAGGCACAACCACAACCCCGGCAGCGACAAATACGCCCCGCTGTTCCATTTGGCCTCAAGACGCAGCTGCAAGAGCTCGCCATAAAAAGCCACACTGCGATCCAGATCGGTGACCGCAAGGGTCAGATGATTGAGACCTGAGAGCATCAGCAAGCTACCTTCCGAAAAGAGTGATAACCCAGCGGGCTTGGGGCAAACCGAGGATGCTCCCAGGCTCCGACATCACCGATGGATTCCCCGTCCAAGGTCCTAGTGGCCTGTGTGGCTAATTCGTGCACTCAAATTAACCGTACAGGCCACTAGGCAAAGTCCTACGCAGAAATCTCCAGTGACACGCAAGCACGCCGGAAACAGCCGATTCAAAGCCCTGCACAACAATCTGTAAAGTCTGGAAACACGCCGCAATCGAAACACCCCACGGACAGCACCCTCCACCAAGGAATGTACTCGCACCATGAACCAGACGGCTCAATCACCTCATTACTTCACCAACTACCGCAAGCTCATTTCCCTCGCAGACCGGGATTGGCAGAGCACCGAAGCCGGGAAAGTCTCAGGCCTGAATGTCGAGGTCAGGACACCCAACGTCCTGGTCGACCAATACGGTCGGACCTTTCATCACTTCTGCACCACGTCCTACCTGGGCCTGGACTATCACCCCGCGCTGCTGGACGGCGCCATGACCGCCCTGTGGGAAGCCGGGACCCTACGGGTCGCCAATTCAAGGAATCGCTGCAAGCTGGCGATCCTGGACCAGTACGAAACCCAGTTATCGGAGCTGTTTGGCGCCAGTTGCCTCAGCGCCCTGTCTTGCAGTGCGGCGAGCGCCGGGATCCTGCCGCTGCTGGCCAGCGGCGCATTCACGCAAAATCGGGCGCCCGTCATGGTGTTCGACAAACAGGCCCATTATTCGATGAACCACAGCAAGGCCGCCTGCGCCGACGAAACCCAGGTCATCACCTGCCCGCACAACGACATGGATTTCATCGAGGACGTGTGCAAACGCCAGCGCGAGGTGGCGTATGTAGCCGACGGCGCCTACAGCATGGGCGGGATGGCGGACCTGGACAGCCTGATGTACCTCAAGCAGCGCTATGGCCTGTTTCTTTACCTGGACGATTCCCACGCCCTGTCTGCGGTCGGGGAATCCGGCGCCGGCCTTGTCCGTTCGCGCATCCCGGCGGTGGACGAGCGCACCCTGGTCGTCGCCTCGCTGGCCAAGTCATTCGGCGCCAGTGGCGGGCTGGTCATGTTTGGCAGTGAACGGCACAAGGCGCTGGTGCAGCGTTACGGTGGACCGAGCAATTGGTCCCAGAGCCTGAACGCAGCGGCCATCGGTGCCGGCATGGCTTCGATCCGCCTGCACCGCAGTCTGGAATTCAGCGCCTTGCAGGCGCGTTTGCAGGCTAATATCCGCCTCTTCGACAGCCTCGTGCGGACCGGACAGCGCGGCACTCCCATGGCGATCCGTATGGTGCCTTGCGGTGAAGCATCCCTGGCCAACAGCCTGGCGATCGAATTGGCCGAACTGGGGTATTTCACCTCGGCGGTGTTTTTTCCCGTGGTGCCGCAAGGCAAGGCCGCCATTCGCATTACCCTGCGCGCCGACATGGAGCCTGACGTGATTCGCTCGTTTTGCGAAAAGATCACCGAACTGCTGCTGACCCACGGGCGTGACCTCCGCCCCTGAGACAGGACGCTTGATGAAAAACCGTACAACCCTGATCGTCACTTGCACCACCGTCTTCCTGGCACAACTGGGCATGAGCATCTATTTGCCCGCCCTGCCGGATATCGCCCGGGATATCGGTGCCGACACGTCCCGGGTGTCATGGGGCCTGTCGGTGTACTTGATCGGCATGGCGCTGCCCATGTTGCTGTGGGGCAGCCTGAGCCAGCGCCTGGGGCGCAAGCCGGTCTTGCTGGTGGCTTTGGGGTTGTACGGCCTGGGCAACCTGGCCTTGCCGCTGGGCACGACAATCGAGGCGTTCCTGACGCTTCGGTTGATCCAGGGCATCGGCGCCAGTGGTATCTCGGTGATGGCGCGGGTCCTGATTCGTGACAGCTTCAGCGGTGACCTGCTGGCCAAGGCCCTGTCCTGGATATCGATCGCCTTTGTGATTGCCCTCGGTATTGGCCAGTACCTGGGCTCGCTGATCCAGGCGGCTTTCGGCTGGGAGGCGATTTTCCAGGGATTGGGCGCCGTCAGCCTGGCCATGGCAGCGGCGGTGTCCAGGGCCCGTTTCCCGGTGCTGATACAGGCCAGCAGCGGGCAATCGGCGTGGGGTATCTACGGGCAGATATTCCGGCAGCGGGCGTTCCTGCTGCCGGCCTTGGCCGGTGGGCTGGGTTACGGCGTGATCGTCGCCTTCAATACCGCCGCGCCGCTGATCCTGCAGGAGAGCTTCCACTGGTCGGCCATTGAATACGGCTTGCTGGGCTGGCCGATCAGTGCCGCGTACCTGCTCGGGGCACTGGCGGTGAATGCCTTTGTGCTGCGCACCGGTCAACGGCGAATGATGGGCTGGGGCATCGCGCTGGTGCTCGGCGGCAGCATGACCATGCTGGCAGGCAGCCTCACCCTGAGCGGTATCGCGTTGCTCTTCTGGCTGCCTTACTGCTTCGCGGTGTTCGGCCAGTCGTTGATCTACCCCATCAGCCTGTCCCTGGCCAATGAAGGCTCACCGGTGGCCGGCGCTTATGCCATGGCATTGAGCGGGTTCCTGCATCAACTGATGGCGTCGGTGATCGGCGCCATGGCCAGCCTGCTGTTGAGCCAGCAAGCCTGGCCGCTGGCGGCGTTGTGCGCACTGCTGGGGGCGACGGCGATGCTCTGTGTGAGGTTCGTGCCGCCCCGGGTCGCTTAGGCTTTTTACGAAAAGTGCCTGCGCGACTTTTCATACAAAGCCTAGAACGCGCTGCGGAAAATCTCTTCGACCTGCCGCTGGTCCGCCGCCCGTGGGTTGGTCAGGCCACACGCGTCTTTCAAGGCGTTGGCGGCCAGCACCGGAACGTCGTTGAGGCGCACGCCCAAATCACGCAAACCGGCCGGAATGTCCACGTCCTGGGCCAGGCTGCGGATCGCCGCAATAGCGTTCCGGGCACCCTCTTCCGGGCTGAAACCCCGTGTATCGGCGCCCATGGCATGGGCCACGTCGGTCAGGCGAGCGGCGCACACCGAGGCGTTGAAACTCTGTACATGGGGCAACAGCACGGCATTGCACACGCCGTGAGGCAAGTCGTAAAAACCACCCAGTTGATGCGCCATCGCGTGCACGAAACCCAACGACGCATTGTTGAACGCCATCCCCGCGAGAAATTGCGCATAGGCCATGTTTTCCCGCGCCGCCAGATCGGTGCCGTCGCGCACGGCCAGGCGCAGGTTGTTGCTGATCAGGGTAATGGCCTTCAGGGCGCAGGCATCGGTAATCGGCGTGGCGGCGGTGGAGACATAAGCCTCGATCGCATGGGTCAGCGCATCCATGCCAGTGGCGGCCGTCAGGCCCTTGGGCATCGCCACCATCAACGCTGGGTCATTCACCGACATCAGCGGGGTCACGTTGCGATCGACAATCGCCATTTTCACGTGGCGGGTCTCGTCGGTGATGATGCAGAAACGGGTCATCTCGCTGGCGGTGCCCGCCGTGGTGTTGATGGCGATCAGCGGCAGTTGCGGCTTGCTCGAACGGTCCACCCCTTCATAGTCACGGATCTGTCCGCCGTTGGTGGCGCACAGGGCGATGCCCTTGGCGCAATCGTGGGGTGAACCGCCGCCCAGGGACACGACGAAATCGCACTGGCTTTCCTTGAGCAAGCCCAGCCCGAGCTCGACATTGGCAATGCTCGGGTTGGGCTTGGCACCGTCGAAAATCACCGAGTCGATATCCTGTTGCGCCAACAACTCGGCCACCTTGGTGGCGACGCCGGCCTTGGCCAGCCCTGCGTCGGTGACGATCAGGGCTTTGCGAAAGCCGTAGTTGCGGATAGCGGTCATCGCTTCATCGAGGCAGCCCAGCCCCATGATGTTCACGGCGGGAATGAAAAAAGTGCTGCTCATGGGGTCACGCTCCTGGAAGAGGCCGAATCGGCAGGGGCGTACAGGATTGACCGAGTAGTCACAACGTATCTTGATCTGGCTCAAGACTGGGTCGTGATAAAGTCGCGGCCTGCCTTTGCCACGTTTTGAGATGATCCTTGCGATGACCGATTTCCAGGAATACGACACCCGGCTCGAAGACTGGGAGGCCTTGCGCGCCGACACTGCCTTCAGCGGCCTGCTGCTGGGCAATGGCGCCAGCCGTGCGGTGTGGGACGATTTCGGCTATGACTCGCTGTTCGAAAATGCCCGCACCGTCGAGGAAAAACCCTTGAGCCCGTCGGAACTGAGCGTGTTCGACGCGATGCAGACGCGCAGCTTCGAACAGGTGCTCGGGGCGCTGAAAACCACCAGCCGGGTCAACAAGGCCCTGGCCGTCAGTTCCGCCGCCCCGCGTAACCGCTATTACGCAATCAAGGAGGCGCTGATCAACACCGTGCACGCGGTGCATATCCCGTGGCGGCTGGTGCAGCCATCGACCCTGGCGACGATCAATCAGGAACTGAGCCGCTACCGCACGGTGTTCACCACCAATTACGACTTGCTCAATTACTGGGCGATCCAGCATGGGGCCGAGACCCTCAGCGATCTGTTCTTTGGCGATGACCACAGTTTCGACCTGAGCCAGGCGAGCGCGGACAAACCGCGCCTGCTGTACCTCCACGGCGGCCTGCACCTGGTGCGCAACCAGGACGGCACGGCGCGCAAGCTCACGTCCACCGAAGGCACCTTGCTGGGCAGTTTCGCCATCAACAACACGATCAAGACCCTCGACGACGTGCCGCTGTTCGTCAATGAAGGTCCCAGCACCGACAAGCTCAAGACCATCCGCAGCAGCGACTACCTGTCGTTCTGCTACGACCAGTTGTTGCAGCATGGCGATAATCTGTGCCTGTTCGGCCATGCCTTGGGCGAGCAGGATCGGCACATTGTCCATGCCCTGCGCCTGGCCGCCCCGAAAACCGTGGCGGTTTCGATCTATCCGCGAAGCCAGGCGTTCATCCAGCATCAGAAGCGGCATTACGCCAAGGTGTTCGAGGGGCTGGACGTACAATTGCACTTCTTCGATGCCAAGAGCCATCCGTTGGGCGATCCGAAATTGTCGGTGCCGGTGGAGGTTTAGCCTCGCAAGGCTGACCTTAAGCTCAACCCTTCAGGTCAGCGTGGGTGGCGAGGGAGCTTGCTCCCGCTCGGCTCTGTAGGAGCTGGCGAAGCCTGCGATCTTTTGATCTTTCGCCTTGAGACTCAATTGTCTGGGACAAGATCGCAGCCTCGTTGCACTCGACAGCTCCTACAGCATTTACAGCCGAGCGGGAACAAGCTCCCATAGAGATGAATTCAGAGCGCAGCCACCGTCTTGTCCTTGATGACCGTCGTCAGTCCATTGGCCTTGACGCTAGCGATGCCTTTGTCCCGGGCTGCATCTGATGAATACGCCTCACTGCTGCCAATCACTTCGTGGTTGCCGGCCTTGAGGTTGAAGTACGGGTGGCCGTCCTTGGTGGTCTTGAGTTCATAGCGTTCGGCCAACGGGCTGTTTTTCTGCACCGAAGCGATGCCGCCGTCGGCGCCACTGCGGGTGGTGTACAACTCGCTGGTCAGGATTGTCTCGGCGTTGGCCGCCTTGAGCACAAAACGAAACTGGCCGCTGCTGCTTTTGCTGACTTCGTACCATCCGGACATGATTGTTCTCCAGGCAATGAGGACATGCCCCGAGAGTAAAGACCCGCTGCGCTTGTCCCGCCAGTCCGTTACTACAAAGTGATGGCCGTGCCCAGCAGGGTCAGGAATCCCGCCAGCCAGTTCGGGTGCGCAGGCCAGGCCGGTGCGGTCGCCAGGTTGCCCTGGACATGGCCTTGGGTCACGGGAATGTCCATATAGGTCCCGCCCGCCAGCCGGACTTCCGGAGCGCACGCTGGGTAGGCGCTGCATTCGCGCCCTTCGAGGATGCCCGCCGCCGCCAGCAATTGCGCACCGTGGCACACCGCGGCAATCGGCTTGCCCGCCAGATCGAAATCACGCACCAGTTGCAGGACGGCTTCGTTCAGGCGCAGGTATTCCGGCGCCCGGCCACCCGGCACCAGCAGCGCGTCGTAGTCGGCGGCCTGGACGTTGGCGAAGTCATGGTTGAGGGCGAACAAGTGCCCCGGTTTTTCGCTGTAGGTCTGGTCGCCTTCGAAATCGTGGATCGCCGTGCGCACCGTTTGGCCTGCGGTTTTGTCCGGGCACACGGCGTGCACGGTGTGGCCGATCATCTGCAGGGCCTGGAACGGCACCATGACTTCATAATCTTCGACGTAATCGCCGACCAGCATCAGGATTTTCTTGGCGGCCATGGGAAGGACTCCTTTGGGAATGCGTGAGGGGTGGACGCATTAAAGGTAGTCCGCTGTAACAGAACGGGGAGAATCTCTGGCCGCGAGCTGACGGGCTGCATCGTAGCTCGCTGATGGTGAACATTTGTGGGAGCGAGCCTGCTCGCGAATCAGACAACGCGGTTTGTCAGATGCACCGCGTTATCGTTCTTCGCGAGCAGGCTCGCTCCCACAGGGTTCAGGTCAGTGTTGTCAGGCGAGGTAACCATCCGCCCGCAGCAGCGTTTCGAGGCAGTGCTCGGTGATGTGGTAGAAGGCCTTGAGTTCTTCGATTTTTGCCAGCAGCTCGGTGGGGTCCGCCGGTTCGGCGCGTTTGACGGCCAGGATCATCTTGTTCTTGTTGGTGTGGTCCAGGGAGATGAACTCGAACACCTTGGTCTCGTAGCCACACGCTTCGAGGAACAGCGCCCGCAAGCTGTCAGTGACCATTTCCGCTTGCTGGCCCAGGTGCAGGCCGTATTGCAGCATCGGCTTGAGCAGCGCCGGGCTCTGGATCTGCAGGCGGATCTGCTTGTGGCAGCACGGCGAGCACATGATGATCGAGGCGCCCGAGCGAATGCCCATGTGGATCGCGTAGTCGGTGGCGATGTCGCAGGCGTGCAAGGCGATCATCACATCCACCGCGCTCGGCGCCACGCTGCGCACGTCACCGTGCTGGAAGCTCAGGCCCGGGTGCTCCAGGCGCGCGGCGGCTTCGTTGCAGAGCTTGACCATGTCTTCGCGCAGCTCGACCCCTGTCACCACGCCCTCGGCCTGCAAGGTGTTGCGCAGGTAGTCATGGATGGCGAAGGTCAGGTAGCCCTTGCCCGAACCGAAATCCGAGACCCGCACCGGTTTGTCCAAGGCCAGGGGCGAAGACGTCAGCGCATGGCTGAAGACCTCGATGAACTTGTTGATTTGCTTCCACTTGCGCGACATCGCCGGAATCAGCTCGTGCTTGTGGTTGGTCACGCCCAGGTCAGCCAAAAATGGCCGGCTCAGGTCGAGGAAGCGATTTTTCTCACGGTTGTGCTCGGCAGACGGCACTTCCCGCAGTTGCTGGGGCTTGCTCTTGAATAGCGAGCTCTTGCCCTTCTTGCTGTACTCCAGCTGCGCCTCGTCGGTGACCGCCAGCAAATGCGCGTTCTTGAACGACGCCGGCAACAGCGCGGCGATGGTGTCCACGCCTTCGGCCAGTGGGAAATTCTTGGTGATGTCGCGGGTCTTGTAGCGGTAGACGAAGGACAGGCATGGCTGGTCCTTGACCGTCAGCTGCTTGATGATCAGCCGCTGGAGGTCCGCTTCGTCCCCCACGTACTTGGCCAGTACCAGTTTGATGAAAGCGTTTTGTTCAAGGCTGGTGCGCAGCAGCTCGATGAATTGGGCGTGGTGATCCGGCGCGGGACGGGCTGGAGTTGCGGTGGCGGACATGAACAAGCGGCCTCGGGGCGGGCGGATCGGGAATGGCGGGTATTTTAGGGGGGATGGGCAGCGAGGGCACGGGGAATTTCCCCAGTGGTAGAAAATCCAGGCCCTTTTTATGAAGGCCCGGCTTTTGCGGCTCACTGAACTTTTTGTGGCTCACTGGGGCATTTGTGGCTCACTGGAGCTTTTGTGGCGAGGGAGCTTGCTCCCGCTGGACCGCGAAGCGGTCCCCATCGGTTCCAAGGTCGGGCAACGAGCTCGCAAATCTACGACTGCTTCGCAGCCGAGCGGGAGCAAGCTCCCTCGCCACAAAAGCGGCTCTGGCCATGGTGATCGACAATCAGCTTAAAACCACCAACCGATTCGGCAGTTCATTGCGCTCCTGGGTCAGCGGCACGTGTTCCTTGAGCAATTCTCCGCAGGCCTCGATGCACGTCACGAAACCTTGCAAGGTCTGCCCCTGGCGAACCTGCTGGGTGAACGCTGCGACAATGGCGTCCCAGCAGGTGTTGTCCAGGTGCTTGGAGATGCCTTCATCGACGAGGATTTCCACATACCGCTCGGCCTCGCAGACGAAGATCAGCACGCCCGTGCTGCCCACGGTGTGGTGCAGGTTCTGTTCGAGGAATTGCCGGCGCGCCAGGTTGGAGGCCCGCCAGTGGCGCACGGAACGGGGAATCAGGTGCGTGGTGATCTTGGGGATGCGGAACACCAGGCACAACACGATGAAACTGACCCACTGCACCAGCAGCAGGCTGTGCACGGCCAGCCACCCGCTGAGGTAATGGACCACGCCGGGCACCACCAGGGCCAGCAGGCTGGCCCACAGCAGCGGGATATAGGCGTAGTCGTCGGCGCGAGCGGCCAGCACCGTGACCAGTTCGGCGTCGGTATGCCGCTCGACCCGGGCGATGGCCTCGGCGACCTTGCGTTGTTCGTGTTCAGTCAGTAATGCCATGGTTAAAAGTGCCTGCTCATTATTATTATCACCAGCCGCCCGACGAACCGCCGCCCCCAAAACTGCCACCACCGCCGCTGAAGCCGCCCCCACCGCCTCCACCGCCGAAGCCTCCGCCACCGTAGCCGCCCGAGCCGCTGGAGCCACCGCGCCCGGTCGGCAGGATACCGAGCATCTGGCAGACCAATATCGTCAAAATAAACAGTATCACCAGGAAGATGAACAGCCCCGGGTGACGCTCGACAAAATCGCCCTGCTGCCCATCCGTATTGTAAGCAGTCGCCGGCTCGTCCAGCGGGTTGCCGCCCAGCACCACCAGCATCGCCGCGACGCCGTCGCTGATGCCTTTGTTGAAGTTGCCCGTCTTGAAGGCCGGCGTGATCACCTGATGGATGATCACCGAACTCTGGGCGTCGGTCAGGCGATCCTCCAGGCCATAACCCACTTCGATGCGCAGTTTACGGTCATCCCGGGCGACGATCAGCAGCGCGCCGTTGTTTTTATCCTTCTGCCCGATGCCCCAATGGCGCCCCAGTCGATAGCCGAAGTCCTCGATGCTGCTGCCCTGCAAGTCCGCCAGGGTCACGACGACCACCTGTTCGCCGGTCGCCTGTTCATGGGCCTTGAGCTGCATGTCCAGTTGCGCGCGCACCGAAGGGTCGAGCATCTGGGCGGCATCCACCACTCGCCCGGTCAGTTCCGGAAACTTCAATTCGGCCTGGGCCGTGAATGTAAAGACCCAGAGCAACAGCACCAGGCCGAATTTCAACACTCGCATTGGAACTCCTGTGTGGGAGCGAGCTTGCTCCCACACTGCTTCAGAACTTCACTTCAGGGGCTTTTTCAGCATTGGGGCTGGTGGCCTCGAAGGTTTCGCGGATCGGCAGGTCGCTGTACATCACGCTGTGCCACAGGCGCCCCGGGAACGTGCGGATCTCGGTGTTGTACTTCTGCACCGCCAGGATGAAGTCGCGGCGGGCCACGGCGATGCGGTTCTCGGTGCCTTCGAGCTGCGATTGCAACGCCAGGAAATTCTGGTTGGCCTTGAGGTCCGGATAACGCTCGACCACCACCATCAGCCGGCTCAATGCGCCGCTCAGTTGGTCCTGGGCCTGCTGGAACTGCTTGAGTTTTTCCGGGTTGTCCAAGGTGCTGGCGTCCACCTGGATCGACGTGGCCTTGGCCCGCGCCTCGATCACTGCGGTCAGGGTGTCCTGCTCGTGCCGGGCGTAGCCCTTGACGGTTTCCACCAGGTTGGGAATCAGGTCGGCGCGGCGCTGGTACTGGTTCTGCACCTGGCCCCAGGCAGCCTTGGCCTGTTCGTCCAGGGTCGGGATGTTGTTGATGCCGCAACCGGCCAACAACGTGGTGAGCAGCATCAGCGCCAGCATCGGCAGGCTGCGAAGGTGATTCAGTCGAGGATTCATCGGATATGGCGCTCCCTTGCATGACATAGGAAAACCCGGCCACCTATCCCGCCGACGTCTGGGGCATAATCTGCCGTCGCGCTGGATTGAAACGGGCCGATGGGCTAAAAGATGCGCAGTGCGAAACTAAGTTCAGCCCAATGGGTTCGAAAGTCTGCTGCATTTAATTGAACAACAATAGCCGCTCCTCACATTTCGGCTGACCGGCGTGTCCTGATCACCGCCCTTTAGGCTTGCGAGAAAATTATTCATGAAGAAGCTGTGTTTGCTGGGCCTGTTTGTCAGTCTGGCCAGTTACTCCGTATTAGCCGACAACCTGCCCGCCCCCATAGAGAACAAGGATGCGTTCATCAGTAACCTGATGAAGCAGATGACCCTCGAAGAGAAGATCGGCCAATTGCGCCTGATCAGCATCGGCCCGGAAATGCCCCGGGAGATGATTCGCAAGGAAATCGCCGCCGGCAATATCGGCGGTACGTTCAACTCCATCACCCGCGATGAGAACCGTCCGATGCAGGACGCGGCCATGCGCAGCCGGTTGAAGATCCCGATGTTCTTCGCCTATGACGTGATCCACGGCCACCGCACGATTTTCCCGATCCCCCTGGCCCTGGCTTCAAGCTGGGACATGGACGCCATCTACCACTCCGGCCGCATCGCAGCCAAGGAGGCGGCGGCCGACAGCATCGACATCACTTTCGCGCCCATGGTCGATATTTCCCGCGACCCGCGCTGGGGCCGGACTTCAGAAGGCTTCGGCGAAGACACTTATCTTGTGTCGCGCATTGCCGGGGTGATGGTCAAGGCGTTCCAGGGCAGCGGGGCCAACGCCGCCGACAGCATCATGGCCAGCGTCAAGCACTTCGCCCTGTATGGCGCCGTGGAAGGCGGTCGGGACTACAACACCGTGGACATGAGTCCGCTGAAAATGTACCAGGACTACCTGCCGCCCTACCGCGCCGCCATCGACGCCGGCGCCGGCGGTGTGATGGTCGCGCTGAACTCCATCAACGGCGTGCCGGCCACGGCCAACACCTGGCTGATGAACGACCTGTTGCGCAAGGAATGGGGCTTCAAGGGCCTGGCGGTCAGTGACCACGGCGCCATCTTCGAACTGATCAAGCACGGCGTCGCCAAGGACGGTCGCGAAGCGGCGAAGCTGGCGATCAAGGCCGGCATCGACATGAGCATGAACGACTCGCTCTACGGCAAGGAATTGCCAGGGCTGCTCAAAGCTGGCGAGATCGAGCAGAGCGACATCGATAATGCGGTGCGCGAAGTGCTCGCGGCCAAGTACGACATGGGCCTGTTCAAGGACCCGTACCTGCGCATCGGCAAGGCCGAGGATGACCCCGCCGACGTCTACGCCGACACCCGCATGCACCGCGCCGATGCCCGCGATGTGGCGCGCCGCAGCCTGGTCCTGCTGGAAAACCGCAACCAGACCCTGCCCCTGAAGAAAACCGCGAAGATCGCCCTGGTCGGTCCCTTGGCCAAGGCACCCATCGACATGATGGGCAGTTGGGCTGCCGCCGGGCGCCCGGCGCTGTCGGTCACCCTGTTCGACGGCATGGCCCGCGCGCTGGGCGGTGAGTCGAAGCTGATCTACGCCCGTGGCGCCAACATCACCGGCGACAAGAAGGTCCTCGACTACCTGAACTTCCTCAACTTCGACGCCCCGGAAGTGGTGGATGACCCGCGCCCGGCCCAAGTGCTGATCGACGAAGCGGTGAAGGCCGCGCAGTCCGCCGATGTGGTGGTGGCCGCCGTGGGTGAGTCCCGTGGCATGTCCCATGAATCGTCGAGCCGTACCGAACTGAACATCCCCGCCAGCCAACGCGAGCTGATCAAGGCCCTGAAGGCCACCGGCAAGCCCCTGGTGCTGGTGCTGATGAACGGCCGTCCGCTGTCGTTGCTGGAAGAAAAGCAGCAGGCCGATGCGATCCTGGAAACCTGGTTCAGCGGCACCGAAGGCGGCAACGCCATCGCGGACGTGCTGTTCGGCGACTACAACCCGTCTGGCAAGCTGCCGATCACCTTCCCACGCTCGGTAGGGCAGATTCCGACCTACTACAACCACCTGAGCATCGGCCGGCCGTTCACGCCGGGCAAGCCGGGCAACTACACCTCGCAGTATTTCGACGACACCACCGGCCCGCTCTACCCGTTCGGCTACGGCCTGAGCTACACCGAGTTCAGCCTGTCGGACATGGCGCTGTCGTCCACCACGCTGAACAAGACCGGCAAGCTCGATGCCAGCGTGACGCTGGAAAACACCGGCAAGCGTGACGGCGAGACCGTGGTGCAGCTGTACATCCAGGACGTGACCGGTTCGATCATCCGCCCTGTGAAGGAGCTGAAGAACTTCCGCAAGGTGATGCTCAAGGCCGGCGAGAAGAAAGTCATCCACTTCACCATCACCGAAGACGACCTGAAGTTCTTCAATGCCCAGCTCAAGTACGCCGCGGAGCCAGGCAAGTTCAACGTGCAGATCGGCCTGGATTCCCAGGATGTGAAACAGCAGAGTTTTGAGTTGCTCTGACCTCCAGAACAACTCAATCCTCCCTGTGGGAGCGAGCTTGCTCGCGATAGCGGAGTATCAGTCGATATCGATGTGACTGATCCAACGCCATCGCGAGCAAGCTCGCTCCCACAGTTGTATCTGGGTGTTCGGACTAGCCCCGCCGATCCAGCAGATTCACCACCAACCGATCCACCCACCCCCACAGGCGCTGCTTGAACCGCTTCCACAACGGTCGGCGCTGCCAGGCGTCGAGGCTGACTTGCAGGCTCTGGGCGAAATCCCGTTCGAAGCTGGCCGCCACGGCACTGCTGAGCTTGGAGTCCAAGGCTTCGAGGTTGGCTTCCAGGTTGAAACGCAGGTTCCAGTGATCGAAATTGCAGGAGCCGATGCTGACCCAATCATCCACCAGCACCATCTTCAAGTGCAGGAAACACGGCTGGTACTCGTAGATCTGCACACCCGCCCTGAGCAGTCGCGGATAGTAACGGTGCCCGGCGTAGCGCACGGACGGGTGATCGGTGCGTGGGCCGGTCAGTAGCAGGCGCACGTCGATGCCGCGGGCGGCGGCCTTGCGCAAGGAGCGGCGCACATTCCAGGTCGGCAGGAAGTACGGCGTTGCCATCCAGATGCGTTTCTGGCCGCTGTTCAATGCCCGGGACAGCGATTGCAGGATGTCGCGATGCTGACGGGCGTCGGCATACGCCACCCGGCCCATGCCCTCGCCCACCGGCGGCACGCGAGGCAGGCGCGGCAAGCCGAAGTTGGACGCCGGTTTCCAGGCACGCCGATGACGGTTGGCGAGCCACTGGCGATCGAACAGCAGTTGCCAGTCGAGCACCAGGGGGCCGACGATTTCCACCATCACTTCATGCCACTCACTGCGGTCGTCGAGGGGGTTCCAGAATTCATCGGTCACCCCGGTGCCGCCGACCACGGCCAGGCGTTGGTCCACCAACAACAGCTTGCGATGATCCCGATACAGATTGCGCACCCAGCGCCGCCAGCTCAGGCGGTTGTAGAAACGCAACTCCACCCCGGCCTCGGTCAGGCGCTTGCGCAGGGCCAGGGTAAACGCCAGGCTGCCGTAGTCATCGAACAGGCAGCGCACGCGAACGCCACGCTCGGCGGCCTGGACCAGTGCCTGGACCATTGCTTCGGCGCAGGCCCCCGCCTCCACCAGGTACAGTTCCAGCTCGACCTGTTCCCGGGCACGGGCGATTTCCACCAGCATGCGCGGAAAGAATTCCGGGCCGTCGACCAACAGCTCGAAGCGATTGCCTTCACGCCAGGGAAACACCGGGCCGCTCATGTCAGCGCGCCGTGAAAATCAGCACCGCATTCACCGGCACCGACAAGCTGATGGCCGATAACCCGGCCAGGTTGCGCAGCTTTTCCAGGCCCGGCGCCAAATCGAAATCCGCCGCGTTGAGCACCACCGGCTCCAAGGTCACCACTTGGAAGCGACGCTCATCCAGGCGCGTCGCGAGCAACTCAACGGGATATTCATGCTGCTTGCCATGCAGGTTCACCGTCAGCGGCAGGCGCAATTCCAGCTGTGCGCCGTTGGCCAGGTCCTGGATCGGCATCAGGTCGATCTTGGCGGTGACCGTGGCCTCGGCGAACTGCTTGATCTCGAACAGCTCGGCGCGCATGCGCTCGTCCCGCAGGGGGATACCGCTGTTGATGGATTCGAGTTCCACTTCCAGGCGCGCCAAGCCGTCGGGCTGGACTTGGCCGTGCAGCACCAGGAAACGCTGGACTTCGGAAATGTTGCCGTTTTTGCTGCTGATAAACGACAGCCGCGACGACTCGCCGTCCAGGTACCAGTCGGCCTGGGCCGGCAGCGCTGCGCAGGCCAGCAGCACGCTGGCGACCACGCGTGGGAAGAACCGCTTGAACATATGCACTCGGAGGGTAGATAAACCTGTGGCGAACCTTAACCGGGCCGAGGGCGCTTGCAAACTGTCTGTTTCAGAACATCCCTGCTGCGCACATAACCCTTGCTCCCACTGGGATCTGTAGGAGCTGGCGAAGCCTGCGATCTTTTGATCTTTCGCTTGAGATTCAAGTGCCCTTGGAAGGATCGCAGCCTCGCTGCACTCGTCAGCTCCTACACAGCTCCTACGGCCCAGCGGGAGCAAGCTCCCTCGCCACAAAAGCCATCATCGAATCAACTTTCAGGGTTCCAACCGACACCCCTGCCGCTCCCCCATCCACCGCGCACTGTTGCTGCGCCCCAACCCGCTGACGGTGACGCGCTTGGCTGCAACGGTCTCGAGAAAATCACTGGTGGGCACCGACTGCTTCACATAACCCCGGCAATACTCGGCCGGTTGCTCCATCACATAGCGACACGAGCAATATTGCTTGGCGGTGTAGGCGCTAATGATGTCGGGAAAGGCCCGCAACGCCACCCGCTCCAGCCACATCCAACTGAACAGGGCGATGAGCACCGCCGACAGCAGGGTCAGCAACACGTTGCGCCTCATGGCTGCACCGTCCCGGCGAACGCCGCCATGGCCCGCTTGAGCAGTTCGTTATGGCGATAGCGGCCGTCGCGGTCGTCGCCGTAGCGCACGATCACCAGTTTGGCGCTGGGAATGACGTACAGCGCCTGGCCCCAATGACCCAGGGCGGCAAAAGTGTCCGGCGGCGCGTCGGGCCAGGGGTGGATCGCCGGATCGGCGGCGCGATTGAGCCACCAGTGCCCGCCCGGCACGGCTTCATCCTGGCCGGCCTGGAAGTGCACGAACGGTTCACGGCTGAACGTGACCCAAGCCTTGGGAATCAGCTGCCGTTCGCCCCAGCGGCCGTCCCGCTGCATCAACAAGCCGACACGTGCCAGGTCCCGCGCCGTCAGGTAGGCGTAGGATGACCCCACGAACGTGCCGCTGGCGTCGGTTTCCCAGGTGGCATTGTGGATGCCCAGGGGTTCGAACAGGGCCGTCCAAGGGTAATCGGGATAACGTGCCGGGCCGACGATACTTTTCAGGGCCGCCGCCAACAGGTTGCTGTCACCACTGGAATAACGGAACGCCTGCCCCGGCGGACTGAAGCGTTCATGCTGCGCGGTAAACGCCGCCATGTCATGACGCCCGCGGGTGTAGAGCATCGCCACCACCGATGACTTCAGCGGCGCGTATTCGTAGTCTTCCTGCCAGTCCAGGCCGGACGCCCAATGGAAAAGATTGGCCAGGGTCAGGCCCGGATGTCGGTTCAGCGGCGGGTAGTACTTGGCGGCCGGATCGTCCAGGGCAAAGCGCTGTTCACCGTAGGCCACGCCAAACACCGCCGCCAACAGGCTTTTGCTGATGGACCAGGTCAGGTGCGGGGTCTGGGCGGTGGTTGATCCGGCGTAGCGTTCATAGACCAGCCGACCGTCCTGGATCACCAGCAGCGCATCGGTGCGGATGCCCTCGCGGCTCACATCGTCCCGGGGCGGGAAGGCGTATTGCGCCAAGGCTTCGATGGCCGGCCCGCTCGGCGTCGGGCCGCTTGGCCATTGCTCGCCGGGCCAGTCTTCGGCGTGGACGCTCAGGTTGAGCAACAACAGCGGGATCAGGAACCAGCCTTTGGACATGCTTGGGGCTCGCAGGGTTGAACCTTCAGAGCCTATTCAGACTTGATGACAGTTTCGAGTGTTGTGCAGTCCCCTGTGGGAGCGAGCTTGCTCGCGATAGCAGAGTGTCAGCTAAGCATATGGCGACTGACAGACAGCTATCGCGAGCAAGCTCGCTCCCACAGGTGGTTAGTGGTTTGAAGGGCTATCCCAACGCCTTGGCCAACCGCTTGGCCCGCGCCCCCGCCGCAATGTCCATCACGCCTTTATCCCGTGTCCACAGCTCGCGCCACGTCGCAGGTCCGCCGGCCAGGGCAGCGTTGAGTTCACCGTCGAGCCCATGGAACTGGGCGAACAACCCGCCCAGCAGCACATGCCCGGCAGCATTCGAAGGGTTATGCCGGCTCACCTCCGCACAGCCGGCGAGCAACGCCAGCAGGCGCAGTTGCAACGCCTGGGGCCAGGCGCACTCCTGCCCGACGCCATGCAACCAGGCCGTCATCGCGCTGAGCACATAAAGGTCTTCCAGGGTGCGGAACGGTTTGACGTAGGCGTCCCAACCGTCGCCCGCCAGTAACTCGCACAACGCGCCGTCGAGCAGCACGCGGCCATGGCTGATGTCGGGCATCAGGCTTATGGCGGGCAGTTTCTCCAAGGTCACGCCGGGCTCGCCCGCGTAGGCCACCGCCAGGTTCAGCCGTGGCGTTTCACCGGGCGCTTCGCAGCGGGCAGCAATCAACAGCCATTCGGCGGCGTCGCCAGCGGTGACGAAATCCTTGCGTCCGCTCAGGCGCAAATCGTCGAGACGGGTGTGCATGTCCGCCGGCCGCACGCTGCGCTGCTCAGTGGCACACAGAGCGCCGAGGCTCTGCGGCGCACTGGGCCAAAGCACCCGCAGTGCCGCCTGGTAGCCCACCAGGAACGCCAGCCCCGGCGTGGCCATCGACCGAGCCCCAAGCACGGCCAGCTCGAACGGCGTCACCGGCCCCAGGCGTTGCAGCAACGCGGCATAACCTTCGGCCAGGTCCGGATGGGCGGGCAAGCGCTCGCCGTGTTCGATCAGGGTTTGCCAGGGCATTGGGCGGACTCCTTGAGGGCTGTCATATAAGCATCACCAAAGCTTCATGGCGATGACACCGGGGCTACATAGCCTGACTTTGCACAACATGGCTGCATAAAGAAAGTCGACAGGCTGCAACTGAACAGCCCGCACGGAGATTCGCTATGACTCAGATCGCCCGCATCAGCGACACCGGCAATGAACGCCGCCTGCAAGCCGAACGCCTGGTCGGCGCCCACGCCTTGCAAGAAGCCCAGGCCCTGCGCTTCAACGTCTTCAGTGGCGAGTTCAACGCCAAGCTCAAAGGCGCGGAAATGGGTCTGGACATGGATGACTATGATGTTCACTGCGCCCACATCGGCGTACGCGACCTGAACACCGGCCGCCTCGTGGCGACCACCCGCCTGCTCGACCACCAGGCCGCCAGCAGCCTGGGCCGGTTCTACAGCGAAGAAGAATTCAGCCTCCACGGCCTGGTCCACCTCAAGGGCCCGATCCTGGAAATCGGCCGTACCTGCGTCGACCCGGCCTACCGCAACGGTGGCACCATCGCGGTGCTCTGGGGCGAGCTGGCCGAAGTCCTGAACGAAGGCGGCTACAGCTACCTGATGGGCTGCGCGAGCATTCCGATGCAGGATGGCGGCATCCAGGCCCAGGCGATCATGCAGCGCCTGCGCGAACGCTACCTGTGCACCGAACACCTGCAAGCCGTGCCGAAAAAACCACTGCCGACCCTGGACGTGCCGTCCAACGTCATTGCCGAGATGCCACCGCTGCTCAAGGCCTACATGCGCCTGGGCGCGAAGATCTGCGGCGAGCCGTGCTGGGACGAGGATTTCCAGGTGGCCGATGTGTTCATCCTGCTCAAGCGCGACGAGCTCTGCCCGCGCTACGCCCGTCACTTCAAGGCAGCGGTGTGATGAGTCGGTTGCGGGTGTACGCGCGTATCGCGCGAGTCTTGCTGGTGGTGACGCTGGGGCTGAGCATGGCCAGCGTGTTCGGTTTGTTCGAACGCCTGGGGATCGCCAACTCCATGGTGCGTCGCCAGCGCTGGTCGCGGTTCTTCATGGCCCGGCTGAGCCATGCCCTGCCCTTTGCCGTCACCGTCCATGGTCAACTGCCGCAACGACCGATGCTCTGGGTCAGCAACCATGTGTCCTGGACCGACATCCCGCTGCTGGGCATGCTCACGCCGCTGTCGTTCCTGTCCAAGGCCGAAGTGCGCACCTGGCCGGTCGCCGGCTGGCTGGCCGCCAAGGCCGGCAGCCTGTTTATCCGTCGCGGCTCGGGTGACAGCCAGCTGATCCGCAAACAGATGAGCCGCCACTTGGAACAGGCCCATCCGTTGTTGATGTTCCCGGAAGGCACCACCACCGACGGCCGTTCCCTGCGCACCTTCCACGGTCGCTTGTTGTCGGCGGCGATCGATGCCGATGTTGCCTTGCAACCGGTGGCGATTCGTTATCTGCGCAACGGCGAGCCGGATTCCTTGGCGCCGTTCATTGGCGATGATGATTTGCTGTCGCACCTGATGCGCCTGTTCGCCAATGATCGGGGCGAGGTGCACATCCACCTGCTGGAACCGATTGCCTGCCATGGCCAGGAACGCGCGGCCCTGGCCTTCCAGGCGCAGCAGGCGGTGCACAAGGCGTTGTTCGGCGCGATTCCCGAGAAACAGCAAGTGCCGGTGCGACCTGCGGCAATTGCGGCCTGACCCGATCTCTGCGGAGCATCCCCTGTGGGATGCGAGCTTGCTCGCGATAGCGGCTTAACATTCAGCCGATGTGCTGGCTGGTACACCGCTATCGCGAGCAAGCTCGCTCCCACATTAGTTTTGTGGCGTCGTCTGGTTCAACGCAAAATCCTGAAGCTGCGGATAGAACAACCGAAAGTCTTCGCTCAACGGCTCATAGAGCCTGATCAACTCCGGCATCGCCCCGGCCAGTTCCTCGGGACGGGACAGGCGGCGAGAAATACCGCGCAGTACTTGCCCCAACACCTCGAATTCCTGATAAGACCCCAGCCAGTCATCCGCCGCCATGTGCGGGGCGATGTGCGCCAGGCGTCCTGGCAACTGCGGTTCGGTGCCGAGCACCTGGTAAACCCGGGACGTGAAATCCAGCAGCGGCTCCTCGCCGTACAACGGCCAGTCCCGGGCCAGGCAATGATCGAAAAACACGTCGAGCACGATCCCGGCATAGCGCCGTCGCACCGTGGAAAAGCGCGACAGGGCGATGTCCACCAGCGGATGACGGTCGGTATACATGTCGATGCGCCGATGCAGGGCAATCGCCGCCTCGATCCGCGGGTCGTAGAGCCCTTGCAGCGGTCCCTTGACGAAGTCGCCGTAGAGGCTGCCGAGCAGTTGTTCCCGGCCAGGGCCGCCGAGGTGCAGGTGCGCGAGATAGTTCATGGCCCGCAGCTTAGCACTCCCGCGCCCATATCGTTATAACCCGATATAGCGATTTGTTCGGCGCTCAGATCAAATCCATATTGGTATATCGCAAAGTAACGATTTAAGGTTCGCTCCATCGCGATATAGCGTTTTACTCACCCCGAGCCTGCCACCATGACCCTCGACCTCGACGAAATAATAAAAGCCCTGGCGCACCCAGTACGGCGAGACATCCTCAACTGGCTCAAAGACCCCAAGGTCCAGTTCCCTGACCAGTTGCACAACCATGAGTTCGGCATTTGCGCCGGGCAGATCGACCAGCGTTGCGGCCTGTCGCAATCCACGGTGTCTGCGCACTTGGCGGTGTTGCAACGGGCGGGGCTGATCACCAGCCAGAAGGTCGGTCAATGGCACTTCTTCAAACGCAACGAGGACGTGATCCAGCAGTTCCTCAAGCAAATGAGCCAAGAGCTCTGACCTGACAAGGACCCATCATGCCCCTTTCACTCCTGATCCTGGCCCTGAGCGCCTTCGCCATCGGCACCACCGAGTTCGTCATCATGGGCCTGTTGCCCGACGTGGCGGCCGACCTGGGCGTGTCGATTCCCGGCGCCGGCTGGCTGGTGACCGGCTACGCCCTGGGCGTGGCCATCGGTGCGCCGTTCATGGCCCTGGCCACCGCCCGGCTGCCGCGCAAGGCCGCCCTGGTGGCGTTGATGGGGATTTTCATCGTCGGCAACCTGCTCTGCGCCATCGCCAGCGACTACAACGTGCTGATGTTCGCCCGGGTCGTCACGGCCCTGTGCCACGGTGCGTTCTTCGGTATCGGCTCGGTGGTGGCCGCCGGCCTGGTGGCGCCCAACAAGCGCGCCTCGGCCGTGGCCTTGATGTTTACCGGCCTGACCCTGGCCAATGTGCTCGGCGTGCCGCTGGGCACCGCACTGGGCCAGGAAGCCGGCTGGCGTTCGACCTTCTGGGCAGTGACGGTTATCGGCGTGGTGGCACTGATCGGCCTGGTCCGCTTCCTGCCGGCCAAGCGCGATGAAGAAAAACTCGACATGCGCTCGGAGCTGGTGGCGCTCAAAGGCGCCGGTCTGTGGCTGTCCCTGAGCATGACCGCGCTGTTCTCCGCCTCGGTGTTCACCCTCTTCACCTACGTCGCTCCGCTGTTGGGTGAAGTGACCGGCGTATCGCCCCGTGGCGTGACCTGGACCCTGGTGCTGATCGGCCTCGGGTTGACCCTGGGCAACATCATCGGCGGCAAGCTGGCGGACAAGAGCCTGGCAAACACCTTGATGGGCGTCTTCATCACCATGGCCGTGGTGTCCACCGTGCTGAGCTGGACCAGCGTGGCGCTGATCCCCACTGAAATCACCCTGTTCCTCTGGGCCACCGCCTGCTTCGCCGCCGTGCCGGCCCTGCAAGTCAACGTGGTGACCTTCGGCAAGGACGCGCCCAACCTGGTCTCCACCCTGAACATCGGCGCCTTCAACGTCGGCAATGCCCTGGGCGCCTGGGTCGGCGGCAGCGTCATCGACCAAGGCCTGGGCCTGACTGCCGTACCCCTGGCCGCCGGCGCGCTGGCCGTGCTGGCGCTGCTGGTCACCCTGATCACTTTCCGCCAGGGCGGCAATGCCGACCTGGCCCCGGCAACTCGTTGACTGTTAACCCTTCCACTTTCGAGGTTGTATTTTCATGGCGACTATTTTCGACCCCATCAAACTCGGCGACATCGAGCTGAAGAACCGCATCATCATGGCCCCGCTCACCCGCTGCCGCGCCGATGCAGGCCGCGTGCCCAATGCGCTGATGGCCGAGTACTACGTGCAACGCGCCTCCGCTGGCCTGATCCTCAGCGAAGCGACCTCCGTCACGCCGATGGGCGTGGGCTACCCGGACACCCCGGGCATCTGGTCCAACGACCAGGTACGCGGCTGGTCCAACGTCACCAAGGCGATCCACGGCGCCGGCGGCAAGATCTTCCTGCAACTGTGGCACGTCGGCCGGATCTCCCATCCGTCGTACCTGAACGGCGAAACCCCGGTGGCGCCCAGCGCGATCCAGCCCAAGGGCCACGTCAGCCTGGTCCGTCCGCTGGCCGACTACCCAACGCCGCGCGCACTGGAAACCGCTGAAATCGCCGACATCGTCGACGCCTACCGCGTCGGTGCCGAGAATGCCAAGGCCGCGGGTTTCGACGGCGTGGAGATCCACGGCGCCAACGGCTATCTGCTCGACCAGTTCCTGCAAAGCAGCACCAACCAGCGCACCGACAACTACGGCGGCTCCCTGGAAAACCGTGCCCGCCTGCTGCTGGAAGTGACCGACGCCGCCATCGAAGTCTGGGGCGCCGGCCGGGTTGGCGTGCACCTGGCGCCACGCGCCGACTCCCATGACATGGGTGACGAGAACCGCCTGGAAACCTTCAGCTACGTGGCTCGCGAACTGGGCAAGCGTGGCATCGCCTTCATCTGCTCCCGTGAGAAGGAGGGCGAAGACAGCATCGGCCCACAACTCAAACAGGCTTTCGGCGGCCCGTACATCGCCAACGAACGCTTTACCAAAGAGAGCGCCAATGCCTGGCTGGCAGAAGGCAAGGCTGACGCCGTGGCCTTCGGCGTGCCATTCATTGCCAACCCGGACCTGCCGGCACGCCTGCAAGCCGATGCGCCGCTGAACGAAGCGCATCCGGAGACCTTCTATGGCAAAGGGCCGGTGGGTTATATCGATTATCCAGTGATGTAAATCGTAAAAAACAAAAGCCCTGCCTCGAAAGAGCCAGGGCTTTTTTATGCGCGCTAAATATCCCGTCAAACATCCAAACTTCTAAAGTCCCTTCAACCCTTCTTATTATCGCCAGCCACAAGACAAAGCGTCTTGCAATCACTCTCTTTGAAAAGGATTTCAAATGAACGCCACCCCTGAAAACAGCCCACAGGCTGACAAAAGTATTTATGAAGTCTTCGCCGCTCAATTCAACTGGGCACCGTTGGCCGTGTTGTCCCAGTACCTCAGATCGCTCGATATGCAAGAGTACAAGCCGATGCTCACGGCGCTGATGGAGAAAGCGAGCCAGAATGACAAGATCAATAAGCAGATCCAGGCCTGGGAACAGGAACGCGTCGACCCGAACCGCACTCGTCTCGTCGTTAAGTTGATCAATCATACCGACCTGGACTTTGAAGTCAGTGAACACAATCTGCATTCGAATGCGGACAGGCAGAACTTTTCAGCGATTCTTCCTTGGGATATCCAAGCGTTGAAATTCGATCTTGCTTATAGCCGACGCCTGGGCAGTCGCAGTAAGGACATGTTCAAACACTTCATTGTGTTCGGCGATGAAGAATTTGGCTTTCGGTTTGACTTCGGTTTGCGCGTCAATACGTCCTTCGGTGTCATTTCACCAACGCTGACACCCGTCCGGATCCACCAAGTAACCTCCATTGGAATGAGCCCGATCCAATGCACGACTCGAATCACTCGCACAGCCAATGAAGAACCTTATGGTTTTACCGTGGAACTCACGGTGAGCTGAAAAATGCAGCCTTGCCGGTAATGCTGTTCACTTAAGGCTTATCTGTGGCGAGGGAGCTTGCTCCCGCTTGAGTGCGAAGCGCTCACAAAATGGGGCCGCTACGCAGCCCAGCGGGAGCAAGCTCCCTCGCCACTGGTTCATCATTTGTCTTAAGGGAACAGAATTACCGTCTCGCCAAGGCAATCTGGCGGAGTATCTACTGACCTGTTCGGACAGCCTTGCCGAGCGAATTATTCCTACACGTTTACCAGCGCGAAACAAATTTCCTACAAAATTCGCCGCCAATTGCCTACCAACCGCGCCAACGTCGGTTTATAAAAGCACCCTTACGCGCTGTATTGACACAAACCGACGCAATTACGCATTTTGTTTCATTTGCGCAGGCTGGGGCTCAGGTGCAGCATGTCCAGCCCGATCTCCACCCAACGCTCGGCCTCACCCGCCAGGGCGAAGCTGTCGGGGGCCAGCAGCCACTGGTACAGAATGCCATCGATGTAGGCATGAATGGCGACTGCCGCCCTTTCCGGGTCCAGATCATCCGGTAACTGGCCGCGTTTCATCGCATTGCGCAACGACAGGGCGATGCGCACATTGCAGTCGAGGCTGACCTCGCGTCGCTGCTGGCGCAAATCGCACATTTCATCGGTGAATTCACACTTATGGAACAGGATCTCATTAATGCGTCGGGTTTTCGGGTCCAGGGCCACTTGCTGGAACAACCGGACCAGCAGCTTGCGAATACAGCCCAGCGGGTCAAGCTCCTCTTCACTCTCACTGGCACGGGCCAACTCGTCGAGCGGCTCGTGCAGGGTATCGAGCATCGCCTGGAGCAAATCCGCCTTGTTGCTGAAATGCCAATAGATAGCCCCGCGCGTCACCCCGGCCAGTGTCGCGATGTCCGCCAGGGTTGTACGCGCCACGCCACGCTCGAAAAAGGCCTTTTCGGCGGCTTCGAGGATCTGGCTGCGAGTCTCCTGGGCTTCCTCTTTGGTACGACGGACCATGGCAGTAAACACCTCAATCAGGATGCGGTCAGCAATGCGTAAGAATCAGCTGAACAAATATGAGGCGACGTCCCTTGGAGCGCGTCGCCGATCTACGCTGGCCTTTGTCAGGCTTTTGTAAATCCGGATATTACGCAATTTGGCTGTTTACAAACAACCGTGTACGTAAGTATATTTCTTAGCATCCTACTAATTGAATTACTGCTGCTTTTTTACCTTTCCACCTTTCGAGTGCGCCCCGTTGCGCGCCTGGACCCGAGGATTTCCATGCAATTCAAGCCAGCTGTTACTGCTCTGGTTACCGCCATCGCCCTGGCATCGCTGCTCAGCGGATGCAAAAAGGAAGAGGCTGCACCTGCTGCTCCCCCTCCTCAGGTCGGCGTCGTAACCCTCAAGACCCAGCCCTTCACCTTGACCTCGGAACTGCCGGGCCGCACCAGCGCGTTCCGCGTCGCGGAAGTACGGCCACAGGTCAACGGGATCATTCTCAAGCGCTTGTTCAAGGAAGGCGCCGACGTCAAGGCCGGCCAGCAGCTGTATCAGATCGATCCGGCTGTCTATGAAGCGACTCTCAAGAGCGCCGAGGCCAACCTGCGTTCCACCAAGTCGATTGCCGACCGCTACAAGCAATTGGTGGACGAACAGGCGGTGAGCCGCCAGGAATACGACACCGCCGTGGCCAATCGCCTGGAGTCGGAAGCCAACCTGCAGACTGCCCAGATCAACGTGCGCTACACCAAGGTCTATGCGCCGATTTCCGGTCGCATCGGTCGTTCCTCGGTGACCGAGGGTGCGCTGGTCAGTAACGGCCAGACCGATGCCCTGGCGACCATCCAGCAACTGGACCCGATCTATGTTGATGTGACGCAGAGCTCGGTCGAGCTGCTGCAACTGCGCCGCGAGCTGGAAAGCGGTCGTCTGCAAAAGGCCGGCGAGAACGCCGCCATGGTCAAGCTGACCCTGGAAGACGGCAGCCAGTATCCGCACGAAGGCAAGTTGGAGTTCTCCGAAGTCTCGGTTGACCAGACCACTGGTTCGGTGACCTTGCGCGCCGTGTTCCCCAACCCTGACCACACCCTGCTACCGGGCATGTTCGTCCACGCCCAATTGCAGGCGGGTGTGAACAGCGCGGCGATCCTGGCACCGCAGCAAGGCGTGACCCGCGACCTCAAGGGCATGCCGACCGCCATGGTCGTGGGCGCCGATAACAAAGTCGAACTGCGCCAGCTCAAGGCCAGCCGCACCGTCGGCAGCCAGTGGCTGATCGAAGACGGGCTCAAGGCCGGCGATCGCCTGATCACCGAAGGGTTGCAGTACGTACGGCCGGGGGTGGAAGTCAAAGCCACCGAAGCCACCAACGTCAACACCCAGAACCCGGCCCCCGCTCAGGCAGCTGATAAAGCAGCCGAAGGCAAAGGGGAGTAAACCATGTCGAAATTTTTTATCGACCGTCCGATTTTCGCCTGGGTGATCGCCCTGGTGATCATGCTGGTCGGGGCTCTATCGATCCTCAAGTTGCCGATCAACCAATACCCGAGCATCGCGCCACCGGCCATTGCGATCCAGGTGACCTACCCGGGCGCGTCCGCGCAAACCGTGCAGGACACCGTGGTGCAGGTGATCGAGCAGCAGCTCAACGGTATCGACAACCTGCGTTATGTATCGTCGGAAAGTAACTCCGACGGCAGCATGACCATCACCGCGACCTTCGAACAGGGCACCAGCTCCGATACCGCCCAGGTCCAGGTCCAGAACAAGTTGAACCTGGCCACCCCGCTGTTGCCGCAAGAAGTGCAGCAGCAGGGTATCCGCGTGACCAAGGCGGTGAAGAACTTCCTCATGGTCATCGGCGTGGTGTCGCGTGACGGCAGCATGACCAAGGACGACTTGGCCAACTACATCGTGTCCAACCTGCAAGACCCGATCTCGCGTACTGCGGGTGTCGGTGACTTCCAGGTCTTCGGTGCCCAGTACGCCATGCGGATCTGGCTCGACCCGGCCAAGTTGAACAACTTCAACCTCACCCCGGTGGACGTGAAAAACGCCATTGCCGCGCAAAACGTCCAGGTCTCGTCCGGCCAACTTGGCGGCTTGCCTGCCCTGCCCGGCCAGCAACTGAACGCCACCATCATCGGCAAGACCCGTCTGCAGACCGCCGAGCAGTTCAAGGCGATCCTGCTCAAGGTCAACCCGGACGGCTCGCAAGTGCGCGTCGGCGACGTCGCCGATGTCGGCCTGGGCGGTGAGAACTACAGTGTCAGCGCCCAGTTCAACGGCGCCCCGGCGTCGGGCCTGGCGGTCAAACTGGCCAACGGCGCAAACGCCCTCGACACGGCCAAGGCCCTGCGCAATACCATCGACGGCCTCAAGCCCTTCTTCCCGCAAGGTGTGGAAGTGGTGTTCCCGTACGACACCACGCCGGTGGTGAGCGAGTCGATCAAGGGTGTGGTTGAAACCCTGGTCGAAGCGGTCGCTCTGGTGTTCCTGGTGATGTTCCTGTTCCTGCAGAACTTCCGCGCTACCATCATCACCACGATGACGGTGCCGGTGGTGTTGCTGGGTACGTTCGGCATCCTCGCGGCGGCCGGCTTCAGCATCAACACCCTGACCATGTTCGGCATGGTACTGGCCATCGGCTTGCTGGTGGACGATGCCATCGTCGTGGTGGAAAACGTCGAACGGGTGATGAGTGAAGAAGGCCTGTCACCCAAGGAAGCCACCAAGAAGTCCATGGGCCAGATCCAGGGTGCGTTGGTGGGTATCGCGCTGGTGCTGTCGGCGGTGCTGTTGCCGATGGCGTTCTTCAGCGGTTCGACGGGTGTGATCTACAAACAGTTCTCCATCACCATCGTTTCGGCCATGGCCTTGTCGGTGCTGGTGGCGTTGATCTTCACCCCGGCCCTGTGCGCCACCATGCTCAAACCGATCCCCAAGGGTGAGCACGGCACACCGAAACGCGGCTTCTTCGGCTGGTTCAACCGCAATTTCGACCGTGGCGTTCGCAGCTACGAGCGCGGCGTGGGCAATATGCTCAAGCACAAGGCCCCGTACCTGCTGGCCTACGTGCTCATCGTGGTTGGCATGATCTGGCTGTTCACTCGCATCCCGACGGCGTTCCTGCCGGAAGAAGACCAGGGCGTACTATTCGCCCAGGTGCAGACCCCGGCCGGTTCCAGTGCCGAGCGCACCCAGGTGGTGGTGGACAAGATGCGTGAGTTCCTGCTGCGTCCGAGCAAGGATGGCGGCGAAGGCGATGCGGTGGCGTCGGTGTTCACGGTGACCGGCTTCAACTTCGCCGGTCGTGGCCAGAGCTCCGGCATGGCCTTCATCATGCTCAAGCCATGGGAGGAGCGTAACGCCGACAACAGCGTGTTCAAGCTCGCGGCCCGCGCCCAGCAGCACTTCTTCACGTTCCGTGACGCGATGGTGTTCGCCTTCGCCCCGCCGGCGGTGCTGGAACTGGGTAACGCCACCGGTTTCGACGTGTTCCTGCAGGACCGTGCCGGTATCGGCCACGACAAGCTGATGGAGGCCCGCAACCAGTTCCTGGGGATGGCTTCCCAGAGCAAGATCCTCTCCCAGGTGCGTCCGAACGGCCTGAACGACGAGCCGCAATACCAGCTGGAAATCGACGACGAGAAGGCCAGCGCGCTGGGCATCACCCTGTCGGACATCAACAACACCCTGTCGATTGCCTTGGGCAGTAGCTACGTGAACGACTTCATCGACCGTGGTAGGGTGAAGAAAGTGTACGTGCAGGGTCAGCCCGGTGCCCGCATGAGCCCCGAAGACTTGCAGAAGTGGTACGTACGCAACAGCGCCGGGACCATGGTGCCGTTCACGGCGTTCGCCAAGGGCGAGTGGGTCTATGGTTCGCCAAAACTGGCCCGCTACAACGGTGTGGAAGCGATGGAAATCCTCGGTGCTCCTGCCCCGGGCTACTCCACCGGCGAAGCCATGGCCGAAGTCGAAGCCATCGCCAAGAAGTTGCCGGCCGGTGTGGGTATTTCCTGGACGGGCCTGTCCTACGAGGAACGTCTGTCGGGCTCCCAGGCGCCGGCGTTGTATGCCTTGTCGCTGCTGATGGTGTTCCTGTGCCTGGCGGCGCTGTATGAAAGCTGGTCGATTCCGATCGCGGTCATGCTCGTGGTGCCCCTTGGGATCATCGGGGCGCTGATGGCGACCAGCCTGCGCGGCCTGTCCAACGACGTGTACTTCCAGGTGGGCTTGCTGACCACCATCGGCCTGGCGGCGAAAAACGCCATTCTGATCGTGGAGTTCGCCAAGGAACTCCACGAACAGGGCCGAACCCTGGTGGAAGCCGCCATCGAAGCCTGTAGGATGCGTCTGCGGCCGATCATCATGACGTCCCTGGCGTTCGTCCTCGGTGTGGTTCCGCTGGCGATTTCCACGGGGGCCGGTTCGGGCAGCCAGCATGCCATCGGTACGGGTGTGATCGGCGGTATGCTCACCGCGACCATCCTGGCGATCTTCTGGGTGCCCTTGTTCTTCGTGACCGTGTCGTCGATGGGTCGTCGCAAAAATATCGACCAGGACAACACTCCTGAAACTTCCAAAGAGGCTGGCCAATGAGCAAGTCGCTACTCTCCCTGACCATCGCCGCCGTCGTGCTCAGCGGTTGCTCGCTGATCCCCGACTACCAGCGGCCCGACGCACCGGTTGCGGCGCAATACCCGCAAGGGCCGGCCTACGAGGCCGCCAAGGCGCCCGGCCAGGCCGCCGCCGAGCAAGGCTGGAAGCAGTTTTTCCATGACCCGGCGTTGCAACAGCTGATCCAGGTCGCCCTGGAAAACAACCGCGACCTGCGCGTCGCGGCATTGAATATCGATGCCTACGCCGCGCAGTACCGCATCCAACGCGCGGACCTGTTCCCGGCAGTCTCGGCCACCGGCTCCGGCAGCCGCCAGCGGGTACCGGCACGGGCTTCGCAAACCGGCGAAGCGGCGATCAGCAGTTCCTACTCGGCAACACTGGGGATCAGCGCCTACGAGCTGGACCTGTTCGGTCGGGTTCGCAGCCTGAGCGAGCAAGCGTTGCAAAGCTACTTCGCCACCGAAGAAGCCCGCCGCAGCACCCAGATCAGCCTGGTGGCCAACGTCGCCAATGCCTACCTGACCTGGCAGGCCGACAAGGAACTGCTCAAGCTGACCCAGGAAACCCTCGGCGCCTACGAGCAAAGCTTCAAGCTGACCTCGCGCAGCGCCGAAGTCGGCGTGGCCTCGGCCCTGGACTTGAGCCAGGCGCGCACCGCCGTGGAAAACGCCCGCGTGCAACTGGCCCGCTACACTCGCCAAGTCGCCCAGGATGAGAACAGCCTGACCCTGCTGCTGGGCACCGGCCTGCCGGCCAACCTGAACGCGCAACCGTTGAGCGATGACCTGCTCAGCGAAGTGCCGGCCGGGCTGCCGTCGGACCTGCTGCAACGTCGTCCGGACATTCTCCAGGCCGAACGCAACCTGTTGGCCGCCAACGCCAACATCGGCGCCGCGCGGGCCGCGTTCTTCCCGAGCATCAGCCTGACGGCCAACGCCGGCACCCTGAGCCCGGACCTGTCCGGCCTGTTCAAGGGCGGTTCGGGCACCTGGAGCTTCGCGCCGCAGATCAACCTGCCGATCTTCAATGCCGGCAGCCTGCGAGCAAGCCTGGATTACGCGAAGATTCAGAAAGATATCAACGTCGCGCAGTACGAGAAGTCGATTCAGACCGCGTTCCAGGAAGTCTCCGACGGCCTGGCCGCACGTCAGACCTACAACGAGCAGTTGCAGGCCCAGACCGACTTCGTCGCCGCCAACCAGGACTACTACCGCCTGGCTGAGCGTCGCTACCGCATCGGCGTCGACAGCAACCTGACCTTCCTCGATGCCCAGCGCCAGTTGTTCAGCGCGCAGCAATCGCTGATCACTGACCGTCTTGCGCAACTGACCAGCGAGGTCAATCTGTACAAGGCACTGGGCGGTGGTTGGAATGCCGAGACGGGTAGGAACGAGCCGGTGGCGGAGAAAGCGCCGGAGACGAAGTTGTTCTGATCCGATGCTTAAAAACACGAAGCCCACCGAAAGGTGGGCTTTTTGTTTGTGCACCTTTTAACGCTGGCCTATGTGGGAGCAAGGCTTGCCCGCGATGGCGGCCTGACAGCTGGCCTTGCTCTTGTTGACTGGGTACATATCCATTTTCGCGGTAACGGCGGCTTAGGGTTCCGCCCTGACGGCGGCTCACTTTTGAAGAGCCCGGAAGCCGGCCCAGTCAAAAGTGACCCGCCGTCAGGGCGGAACCATTAGCGGCCGTTACCGCAGGAATGGATATGTACTCCGCCAAGACTGTCAGACCGCCATCGCGAGCAAGCTCGCTCCCACAAGGGATTGCGACCATCCAATCGGCCGTTTTGCCGTTCGATAATCGCCCAAAACCCGCAAACGGCAATTGAACCGATCCCGGGCCGCCCTTCACCATCGCTCGCACAAAACCAATAACAACAGGTTCGACGCCATGCCCCAACGCCCCGTCCCACCCGGCTGATTCCGATCGCCCTGACGCCCCTGGCTACCCCGTACCGCCAGCACCTCAAAAGTGCGGCAGCAACTCGCTTCGTCCACAAAAAATAGAGACAACGCCCATGAAGCCCACACAGCACCTGTTCCCCAGCCTTATCGCCGTAGCCCTGGCCAGCACCGCCCTGCCCGTCCTGGCCGCGGAATCGGGATTCGTCGAAGATGCCAAGGCCACGTTGAACCTGCGCAACTTCTACCTCAACCGCAACTTCACCAACCCGAACAATGCCCAAGGCAAGGCTGAAGAGTGGACCCAGAGCTTCATCCTCGACGCCAAGTCCGGTTTCACCCAAGGCACGGTCGGTTTCGGCGTGGACGTGCTGGGCATGTACTCGGTCAAGCTCGACGGCGGTGGTGGCACGGCAGGTACACAACTGCTGCCGGTACACGATGACGGTCGCCCCGCCGATGACTTCGGGCGCCTCGGCGTGGCCCTCAAGGCCAAGGTCTCGAAGACTGAGCTGAAGGTCGGCGAATGGATGCCGGTGCTGCCGATCCTGCGTTCCGACGATGGCCGTTCCCTGCCGCAAACCTTCCGCGGCGGCCAGGTCACCTCGACCGAAATCAATGGCCTGAGCCTCTACGGCGGCCAGTTCCGTGGCAACAGCCCGCGCAACGACGCGAGCATGGAAGACATGTCGATGAACGGTCGCGGTGCGTTCACCTCCGACCGTTTCAACTTCGGCGGCGGCGAATACGCCTTCAACGAAAAACGCACCCAGGTCGGCGTGTGGTACGCGGAACTGTCCGACATCTACCAACAGCAATATTTCAACCTGACCCACAGCCAGCCCATCGGCGACTGGACCCTGGGCGCCAACCTTGGCTACTTCACCGGCAAGGAAAACGGCAGCGCGTTGGCCGGCGACCTGGACAACAAAACCGCGTTCGCCATGCTCTCGGCCAAATACGGCGGCAACACCTTCTACGTCGGCCTGCAAAAAGTCGGCGGCGACGATGCCTGGATGCGCGTCAACGGCACCAGCGGCGGCACCCTGGCGAACGACAGCTACAACTCCAGCTATGACAACGCCAAGGAAAAATCCTGGCAAGTGCGCCACGACTTCAACTTCGCCGCCGTCGGCGTGCCGGGCTTGACCCTGATGAACCGCTACATCAGCGGTGACAACGTTCACACCGCCACCGTCGATGACGGCAAGGAATGGGGCCGCGAAAGTGAACTGGCCTACACCGTGCAGAGCGGTGTGCTGAAAAGCCTGAATGTGAAATGGCGTAACTCGACGATGCGCCGGGATTACAGCACCAATGAATTCGATGAGAACCGGTTGATCGTCAGCTATCCGATCGGTTTGTTGTAAAAGCTGAATATGGATGGAGGCTGTACCACCGTCATCGCGAGCAAGCTCGCTCCCACAGGGAATTGGCGGTGGGCGCAGATTCAATGGCCGCTGGAGATCAGTGTGGGAGCGAGCCTGCTCGCGAAGACGACGGCACATTCAGTATCTTCGAAAACTGACACACCGCTTTCGCGAGCAGGCTCGCTCCCACAGGGAATTGGCGGTGGACGCAGATTCAATGGCCGCTGGAGATCAGTGTGGGAGCGAGCTTGCTCGCGATGGCGTCATCACATTCAACATCGATGCAACTGACCCACCGCTTTCGCGAGCAGGCTCGCTCCCACAGGAATCGAGGTATGTCCTAACCCCGCGATTCGACACCCAGCTCATCCCAGACGGATTCGGCCAGGTGGAAGGTGGCATTGGCCGCCGGAATGCCGCAGTAAATGGCGCTCTGCATGATCACTTCCTTGATCTCGCTGCGGCTTACGCCATTGTTGGCGGCGGCGCGCAGGTGCAGCTTGAGCTCTTCATTGCGGTTCATGCCGATCAGCATGGCAATGGTAATCAGGCTACGGGTATGGCGCGGCAGGCCCGGGCGGGTCCAGATGTCGCCCCAGGCGTGGCGGGTGATCATCTCCTGGAATTCGCTGTTGAACTCGGTCAGGGCATTGAGGCTGCGATCGACATGGGCATCGCCCAGCACCGCGCGGCGTACTTGCATGCCTTCGTCGTAACGTTGTTTCTCGTCCACAGGAAACTCCTCAGGCACGGCCAGAATCAAGCAGGAAATCCAAGACCCGCGCACTGAACGCAGCACCGGCCTGGACGTTGGACAGGTGCGCGGCATGGAACTCGGCGTACTCGGCGCCATTGACGCGCTCTTGGATAAAGTGCCCACCCGACGGTGGCGTCACCGCATCTTCGGTGCCGGCGATCACCAGCAGCGGCACGCGAATCGATGATAACTGCTCGCGAAAATCGGCATCACGCACCGCCGCGCAGTTGGCGGCATAACCCTGGGGCGAGGTCGCGGCCAGCATCTCAGTGATTTTTTTTGCCGTCGCAGGCTGGGCCTCGGCAAAGTCGGGGGTAAACCAGCGGGCAATCGACGCATCGCGCAACGCCACCATCGCATCCTTGCCGTCACGCAGCACGGTTTCGATGCGCGGGTTCCACATCGACGGGTCGCCGATCTTGGCCGCGGTGTTGCACACCACCAGTTTGTGCAAGCGTTCACTGGCATTGATGCCCAGCCATTGACCGATCAAGCCCCCCATCGACAAGCCGCAGAAATGCACCTTGTCGATCTTCAACTGATCAAGCATCGCCAGCACATCGCGACCCAGCTGTTCAATGCTGTAGGGGCCTTCGGTCACCAGCGACTGGCCATGACCACGGGTGTCGAAACGCAGCACGCGAAAATGTTCGCTGAAGGCCGGGATCTGCTCATCCCACATGTGCAGGTCGGTGCCCAGGGAGTTGGAGAGCACCAGCACCGGGGCGTCTTGCGGCCCGTCCAATCGGTAGTTCAGATCGCCCTCGGCGAGTTTGACGAATCCCACAACAATCTCCTTTCAGGCATTCAAGGCAAGGTGTTCGGCCACGGCTCGGGCAACCCAGGTCTGGGCCTGGCCGAGGTAGTGGGCCGGGTCGAGCAGATGGTCGAGCTCGGTGGCGGATAACTGCGCGTTGACCTGGGGTTCGTCTCCCAGCACAGCGCGCAAATGCCGCTGTTCGGCCACGGCGCGCTTGCAGCATTGCTCCAGCAGATGATGGGCGGTGTCACGGCCAACCCGCTGGGCCAGGACGATGCTCACCGCTTCGGCCAGCACCAACCCCTGGGTCAGTTCTAGGTTGCGGGCCATGCGCGCCGTGTCCACTTCCAGCCCTTCGGCCAGCAGTCGCGCCTGTTGCAAGGCGCCGGAGACCAGGCAGCAGATCTCCGGCAGGGTTTCCCATTCGGCGTGCCACAGGCCCAGGCTGCGCTCGTGTTCCTGAGGCATGGCGCTGAACAGCGTCGACAACAGGCCAGGCACTCGTGTCGCCGCGCCGATCAGCACCGCCGCGCCCACCGGGTTGCGCTTGTGCGGCATCGTCGACGAACCGCCCTTGCCCGGTGCAGAAGGTTCGAAGGCTTCACCGGCCTCGGTCTGCATCAACAGGCTGATGTCGCGCCCCAATTTGCCCAGGCTGCCGGCGATCAACCCTAGCACCGCGCCGAACTCCACCAGGCGATCGCGCTGGGTGTGCCACGGTTGCTCCGGCAGGTTCAGTTGCAACTCGGCGGCCAGGGCTTCGGCGACCGGCAGCGCCTGTTCCCCCAAGGCGGCGAGCGTTCCGGAGGCGCCGCCGAATTGCAGCACCAGCAAACGCGGCTTGAGTTCCCGCAAGCGTTGGCGACTGCGGGTGATCGCCCCCAGCCAACCGGCGATCTTCATGCCCAGGGTTACCGGGGTTGCGTGTTGCAACCAGGTGCGCCCGGCCAGCGGTGTGGCGGCGTAGCGTTCGGCTTGTCGGGCCAGGGTCGCGGCCAGTTGCGCCAGCTCTGCCTCGATCAAGTCCAACGCTCGGCGCAGTTGCAGCACCAATCCGCTGTCCATCACGTCCTGGCTGGTGGCGCCCAGGTGCACGTAGCGTTCGGCCTCGGCGCTCTCGGTGGCGATGCGCTTGCCCAATGCCTTCACCAGCGGGATCGCCGAGTTGCCGGCACTGGCAATCGCTTCGCTCAACGCGCCAAAGTCGTACAACTGGGCACGGCAGGCGTTCTCGATCGGCGCCACCGCGGCCTGGGGGATCAATCCCACTCGCGCTTGGGCCCGGGCCAATGCGGCCTCGACGTCCAGCATGGCCTGCACCCGCCCTGCATCGCAGAACACCTCGCGCATGTCGCGGGCGGTGAAGTAGGCATCGAACAGCTGATTGCCCGGTCGTTCGCTCATAAACAGTCCTTCGAAAAATGGATGCCTTTGGCCAGAGATCGCTCCCGCTTGAGTGCGAAGCGCTCACAAGATAGGGCTGCTGCGCAGCCCAGCGGGAGCAAGCTCCCTCGCCACAATGAATCTAACGGGCCTTCGGTTCACCACTCACAGGTCATGGTGCAAATACGCCGGCTGCTTGGGCAGGCGCAGGCTGAACAGGAACGCCACCCCCATCATCACCGTGACATACCAATAAAAGGCGTTTTCCATGCCCTGGGCCTTCAGGCTCAAGGCGACGTATTCGGCCGATCCGCCAAAAATCGCATTGGCCACCGCGTAAGCCAACCCTACTCCCAGTGCCCGCACTTCAGGTGGAAACATTTCGGCTTTCACCAGGCCGCTGATGGAGGTATAGAAACTGACGATGGCCAGCGCCAGCGTAATCAGGACAAACGCCAGGAACGGGCTGCTGATGCTTTTGAGCGTCAGCAGGATCGGCACCGTGCACAACGCTCCCAGGCCACCGAACCAAAGCATGGAGTTACGCCGGCCGATCTTGTCCGCCAGCATGCCGAACAGCGGTTGCATGCACATATAGAGGAACAGCGCGCCGGTCATGATGTAGCTGGCGGTCTTGGCGTGCAGGCCTGCGGTGTTCACCAGGTATTTCTGCATGTAGGTGGTGAAGGTGTAGAAAATCAGCGAACCACCGGCGGTGTAGCCGAGCACGGTGATAAACGCCGCCTTGTGGTCGCGAAACAGCGCGGCGATGCTGCCGGCGTCCTTGTTCTCGCGCATTTCCTTGCTGCTGGTTTCTTTCAGGGAACGCCGCAGGAGCAGGGAAATCAACGCCGCCGCGGCGCCTACCACGAACGGAATCCGCCAACCGTAGGCACGCAGTTCGTCCTCGTTGAGAAACTGTTGCAGGACCACCACCAGCGACACCGCCAGCAGCTGCCCGCCAATCAGCGTCACGTACTGGAACGAGGCGAAAAAGCCGCGCTGGCCCTTGAGGGCCACTTCGCTCATGTAGGTGGCGGTAGTGCCGTATTCGCCGCCCACCGACAGGCCTTGCAGCAAGCGCGCGAACAACAGCAGCACCGGCGCCCAGACGCCGATGTCCTTGTAGGTGGGCAGGCAGGCGATGAGCAACGAGCCGAAGCACATCATCAGCACCGAGATCATCATCGAATTCTTGCGCCCGTGGCGATCCGCCACCCGACCGAAAATCCAACCGCCGATGGGCCGCATCAGGAACCCGGCGGCGAACACACCGGCCGTGTTGACCAGTTGCACCGTCGGGTTGTCCGAGGGGAAGAACGCCGGCGCGAAATAAATCGCACAGAATGCATAGACGTAGAAGTCGAACCATTCGACCAGGTTGCCGGATGAAGCACCGACGATGGCGAAGATGCGCTTGCTGCGTTCTTCACCGGTGTAGTGGCTGATTGGGATGGTCATGGGTTATTCACTCGTTGGGGGCTGACGAAGTCTAGACACACTTCGTAACACTCCCGTTCCACAAACAGTTTTTCGACGTGTAGTGCCTGTACTGCGGCCATCGCGAGCAAGCTCGCTCCCACAGGGTTGCATCTTCTTTGTGGCGAGGGAGCTTGCTCCCGCTGGCTTGCGCCCGTAGGAGCTGTCGAGCGAAGCGAGGCTGCGATCTTTTCCCAATCACTCGAGTTTCAAGTGAAAGATCAAAAGATCGCAGGCTTCGCCAGCTCCTACAAAGCCGAGCGGGAGCAAGCTCCCTCGCCACAAAATCGCCCATCACTCAGTAATCGAAGAACACCGTCTCGGCGTCCGTGCCCTGCAGGATCACGTTCCACTGGTACACGCCCGACGCATCGGGCTTGGCGACGAGGGTGCCGCGGCGCTCCTCGGGCACGCAGGCCAACAGCGGGTCAGCTTCGTTGGCCTGCTCGCCGTCAAAGTAGATGCGTGTCAGCAAATGCTTGACCAGCCCACGTGCGAACACCAGCACGACCAGATGCGGCGCCTGGGTCGCACCGCCCAGCCCTGGCACAGTGCCCGGCTTGATGGTGGTGAAGCGGAAGCGCCCTTCGGCATCCACCGGCACTCGACCGAAGCCCTCGAAGTGCGGGTCCAGGGGCTTGTCCTGGTCGTCTTCCGGGTGGGCGTATTTGCCGGCGGCGTTGGCCTGCCAGACTTCCAGCATCGCGTCGTTGACGAACTGGCCATTACCGTCGACCACCTGCCCGGTGATTGCCACACGTTGGCCAAGGGTTTGGGCAACGGTCAGGTCTTCGCGGTTCAGCCAGGTCAGGCCGATGTGGTAGTAAGGGCCAACGGTATGGGACGTGGTGGCGGTGAGCGTCATCTTATTTCTCCATCGGCGTGGCATCGCGGCCGCGCAAGACGATGTCCCAGCGGTAACCGAGGGCGTAGTGAGGGACGGTTTTTTCCAGGTCGAACCGGGCGATCAGGCGCTCCTTGGCGCGGGTGTCCGGCACGCAGTTGTAGATCGGGTCGTATTCCAGCAAGGGATCGCCCGGGAAATACATCTGCGTCACCAGGCGCGTCAGGATGCTCGGCCCGAACAGTGAGAAATGGATATGCGCCGGGCGCCAGGCGTTGTGATGGTTGCCCCACGGATAAGCGCCGGGCTTGATGGTCTGGAACTGATACCAGCCGTCGGCATCGGTCACGGTGCGACCGGTGCCGGTGAAGTTCGGGTCCAGCGGCGCGTCATGGTCGTCACGGTCATGGTTATAGCGGCCGGCGGCGTTGGCCTGCCAGATTTCCACCAGGATGCCGGACACCGGCTGGCCGTGCTCATCCAGCACCCGCCCGTGAATAATGATCCGCTCCCCCAGTGGCTCGCCGGCATGCTGGGCGGTCAGGTCGTGGTCCTTTTCCTGCAAGCGGTCGGCGCCTACCGTCGGGCCGGTAATTTCCGACAGCGAATGGGGCAGGAACACCAACGGCTTGGACGGCGAGCGCAGGTTGGTGGACTGGTAAGGCGGGTGCAGATACTCCGGCTGGGTGCCCGCTTGGGGGCGACGATAACCAGGCTTGTCAGTCATGAAGCATTCCTCGGTTTTCTTATTAGTAGAGCGACGCGTCAGACGCGTTCGATGGCCAATGCCAGACCCTGGCCGACGCCGACGCACATGGTCGCCAGGCCTTTCTTGCCGCCGGTCTTTTCCAAATGGTGCAACGCCGTCATCACCAAGCGCGCCCCGCTCATGCCCAGTGGATGGCCGAGGGCGATAGCGCCGCCGTTCGGGTTGACCTGCGGCGCATCGTCCGCCAGCCCCAAGTCCCGCAGCACCGCCAGGCCCTGGCTGGCAAAGGCTTCATTGAGTTCGATCACATCGAAATCCGCGACCGCCAGGCCCAGGCGTTCAGTGAGCTTGCGCACTGCCGGCACCGGGCCAATGCCCATCACCCGTGGCGCGACGCCGGCGCTGGCCATGCCCAACACTTTGCCCCGAGGCGTCAGGCCATGTTTTTTCACCGCTTCGGCCGACGCCAGGATCAAGGCGGCCGCGCCGTCGTTGACACCCGAAGCGTTGCCGGCGGTGACGGTCTTGTCAGGGCCATTGACCGGTTTGAGTTTGCCCAAGGTTTCCAGCGTGGTGTCGGCGCGCGGGTGCTCGTCCTGTTCGACCACGGTTTCGCCTTTTTTATGAGTGATGCGCACCGGCACGATTTCTTCGGCGAAAAAACCTGCCGCCTGGGCCGCCGCCGTTCGCTGTTGGCTGCGCAAGGCGAAAGCGTCCTGGTCGGCGCGGGACACGGCGTAGTCATCGGCCACGTTATCGGCAGTCTGCGGCATCGCGTCCACGCCGTACTGGGCTTTCATCAATGGGTTGATGAAACGCCAGCCGATGGTGGTGTCTTCCAGCTTCATGTTGCGGGAAAACGCGGCGTCGGCCTTGCCCATCACGAACGGCGCCCGAGACATCGACTCCACGCCGCCAGCGATGGCCAGTTCCATCTCGCCGCTGGCAATGGCGCGGAACGCGGTGCCGATGGCGTCCATGCCCGAGGCGCAAAGGCGATTGAGGGTCACGCCGGGAATGCTTTCCGGCAGGCCCGCCAACAACAGCGCCATGCGCGCCACGTTGCGGTTGTCTTCGCCGGCCTGGTTGGCACAGCCGAGGAACACCTCATCCACCGCATTCCAGTCCACCGATGGATTGCGTTCCATCAGCGCCTTGATCGGCACAGCGGCCAGGTCATCGGCGCGCACGGCAGACAAACCGCCGCCAAACCGACCGATCGGGGTTCGAATCGCATCACAGATATACACGTCGCGCATCAAGCTTCTCCCGGTGCCTGGCCGTGGGCCGCCGCGGTGCGAGCTTCCAGGTCGCGCAGTGCGCGCAACTCCACCTCGGTCGGCTCGGCGGTGGTTTGCACCTGGTCGGCGAAACGAATCGCCCACCCGGTGGCCGCAATGACTTGCTCGCGGGTCACGCCGGGGTGCAGCGCGGTGACCACGAATTCATGGCTGCCGGCTTCCGGTTCCATGATGCACAAATCGGTGATGATGCCCACGGGCCCCGCCCCCGGCAGGCCAAGACGCTTGCGCGAATCACCGCCTTCGCCATGGCCCACCGAGGTGATGAAATCCAGCTTGTCGACAAACGAACGCGCCGACTGCTTGAGGATGATCAACACGCTTTTGGCGGAACCGGCGATTTCCGGCGCGCCACCGGCACCCGGCAAGCGGACTTTCGGCTGATGGTAGTCGCCCACCACCGTGGTGTTGATGTTGCCAAAACGGTCGACCTGGGCCGCGCCAAGGAAACCGACATCGATACGCCCGCCCTGCAGCCAGTAGCGAAAAATCTCACCGGTCGGTACGACAGTGTCCGCGGTTTCCGCCAGCTCACCGTCGCCGATGGACAGCGGCAGTACGCTGGGCTTGGCACCGATCGGACCCGATTCGTAGATCAGCACGACGTCCGGCGACGAGGTCAGCCGCGCCAGGTTGGCCGCTTTCGACGGCAGGCCGATGCCGACGAAGCACACGGCATTGTTCTTCAAGCGACGCGCAGCGGCGACGGTCATCATTTCGTTGGTGGAGTAGTTCATGGTTTCACCTGCGAAGCGGCTGCCAGCCGGGCCTGGAATTCACTGAAATCTCGAGTGCCGTGAATGTATTCGTTGATCCATGCGGTAAAGGTCTCACGGTCCCGGGCGATCGGGTCCCACGCCTGGTAGAAACGGTTGTCACGCTCGGTGTAGCCGTGGGCGTAGGACGGATGGGCACCGCCGGGGACATGGCACACGGCGCTCAACGCCCAGGTCGGCAGCACGCAGGCGTTCATCGGCGCGTTCAGGTCGTCGACGATTTCTTCCACGGTGACGATGCAACGCTTGGCGGCCAGGGCAGCTTCTTTCTGCACACCGAGGATGCCCCATAGCAACACGTTGCCCTTGCGGTCGGCTTTCTGGGCATGGATCACCGTGACGTCCGGGCGCACCGAAGGCACGGCGGCCAGGACTTCACCGGTGAAGGGACAGGTCACGCTCTTGATCAGCGGGTTGACCTTCGGCAGGTCAGAACCGGCGTAGGCCCGCAACACTGCGAACGGCAGGCCGGAAGCGCCAGCGACGTAGGCATTGGCCAGGTCGGCGTGGCTGTGTTCCTCGATCTCCAGCGGGTGTGGCCATTGTTTCTCCACGGCATCGCGCAAGCGGTGCAACGACCCGACGCCAGGGTTGCCGCCCCAGGAGAAAATCAACTTGCGAGCACAACCGGCGCCGATCAACTGGTCATAGATCAGGTCAGGCGTCATGCGCACCAGGGTCAGATCTTTCTTGCCCTGACGAATGATTTCATGACCCGCCGCCGTAGGAATCAGGTGAGTGAAGCCTTCGAGCGCGACGGTATCGCCGTCATTGACGAATTGCTTCACCGCGTCGTGCAGCGAAAGGATTTCAGCCATGGGGCAGGCTCCCGTTATCCAGTAGACCGACATGAAGAAAAAGGCGCGAGGTTAAGCGCCGGAGTGACTGAAGATTAAGCTTCGGGATGGCGGCAAAACAATCCGATAATCGACTGAGTGTTCGTTTATCGAACAGATTGTTGTTTGGCTATCGATTTGCCCTCACATCGAAAACAGGTGGAACCCGTGGCGAGGGAGCTTGCTCCCGCTGGGCTGCGTAGCAGCCCTAATATAGAGGGCCGCTTCGCGCCCCAGCGGGAGCAAGCTCCCTCGCCACAGGTGTGGACTCAGGGTTTCGTGCAGGTGAACAGCTCAGGTCGCATCCGCATGACTGACCATGCCCTTGATCACCACCGCCGTGGTCGCCAGCGCCGCAGGAATAACCAGCGCCGTCAGGACCTGTTCAAAGTTCCAGCCCAGCCCCAGCAGTGTGGCGCCCATCCAGGCGCCGAGGATCGCGCCGAAACGACCGATGCCCAGCATCCACGAGACCCCGGTGGCCCGGCCCTGGGTCGGGTAGAAACGCGCCGCCAGGGAAGGCATCGCCGATTGCGCGCCGTTGACGCACATGCCGGCCACCAGCACCAGGGTGGCGAGCACGGTGATGTTGCCCAGGCTCTGCCCCACCGCGTAGGCAAACACCCCGGCCATCAGATAGAAAAGGCCGATGACCTTGTGCGGATTGAATCGGTCCATCGCCCAACCGACAAACACAGCGCTCAATACGCCGCCGAATTGAAACAACGCGCCGATAAACGCGGCCTGTTCCATGCTCGCGCCGCTGTCGCGCATCAAGGTCGGCAGCCAACTGGTCAACAGGTAGACAATCACCAGGCCCATGAAATAGGTCAGCCACAGCAGCAAGGTGCCGGCGCTGTAGGTGCCGGAGAAAATCACCGCCAGCACGTTGCGGGCCTTGACGGTTTTCTGTTCCGGTACGCTGAAGCTCGCCGCTTGGGCAACCGTGTGCGGCTCGATCGGCGCCAGGGTCTTGCGCACTTTATCGGTGCCGCGATTGCGCACCACCAGGTAACGCGCCGACTCCGGCAGCCAGAACAGCAACACGACCGCCAGGATCAACGGCAGCACCCCGCCGATCAGCAGCAGGCTGTGCCAACCGAAGGCCGGGATCAACTTGGCGGAGATGAACCCGCCGCCCGCCATGCCCAGGTTGAAGCCACAGAACATGCTAGTCACCAACAGCGATTTCTTGCGTTCCGGGGTGTACTCCGAGAGCAAAGTGGTGGCGTTCGGCATCCCGGCGCCCAAGCCCAGGCCGGTCAAGAACCGCAATACCAGCAATTGATCGACGTTGGTGCTGTAGGCCGAGGCCAGGCTGAACGCGCCGAACAGCACGACCGCGCCCACCAGTACGACTTTTCGCCCGAAGCGGTCAGCCAACGGCCCTGAACCCAGTGCGCCGAACACCATGCCGATCAGCGCGGCACTCATTACAGGGCCGAGGCTGGCGCGATCGATGCCCCAATCCTGGGACAACGCCGGGGCGATGAAACCCATCGCGGCCGTATCGAGGCCGTCGAGGAATACAATCAGGAAACACAGAATCACCACCCGCCACTGATAACGCGATATGGGCTGGGTATTGATGAAGGACTGCACATCGAGGCAATTGCCTACGGAGGTCTGGGGCTGGTTCATTTTATTTTTATTCCAAGCGAAAAACGCAGGCGGACGAACGGAGACCCGGCGACACACGCCGGATGACGCTGCGCGACATTAATGAGGCCGGGCAAATACCGTCAATTCATCGCCGCCGACTGTGTGCGTTTATCGAACAGCTTAAGTGAACAGCTGCGCGCTCAGGTCGCGACTGGCCCCCAGCAGGCCAGGCAGGAAGCGTTGCTCCAGCTCATTGCGGCTGACCCGCCCGGCATGGGTACTGACGTTTAGCGCGGCCACTACTTGACCGGAAGCGTCGTACACCGGTACGGCAATCGAACGCAGACCCTGTTCCAGTTCCTGGTCGACGATGCACCAGCCCTGCTGCCGCACCTGTTGCAGGCACTCGAGCAAAGCCTCAGGTGTGTGCAAGGTGCGGCTGGTCTTGGCCTGCAGGTCGGCGTGGTCGAGGTAGTCGCGCAACGACGCATCATCCAGGGCCGCCAGGAGAATCCTGCCCATGGAGGTGCAATAGGCTGGCAGGCGCCCGCCCACCGAAAGGTCCACCGAAATCAGGCGCTGGGTGGTCGCGGAGCGGGCGATATAGAGAATGTCGTCGCCTTCGAGCGTGGCCATGTTGCAGGCTTCGTGCAGTTGCTCGCTCATGCGGTCCAGGTACGGCTGGGCAGAAACGGCCAAGGGTGTGGAAGACAGATAGGCGTGACCGAGGGTCAACACTTTGGGCAGCAGCGAATAGGTGCGCCCGTCCGTGGTGGCGTAGCCCAGCTTGATCAAGGTATGCAGGCAACGCCTGACAGCGGCGCGGGGAATTTCCGTGCGGTGGCTGATCTGGGCGATGGTCAGGTGCCGCTTGCGTTCCTGGAAGGCCTGGACCACGGCCAAACCGCGAGCCAAGGACGTCATGAAGTCGGGGTCACCAGTCAAGGCCTGGATCCGCTTGGCCGGCGAGGCGACGATCGGTGGCGCGACGGAAGTGAAGGCATTGCGCAATTGGTCGTTCATGTTTGATCCTTCCCCGGGAATGACGGCTATTCAAGCGGCTGCCCGATGGGCAAGCAAGGGCCGCCGGCCGAGAGCGTTCGATTATCGAACCGTCGACCGATAATCGCAATCGGGTCAGCTATCGAATGGCTCCCGCTGCGAACACCGTTGAGTTAAGTTGCAGGAAACAATGATTTTGTCTGGCGTGAAGGCGTGGGCCAATTGAACTTGTCGGCGTGAATGGCATCTGGATAGCGGTACTCGCCGACCTTTTTGCACGCGGTGATACAAGTTGCACATACAAACATGAGTTCACACAACAACAGCACCTTTTAATTTTCCCGATAGTGTTATTCGGCTGGGCCGCTATAATGCAAAACAGTGACGGTACGGCCAATCGACCGTTCCCGTACGCAGGCGCCGTGGTCATTACCCTGGTGCCCGAAGCGCCGTTATGGTCGCTTCCCCTGTTTGGCAACAACGCGAAGCCCTGATGCTACGTCAGCTGTCAGCTCTGGTGCCGTGGCCGTCTGCATGTCCACATGCAGTGCGTATCACCAGATTCAACTTCAATTAATTTAGGTAAAACTGTGACGAAAGACGAACTGCGCGCGGAACTTGAGCGCCAGGAACAACGTTACAAGGAAGTTTACGGCGGGGAAGTCACCACCTACGCCGCGCAACCTGAACCGGAACGCAAACCCTGGCGTAAGCGCGCCACCGTTCAGGACCAGGCCTTCACCCAAGAACTCCAGAAAATGGAAAAGGAACTCAAAGCCGAAGAGCAGTGACGCTCAGCGCCCGAGGTTCCTGTGAAGAGGTTTCCGGCCGCCACCCAGGCTGGAATCCGTAGCGCACGCCCGCCATGAGCGGGCCGCCATCCGCTCCTGCCCGACGGTCGGGAAGGGTCATGGCCGACCTCCTTTTCAGAAATTTCATACAACCGCTCACGGCATCATTCAGCTTGCCGTGATCCTGGCCAAGTGTGCTTTGCGCCCCTGATTCAAAGGGTTACGCAACCCGCGGCAAACCTGGCGCTTGGGGCTGCCCTACAATTATTTTCGTTGAAGAATGTTACCGATGAGCAGGCAGTGCATCGATTACCGAGGTTTTCTGGCATAATCGCGCCCCCTTATGACCGGGTCAGAAAACCTTCATGATCGATTTATTCAGCGGACTGGATGCTTGGGTGCTTGTGAGCCTCTTGCTCGCCCTGGCTTTTGTCCTCGCCTTCGAGTTCATCAACGGCTTTCATGACACCGCTAACGCGGTTGCCACTGTTATCTACACCAAAGCCATGCCGCCTCACCTGGCGGTGTTCTTTTCCGGTGTGTTCAACTTTCTCGGTGTGTTGCTGGGCGGCGTGGGGGTGGCGTACGCCATCGTTCACCTGTTGCCCGTGGAGCTGCTGATCAATGTGAACACCGGACACGGGCTGGCCATGGTGTTTTCGCTGCTCGCAGCGGCCATCACCTGGAACCTGGGCACCTGGTACTTCGGTATCCCGGCATCCAGTTCCCACACATTGATCGGTTCGATCCTCGGCGTGGGTCTGGCCAACGCGCTGATCAACGATATCCCGTTGGCCGACGGGGTGAACTGGCAGAAGGCGATCGATATCGGCGCTTCCCTGGTGTTCTCGCCCATGGCCGGGTTCCTGATCGCCGCCCTGGTGCTGATCGGCCTGAAATGGTGGCGTCCGCTGTCGAAGATGCACAAGACGCCGGAACAGCGCCGCCAGATCGACGACAAGAAACACCCGCCGTTCTGGAACCGCCTGGTACTGGTGATCTCGGCCATGGCCGTCAGCTTTGTCCACGGTTCCAACGATGGCCAGAAAGGTATCGGCCTGATCATGCTGGTGCTGATCGGTATCGTGCCGGCGCAGTTCGTACTGGATCTGGGCAGCACCACCTACCAGATCGAGCGGACCCGTGACGCAACCTTGCACCTGAGCCAGTTCTACCAACGCAACCACGAGTCCCTGGGTGAATACCTGGCGCTGGGCAAAAGCGTGAACGGCGATCTGCCCGAGAAATTCCGCTGCAACCCGCAGCAGACCGAGCCGACCATCAATGCCCTGCTCGACACGCTCAAAGGCGTGGCGGACTACCATTCGCTGCCGTCGGAACGACGCATCGAGGTTCGTCGCTACCTGCTCTGCCTGGACGACACGGCGAAGAAGGTAGGCAAGTTGCCAGGCTTGGCAGCTCGCGAAAAAGATGACTTGAACAAGCTGCGCAAGGACCTGACCGCCACCACCGAGTACGCCCCGTTCTGGGTGATCCTGGCAGTCGCGCTGGCACTGGGCCTGGGCACCATGGTCGGCTGGAAGCGTGTGGTGCTGACCATCGGCGAGAAGATCGGCAAACAAGGCATGACCTATGCGCAAGGTATGTCGGCGCAGATCACCACCGCGTGCATGATCGGCGCGGCGAATATCTTCAGCCTGCCGGTTTCTACTACTCACGTGCTGTCTTCCGGCGTGGCGGGCACCATGGTCGCTAACAAGAGCGGCCTGCAAGGCGGCACCGTACGCACCATCCTGCTGGCCTGGGTACTGACCCTGCCAGCGACGGTGGCACTGTCGGCGGCGCTGTTCTGGCTGGCGTCCAAGGCCATCGGCAGCTGATTCCAGCGGCTCACAAAAAAGGTGCAACCCTTGCGGGTCGCACCTTTTTTATGCCCGGACACCAGACACCTGTGGGAGCGAGCTTGCTCGCGATGGCGGTGGGTCAGTCGACATCTGTAGTTACAGGCATACCGCTATCGCGAGCAAGCTCGCTCCCACAATGGCTTCGTGTGGAACCGGGAAAATTTGCCAAAAAAAAGGGCGACCGAAGTCGCCCAAAATGCCTTGCGTGCTCGTTGTAGCCAGAAAGACCTACGGTTTTTTCCGCTTGTGTGCGTCTTTCCAGATGAATAATCCAAAACCTGCGAAAAACACGAACATGAGGCCGACCGTCAACACCCCCGCAAACACCACATTATCGAAAAACATGACTGGCCTCCTGGTCTTGCCCCTGTTGCGATGGGTTCAAGGTAACCAATCAGGCCTGGATGAAAATTGACCGGGGTCAATAACGCCCTCGACGGGGCGCAAAGGTGGGGAAATAACTGATCTGCATCAATGGATCGAGGGGGTTCAGCGCTTTTTCGGCTTGTTCTTCGACTTTTTCTTGGGCTTGCCCAACGGCATGGCCTGCTCGAACGCCTGGCGGACTTCATTGAGGCGTTTTTCGTTGAGGTCGTGAACGCGCTTGGCGCGCTCGGCACTGAGGTCGATCAGCTTGTCGTCTTGGCTCATGGCGTGTGGGCATCGTGCAGTGAATTGCGGATGCGCCCATGATGCGGGCTGTTGGCGGCGTTGACCAGCCTGTGAATGCAGCCAGACACCCGGGATCAGATCTGGATATCGACCCACAGGCCTTGGCGCGGCTCTTCGTCGATCAGCGGCACCACCGGCACGGTATTGTCGGCGTTGAGTTCGGTACCCGGTACGGCCAGGTGCTCTTCAGGGTCTTCATCGGCCTCGCGGCGGCGGCGCTCGCGCTCCTGCTGGCGCTGCTGCTCCTCGCGCAACAGCAGCGCGGTCTCTTCCGGGTCGCGGTTTTGCAGGTCGATGGTGCTTTCGTTGGAGCTTTGCTGCACCGGGACCACGGGCGGTATGTCCGGTCGCTGGCGAACCGGATCCTGTTGAGCGGTGATGGGTACAACGCTCAAAGGGAGTATGGGTGGCAACATAAGGTTCTCCTGTCTTCAGGTTGTCGGCGGCTAAAGTGGCAGCTTGAACCGCCGGTCCGAAACTTGTGACCCAGTTGGCAATTGCGGCGATGACCAGGGCCGAGCTTGTTTGATCGCCGGGCAAGCATAAGTTCCGTAGCATCGCGACGAATCAGCGTACGTAAATCCTTTGGTATGAAGGATCCTTCCGTTAAGATAACCGGCTTTTTCAAGGCGGGAGTCAGGCAGCATGGCGCAGCAGTATCAACCGGGGCAACGCTGGATCAGTGACAGCGAAGCCGAGCTGGGTTTAGGCACCGTTCTGGCACAGGACGGCCGCTTGTTGACCGTGCTCTATCCGGCCACTGGCGACACTCGCCAGTACGCGCTACGGAATGCGCCACTTACCCGTGTACGGTTTTCGCCGGGCGATGTGATCACTCACTTCGAAAGCTGGAAAATGACCGTGCGCGAAGTCGATGACGTCGATGGGCTGCTGGTCTACCACGGTCTCAACGAGCAGAACGAAGTGGTCACCCTGCCCGAGACCCAATTGTCGAATTTTATCCAGTTCCGCCTGGCCAGCGACCGTCTGTTCGCCGGCCAGATCGACCCGCTGGCCTGGTTCTCCCTGCGCTATCACACCTTGGAACACACCAGCCGCCAGCTACAATCTTCCCTGTGGGGCCTGGGCGGCGTACGTGCCCAGCCAATCGCCCACCAACTGCATATTGCCCGTGAAGTGGCCGACCGCATTGCGCCGCGGGTATTGCTGGCCGACGAAGTGGGCCTGGGCAAGACCATCGAAGCCGGCCTGGTCATCCATCGCCAGTTGCTGTCCGGCCGTGCCAACCGCGTCCTGATCCTGGTGCCGGAAAACCTGCAGCACCAGTGGCTGGTGGAAATGCGTCGGCGCTTCAACCTCCAGGTCGCGCTGTTCGACGAAGAGCGCTTCATCGAAAGCGATGCCAGCAACCCGTTCGAAGACACCCAATTGGCCCTGGTGGCGCTGGAGTGGCTGGTGGACGACGAAAAGGCCCAGGACGCGCTGTTCGCCGCCGGCTGGGACCTGCTGGTGGTCGACGAAGCCCATCACCTGGTGTGGCACGAAGACCAGGTTAGCCCGCAGTACGCCCTGGTCGAGCAGCTTGCCGAAACCATCCCGGGCGTGCTGCTGCTGACCGCGACCCCGGAACAACTGGGTCAGGACAGCCATTTCGCCCGCCTGCGCCTGCTGGACCCGAACCGTTTCCATGACCTCAAGGCCTTCCGCGCCGAGAGCGAAAACTATCGTCCGGTGGCCGAAGCCGTGCAGGAGCTGCTGGACAAAGGCCGCCTCTCGCCCGAAGCCCACAAGACCATCCAGGGTTTCCTGGGGAACGAAGGCGAAGCATTGCTGACCGCCGTCAATGATGGCGATGTCGAAGCCAGTGCTCGCCTGGTGCGTGAACTGCTGGATCGCCACGGTACCGGTCGCGTGCTGTTCCGCAACACCCGCGCCGCCGTACAGGGCTTCCCCGAGCGCAAGCTGCACGCCTACCCGCTGCCGTGCCCGGCCGAGTACCTCGAACTGCCCTTGGGCGATCACCCCGAGCTGTACCCGGAAGTCAGCTTCCAGGCCCAGCCGGACGCCAGCGAAGAAGAACGCTGGTGGCGTTTCGACCCGCGGGTCGAGTGGCTGATCGACACCCTGAAGATGCTCAAGCGCACCAAAGTGCTGGTGATCTGTGCCCACGCCGAAACCGCCATGGACCTGGAGGACGCCCTGCGCGTGCGCTCCGGCATCCCGGCCACGGTGTTCCACGAAGGCATGAATATCCTGGAGCGCGACCGCGCGGCGGCCTATTTCGCCGACGAAGAGTTTGGTGCCCAGGTACTGATCTGTTCGGAAATCGGCAGTGAGGGGCGTAACTTCCAGTTTGCCCATCATTTGGTGCTGTTCGACCTGCCGGCGCACCCGGACCTGCTGGAACAACGTATCGGTCGTCTGGACCGGATCGGCCAGAAGCACACCATCGAGCTGCATGCGCCCTACCTGGAAACCAGCCCCCAGGCGCGGCTGTTCCAGTGGTATCACGAAGCCCTGAATGCCTTCCTCAACACCTGCCCGACCGGCAACGCCTTGCAACACCAGTTCGGCCCGCGCCTGCTGCCCTTGCTGGAGGAAGCCGATGATGGCCAGTGGCAGGCTCTGATCGACGAGGCCCGTACCGAACGCGAGCGCCTGGAGGCCGAGCTGCACACCGGTCGCGACCGTTTGCTGGAGCTCAACTCCGGCGGCGCCGGTGAAGGCGATGCGCTGGTGGAAGCCATTCTCGAGCAGGATGACCAGTTTGCCTTGCCGATCTACATGGAAACCCTGTTCGACGCCTTTGGTATCGACAGCGAAGACCATTCGGAAAACGCACTGATCCTCAAGCCGAGCGAAAAAATGCTCGACGCCAGCTTCCCGCTGGGCGACGACGAAGGCGTGACCATCACCTATGACCGCAACCAGGCGCTGTCGCGCGAAGACATGCAGTTCATCACCTGGGAGCACCCGATGGTGCAAGGTGGCATGGACCTGGTGCTGTCCGGCTCCATGGGCAACACCGCCGTGGCACTGATCAAGAACAAGGCGCTCAAGCCCGGCACCGTGTTGCTGGAGCTGCTCTACGTCAGTGAGGTGGTTGCGCCGCGCTCGCTGCAACTGGGCCGCTACCTGCCGCCGGCCGCCCTGCGCTGCCTGTTGGACGCCAACGGCAACGACCTGGCCGCCCGGGTCTCGTTCGAAACCCTGAACGACCAGCTCGAAAGCGTGCCGCGCGCCAGCGCCAACAAGTTCATCCAGGCCCAGCGAGACCAGCTCACGCCTCGTATCAATGCCGGCGAAGAGAAGATCGCCCCGCGTCACGCCGAGCGCGTGGCCGAGGCCCAGCGCCGCCTGGCGGCCGATACCGACGAGGAACTGGCACGCCTGACCGCCCTGCAAGCGGTCAACCCGACCGTGCGCGACAGCGAACTGGTGGCCCTGCGCCAACAGCGGGAGCAAGGCTTGGCGATGCTTGAGAAGGCAGCGCTGCGTTTGGAGGCGATTCGGGTGTTGGTGGCGGGCTGAGTTTGGCTGGGATCCCGGCTGTGGTGCTTTTATCGGGTGTATATCCGTTTTTTCGGTAACGGCCGCTGGCGGTTCCGCTTTTACAGCGCCGCCGCGAGGCGGCCTGATAGCCGACCTGGCTCAGGGTGATCGCGTTTCCCCTAATGTGGGAGCGAGCCTGCTCGCGAAGGCGGTGGGTCAGTTTGCGGTGATGTTGGATGGGCCGGCCTCTTCGCGAGCAGGCTCGCTCCCACAGGGGATCTTGGGTGCTCATGAGTTTTGTGTTCACTGCGGCCCATTGTGGGAGCGGGCTTGCTCGCGAAAGCGGTGTGTCAGTTGACGGTGATGTTGGTGCGCCGGCCTCTTCGCGAGCAAGCTCGCTCCCACAGGGGATCTTGGGTGTTCATGAGTCTTGTGTTCACTGCAGACCCATTGTGGGAGCGAGCTTGCTCGCGATAGCGGTGTGTCAGTTTGCGGTGATGTTAGATGTGCCGCCTCTTCGCGAGCAAGCTCCCACAGGGGATCTTGGGTGTTCATGAGTTTTGTGTTCACTGCGGCCCATTGTGGGAGCGAGCTTGCTCGCGATAGCGGTGGCTCAGCCAAATAAATGCAGGCATGTGCCCCGCTTTTGCTCTTGCTCTTGCTCTTGCTCTTGCTCTTGCTCTTGCTCTTGCTCTTGCTCTTGCTCTTGCTCTTGCTCTTGCTCTTGCTCTTGCTCTTGCTCTTGCTCTTGCTTTGGATCTTGATCTTGATCTGAGCGCCCCGTTAACCACGATGGCCGAACGCAGGCATTGCGCAGTGGGCATCCCGGCATGGATGCCGGGATAGCCGCGCTGGGCCATGGATGGCCCTTCGCGGCGGCCCACGGAGCAATGCCGGAGTGAGGGCATGCCGAGCCTAAGCGAGGCACCGAGTGGTGGGGCAAAGCGCTTTTGGTTACTTTTGGCGCTCTTCCAAAAGTGACCCGCCGTAAGGGCGGAACCGCCAGTGGCCGTTACCTAAGAAACGGATATACACCCAAAACCCAAAACCCAGCCCCAGCCCCAGCCCCAGCCCCCAAGCCTCAAGGACTGTAATACCCCACCGCCACCAGAAAATGCCCAACCTTCTTCAGATACGCGTGCTTGTCCTCAATCTTCCCGGTCACCGGATTCTTCCAACGATACTCATACTCCCCCACATCCTGCTTGCCGATCATGGCCAGGATCGGCTCCCCCACCGGTTTGCCATCCGGGTCCTTGACCTTGGCAAAGTCGGTATTGATCAAACGCAGGTTGGTGCCATGGCCAACATAGCGCCGGGTATCGAGGTCGACGACAAAGACATACAAATCATCCTGCAGATACCCGCCCTTCAGAGCGTTGACTGCCGTCAGCGTGGCTTTCTCGTTTTTCAGCAGGTCACTCGAGGCCTTGTCCAGCAGTGCCCGGGCCTGTTCGGCTGAAGCACGCGGCAAGTAATAACCGACGGCCAGGATTCGCTCACCAACACGCTGGAAATACACATGTTTGCGCTCGACCTTGCCGTCTGCCCAGTTCTGCCAACGGTACTCGGCTTGCTGAATGCCGCTGGCCTCGGGAGTTTTCAAGGCGTCCTTGAAGGCTTTGCGCAAATCCGGCCCCAGTACTTCGGACACGTCCCGCCCGATCAACGCCGAGGAAGGTCCGCCGCTGGCAAGCATCACACCCTGGGTATCGACCACGAACACATAACGATCCTTGTCGACAAATTCCCCTTGGCGGCTGAAGGCGGCGAAAGCCTTGTCACCGTTGTCATGGTAATAGGCCAAGGCCTTCTCCAGCAGCGCCCGGGCCGCGTGGCCATCGTCCGCAGTGGCCGCCTGGGCCTGGGCCATCCCCAGCATGAGCATTGCGCCCAGCCAGGCCATCCTGTGAAAAAAACCCATGCGTGCGCCCCTCGTTCTTGTTGGTGTTTCCAGAGCGTAGACGGCGTGGGTTAATGTTGGAGTATTCAGGGGATTGCTGGGGAGTCGAGTCAGTGGGATTGATATCGACTGACATGGCGCTATCGCGAGCAAGCTCGCTCCCACTGGACCGCGTTTACTGTGGGAGCGAGCTTGCTCGCGATGGCGGCGGCACATTCAGAAGGATGCGCCGGGATACTCCACTATCGCGAACAAACGCCCCCCGACTATTGAGCCCGAGCGCTGAGTTGCTGCTGCAAATGCTGGATCTGCGCTTGCAAGGTATTGATGTTGCGGGTGACCTGCCCGCGGAAGGCGTCGAACTCGGCGGTGTTGCTGTTATCCTGCTGGCTCTTGAGCACGATCACGTCCTGCTCCAGGCGCTCGATGGCAGAGTTGGAGGTGGCTCTTTTCAGGGCGGTGATGTCGGCACCGATGCTCTTGAGCTGGGCATCCAGGGCACCACCCTCGCCTTGATTCTTCAAGGCGGTCACTTCAGCGGCCAGCGCCTTGACCTGGGCTTGGAGCTCCTTGTTGGAAGCTTGCAGTTGAGTGTTGGTGTTCTGCTGGTCAGAAGCCTGGGCAATGAGCTGGGCCAGTTCCTTGTCCAGGTCGGCGGACGGACCGAACGTGGCTTGTTGCTGCCGGTACTGCTCCTGCAGCTTGCCGTCGAATTGCCGGGCCTGCTCCTGCAGCTTGTTGTCCAACTGTTTGATCTGCAATTTCAAGGCTTCACTGTCACTCATGACATTGGACTGCCCGGCGACCACCTTGCCGGAAATGTCCTGCAAGCGCCCCGCCGCATCTTCACTGATCCGGGCGAAGCTTTCCTGAGTCGCCACCAACTGCTGCTCCATCAGGGAAATCTGCTGGAAGCTCCACCAGGCCAGGAAACCGAACGCACACAACAGCGCGCCGACCAATGCCCACAGCGGCCCGGTGCTGGGCCCCTTGACCTTGACCTTCGCCGCGGCAGCCGGCGCCGGGCGCGCTTGTACGTGGGGCGGCTGGCGGTTGGGCAGGAAATCATCGTCATCGGGAATGTCGGCCCGCATCCGCAGGCTCGGTACATCATCGAAGTCGTCGTTGGCATCGTTACGCATGGGCATGGTTCGACCTTTGGGAAACCGGTAATGGCTTGATGCGGCGAGTATAACCCCGTCGCCCGCCGCACCGATTGACCCCGAACCGGGCACTCGGTTCATGGCGGGCCGATCAGCGGGCGTTTTGGACCGTCCACCAGGCGCAAAATTCATCCAGGGCGGTCCAGAGGCTGACTTGCGGATCGTAATCGAGATAATGCCGGGCCCGGCTGATGTCCAGGGTGAAATTTTTGTTCATGACCTGCATGCCCAGGCGCGACAGCGTCGGTTCGGGGCGGCCCGGCCAGAGCTTGCAGACCCCTTCATTCAGGGCCGCGACGCTGTAAGCCAAGCCGTAGGAACGATAACGTCGGACCTGTGGGACTTCCATCTGGCGCATCACATAATTGACCACATCCCACAATGGGACCGGTGCGCCGTTGCTGATGTTGTAGGCCTTGCCCAAGGCGGAATCGCTAGCCAGCAGACTGCTGAGCAACGCTTCGTTGAGGTTCTGCACGCTGGTGAAATCCACCTTGTTCAAGCCGTTGCCGACAATGGCCAGGCGCCCCTTGCGCTGCATTTTCAACAGGCGCGGAAAAATACTCATATCACCGGCACCCGTCACGAAGCGCGGGCGCAGGGCCAGCACTTCTAGGCCGAACTCCTGGGCGCCGAAGACTTTCTGCTCGGCCAGGTACTTGGTGGCGGCATAAGGATGCTTGAAGCGCTTGGGCACCTGTTCTTCGGTCAACCCGAGGTGGTCACGGCCATCAAAGTAAATGGACGGCGAGGACAGATGAACCAGGCGACGCACCTTCTGCTTGAGGCAGGCCTCGACGACATTTTCCGTGACCTGAACGTTGCCCTGGTGGAAATCCTGGTAGCGACCCCACAGCCCAACGGAACCGGCGCAATGCACCACGGCCTCGACATCCAGGCACAGGTCGCGGGCCAGCAGCGGGTCGCTCAAGTCCCCTTGGACGAATTGCGCACCGCGCCGCACCAGGTGCTCCACACTCTCGGCCCGGCGACCGGTGACCCGCACATCCAGGCCCTGCTCCAGGGCGAAACGCGCAAAGCGCCCGCCAATGAAGCCGCTCGCGCCGGTGACCAAAATCTTCATGCATGCTCCTAAAAATCAGATTCGAGCTACAAGCCTCAAGCTTCAAGCCAAGGGCTTTTAACCGACTGCTTGCAGCGTGCTGCTTGCCGCTGCGATCAGTCGCTCGGTCAATAAGCCGAGCAACTGTCCACCATTGCGCCAATGATGCCAGTACAGCGGCACATCGATCGGTTTATCTGCCAACAATTCCACCAGCACGCCTCGTTCCAGCTGTTCGCGCACTTGCAGCTCCGGCACCAGCCCCCAGCCCAGTCCCGCTTCAGCGAGACGGATGAAACCTTCGGACGAGGGGCACAGATGATGCTCGAAACCGCCCTCCACGCCCACGGACGCGAGGTAGCGGTGTTGCAGGAAATCATCCGGACCAAACACCAAGGCTGGCGTACGGGCCAGTTGATCGGCTCGCACGCCGCCGGGAAAATGCCGGGCGATGAAGGCCGGGCTGGCCAACGCCCGGTAACGCATCGCCCCCAGCAAGACACTGCGGGCGCCCGCCACCGGGCGTTCGCTGGCGCAGACACAGGCCGCCACTTCACCGGCGCGCATGCGCTTGAGGCCAACGGTCTGGTCCTCCACCACCAAGTCGAGCAACAGGTGTTGGTCGGCGCAGAAATCGCCCACGGCAGCGGCCCACCAGGTCGCCAAACTGTCGGCGTTCAAGGCGATGCGCAGACGCTCCGGCAGGCCCTCTTCATCCAGCGCCGGCACCAGGCTTTGCAGGTCACGCTCGAGCAGCCGCACCTGTTGCACGTGGTTGAGCAGCCGGCGGCCGATTTCCGTCGGCACCGGCGGCGTGGCCCGCACCAGGACGGGCTGGCCGGCACGCGCCTCCAGCAACTTGATTCGTTGGGAAATGGCCGACTGCGACAAACCCAGCACCTGGGCTGCGCGCTCGAAACCGGCCTGCTCGACCACGGCGGCCAGGGCAGAGAGCAATTTGTAGTCGAACATCAGTAATCCTAATGGGCAATCAGCAATATTGGTTTTTCTTATACAGCCCTTCCCGGGAAAATGACCAGCGACAGCAACTGACCGGGGGATAAAAAAATGTGGCAAAGCTATGTGAACGGGCTCGTGGTGGCCCTCGGGCTGATCATGGCCATCGGCGCCCAGAATGCGTTCGTACTGGCCCAGAGCCTACGCCGCGAGCATCACTTGCCGGTAGCGGCGCTGTGCATCACCTGCGATGCCCTGTTGGTCGCCGCCGGGGTTTTCGGCCTGGCGACCTTGCTGGCCCAGAGTCCGTTGCTGCTGTCGATTGCCCGCTGGGGCGGTGCGGCGTTCCTGCTCTGGTACGCCAGCCAGGCCTTGCGTCGGGCCTGCTCGAAGCAGAGCCTGAAGCAAAGTGAGAACCACGCCGTACGCTCGCTGCGGGCGGTGTTGCTCAGCGCGCTGGCGGTGACGCTGCTCAACCCCCACGTCTACCTCGACACGGTGCTGCTGATCGGTTCCCTCGGCGCCCAGCAGAGCGTGCCCGGCGCCTACGTGATAGGGGCGGCCAGTGCCTCGCTGCTCTGGTTCCTCACCCTGGCCATCGGCGCGGCATGGCTGGCACCGTGGTTGGCCCGCCCAAGCACTTGGCGGTTCCTGGACCTCTTGGTAGCGGTAATGATGTTTACCGTGGCGATGCAATTGATCGTCACCGGCTGATTATTCCAAACCGCTCTGGAACCTCTATTCCACACAGTTGTTGCGTGGTTATGCCGCACCCCCGGTGCTATGATCCGACTCCTGCGCCGCAAAGAGTACAAACTCCCCGGCGCTAGTCTGGCCGCCCGTGATCGGCCTTGCGCTCACCGCAACCTGACCTGATTAGGAGAATCACCATGGCTTTCGAATTGCCGCCGCTGCCCTATCCACACGATGCACTGCAGCCGCACATCTCCAAAGAGACTCTGGAGTACCACCACGACAAGCACCACAACACCTACGTCGTGAACCTGAACAACCTGGTGCCTGGCACCGAGTTCGAAGGCAAGACCCTGGAAGAAATCGTCAAGACTTCCTCGGGCGGTATCTTCAACAACGCCGCTCAGGTCTGGAACCACACCTTCTACTGGAACTGCCTGGCGCCAAACGCCGGCGGTCAACCAACCGGCGCCCTGGCTGAAGCCATCAATGCAGCCTTCGGTTCGTTCGACAAGTTCAAGGAAGAGTTCAGCAAGACGTCCATCGGCACCTTCGGTTCCGGCTGGGGCTGGCTGGTCAAAAAAGCTGACGGTTCCCTGGCCCTGGCCAGCACCATCGGCGCCGGCAACCCGCTGACCAACGGCGACACCCCGCTGTTGACCTGCGACGTGTGGGAACACGCCTACTACATCGACTACCGCAACGTTCGTCCGAAATACGTCGAAGCGTTCTGGAACCTGGTCAACTGGAAATTCGTCGCCGAGCAGTTCGAAGGTAAAGCCTTCACTGCCTAAGCTCGATGCCAGACCAAAGAAACCCGGCGCCATGCCGGGTTTTTTTTGCACGGCGAAAAATGATCGCAGACAAGACACCTCGCGTCTGGAAAGCAAGAAAAAATCCCGGCGGGCCTCAAGTTGCGGTGCCTTTCAACCGACACAATGGTCGTAGAGCAATCACTCTGGAAAAAACGTATACCGGTCAGGTTTCAAGCGAAAACCCTTGTGTTTGATTGTCCCTTTGACTGACATCACAGGATTGCCAATACTCATGGCAACTTGACGCTACCCGCACGGAACAAGGAACCACTCTTTGAAGCTGGAACTCAAGAACAGCTTGTCTGTGAAGTTGCTCCGGGTCGTGCTCCTCTCGGCATTGATCGTTGGTGTGGTCTTGAGCTGCGCCCAGATCGTGTTCGATGCCTACAAAACCAACCAGGCCGTCGCCACTGACGCCCAACGTATCCTCGACATGTTCCGCGACCCTTCGACCCAGGCCGTCTACAGCCTGGACCGGGAAATGGGCATGCAGGTGATCGAGGGCCTGTTCCAGGACGAAGCCGTACGCATGGCGTCCATCGGCCACCCCCGCGAAACCATGCTCGCCGAAAAAGCCCGACCCTTGAAGCACTCCGACAGCCGCTGGCTGACCGACCTGATCCTGGGCAAAGAGCGCACCTTCACCACGCAACTGGTGGGACGCGGCCCCTACAGCGAATATTACGGCGACCTGAGCATCACCCTCGACACCGCCACCTACGGCGAGGGCTTCATCGTCAGCTCGGTGATCATCTTTATCTCCGGGATGCTGCGGGCCCTGGCCATGGGCTTGGTGCTGTACCTGGTCTATCACTGGCTGCTGACCAAGCCGTTGTCGCGGATCATCGAGCACCTGACCGAAATCAACCCCGATCGCCCCAGCGCGCACAAGATCCCGCAGCTGCGCGGCCATGAACGAAACGAGCTGGGCCTGTGGATCAACACGGCCAACCAATTGCTCGAATCCATCGAACGCAACACGCACCTGCGCCACGAAGCGGAAAACAGCCTGCTGCGCATGGCCCAGTACGATTTTCTCACCGGCCTGCCCAACCGCCAGCAACTGCAACAGCAACTGGACAAGATCCTGGTGGACGCCGGGCGCCTGCAACGTCGGGTGGCGGTGCTGTGTGTGGGGTTGGATGACTTCAAGGGCATCAACGAGCAGTTCAGCTATCAGACCGGCGACCAGTTGCTGCTGGCCCTGGCGGATCGGCTGCGGGCCCACAGCGGCCGGCTCGGCGCGCTGGCGCGGTTGGGGGGCGACCAGTTCGCCCTGGTCCAAGCCGACATCGAGCAGCCCTACGAGGCCGCCGAGCTGGCCCAGAGCATCCTCGATGACCTGGAAGCGCCGTTCGCCATCGATGATCAGCAGATCCGCCTGCGGGCCACTATTGGCATCACCCTCTTCCCCGAAGACGGTGACAGCACCGAGAAACTGTTGCAGAAAGCCGAGCAGACCATGACCCTGGCCAAGAGCCGCTCGCGCAATCGCTACCAGTTCTACATCGCCAGCGTCGACAGCGAGATGCGCCGCCGTCGCGAACTGGAAAAAGACCTGCGCGAGGCCCTTGCCCGCGAGCAGTTCAGCCTGGTGTACCAACCGCAGATCAGCTACCGCGACCTGCGGATAGTCGGCACCGAAGCCTTGATTCGCTGGCACCATCCCGAGCACGGCCTGGTGCCGCCGGACTTGTTCATTCCCCTGGCCGAACAGAACGGCACCATCATCGCTATCGGCGAATGGGTGCTGGACCAGGCGTGCAGGCAATTGCGCGAATGGCACGACCAGGGTTTCCTCGACCTGCGCATGGCGGTCAACCTGTCGACGGTGCAACTGCACCACGCCGAGCTGCCGCGGGTGGTGAACAATCTCCTGCAGATGTACCGGCTGCCGCCGCGCAGCCTGGAACTGGAAGTCACCGAGACCGGCCTGATGGAAGACATCACCACCGCGGCCCAGCACTTGCTGAGCCTGCGCCGCTCCGGGGCGCTGATTGCCATCGATGACTTCGGCACCGGCTATTCGTCCCTGAGCTACCTCAAGAGCCTGCCGCTGGACAAGATCAAGATCGACAAGAGCTTCGTCCAGGACCTGCTCGACGACGAGGACGACGCGACCATCGTCCGGGCCATCATCCAGTTGGGCAAGAGCCTGGGGATGCAGGTCATTGCCGAGGGCGTCGAGACGGTGGAGCAGGAAGCCTACATCATCGCCGAGGGCTGCCATGAAGGTCAGGGGTACTATTACAGCAAACCGCTGCCGGCGCGGGAGTTGGGTATTTACCTGAAGCAGGCCGAGCGCAGCAAGGTTTCCATAATCTGACCCCCCCAGCACCAAGCCTTCGTAGGAGCTGGCGAAGCCTGCGATCTTTGGTTTGTTCGCTTGGGATTCAAGCGCCAGGGGAAAGATCGCAGCCTCGCTTCGCTCGGCAGCTCCTACAGACGCCTCCTACAGGGGGTGATTCTCATCATTAAACAAGAAATATTTACAACCATAACCCTTTACACATAATGCAAATCTTTCGCATTATGTCGCAGTTTTTGCGCACCCTCGCGCCTGTCCCATCCATCACCGAAGCAGGATGTTCGCCATGATTCGTATGCCCCTGGCTACCGCCAGTCTGCTGGCCATCGCTATTTCCCTCGCCGGTTGCGGCGAAGGCAAAGACAAGGCCGCCGCGCCCCAAGCGCCAACGCCGGCCGCCAGCACCGCGGCACCGGTCGCCCCTGCTGCCGCTGGCAAAATCGACGAAGCCGCCGGCAAGGCTGTTGTCGCGCACTACGCCGACATCGTCTACGCCGTCTACAGCGATGCCGAATCCACGGCGAAAACCCTGCAAACCGCCGTCGACGCGTTCCTGGCCAAGCCGAACGCCGAGACCCTGAAAGCCGCGAAGGCTGCCTGGGTCGCCGCACGCGTACCGTACCTGCAAAGCGAAGTGTTCCGCTTCGGCAACACCATCATTGACGACTGGGAAGGCCAATTGAACGCCTGGCCCCTGGACGAAGGCCTGATCGACTACGTCGACAAGTCCTACGAACACGCCTTGGGCAACCCGGGCGCCACCGCCAACATCATCGCCAACACCGAAGTCCAGGTTGGCGAAGACAAGGTCGACGTCAAAGACATCACCCCGGAAAAACTCGCCAGCTTGAACGAGCTGGGTGGTTCCGAGGCCAACGTCGCCACCGGCTACCACGCCATCGAATTCCTGCTGTGGGGCCAAGACCTCAACGGTACCGGTCCGGGCGCTGGCAATCGCCCAGCTTCGGACTACCTGGAAGGCGCCGGCGCCACCGGCGGCCACAACGACCGTCGTCGTGCCTACCTCAAGTCCGTGACCCAACTGCTGGTCAATGACCTGCAGGAAATGGTCGGCAACTGGAAGCCGAACGTGGCCGACAACTACCGCGCCACCCTGGAAGCCGAGCCGGCCGAGAGCGGCCTGCGCAAGATGCTGTTCGGCATGGGCAGCCTGTCCCTGGGTGAACTGGCGGGCGAGCGCATGAAGGTGTCCCTGGAAGCCAACTCGCCAGAAGACGAGCAGGATTGCTTCAGCGACAACACCCACAACTCGCACTTCTACGATGCCAAGGGCGTGCGTAACGTGTACCTGGGCGAATACACCCGCGTCGACGGCACCAAGCTGGCTGGCGCCAGCCTGTCGTCCCTGGTCGCCAAGGCCGACCCGGCCGCGGACACCGCGCTCAAGGCCGACCTGGCCGACACCGAGGCCAAGATCCAGGTCATGGTCGATCACGCCAACAAGGGTGAGCACTACGATCAACTGATCGCCGCCGGCAACACCGCTGGCAACCAGATCGTCCGCGACGCCATCGCCGCACTGGTCAAGCAGACCGGTTCGATCGAGCAGGCCGCGGGCAAACTGGGCATCAGCGACCTGAACCCGGACAGCGCTGATCACGAGTTCTGATCAACGCCGGCTGGCTGAGGATTAACGCAGCCAGCCACGCCACAAAACCTGTGGGAGCGAGCTTGCTCGCGATAGGGGTCTATCAGTCGACATCGATGTTGGCTGATCCACCGCTATCGCGAGCAGGCTCGCTCCCACAGTGCTTTCTGGGGTTTCGAAAATGTGCGATCAGCCATCACTTCCCTTGTGGGAGCGAGCCTGCTCGCGATGAGGGTATGTCAGTCGACATCGATGTTGGTTGATCCACCGCTATCGCGAGCAGGCTCGCTCCCACAGGGGTGCATCACTGCAACCCCGCAAGCCGCCCTTCGATAAATCGCCGTTCCGGCAGTTGCTGCGTCAGTTCAAGCGCACGCCGGTAGGCAGCCCTCGCCTCGTCCACCTGCCCTAACTGCCGACAGAACTCCGCCCGTGCCGAATGGGCCAGGTGATAGTCCGTCAAATCGCCCCTGGCGAGTATTCCGTCAACCAGGCGCAGCCCTTCCTGGGGCCCGTCGCGCTTGGCCAGGGCGGCGGCTCGGTTGAGTTCGATCACCGGCGACGGCACGGCCCGCAGCAGCACATCATAGAGCCCGACGATCTGCGGCCAATCGGTCTCCTCGGCCGTCGGCGCTTCGGCATGCACCGCCGCTATCGCCGCTTGCAAGCAGTACGGCCCGAACCGCCGGGTCTTCAACGCGGCTTCCACCAACGCGCAGCCCTCGGCGATCAGCTCGGTGTCCCACAAGGATCGGGACTGTTCATCCAGCAGGATCAGCTCACCGGTCGACGACGTTCGCGCCGGTCGCCGGGATTCGTGCAGCAGCATCAACGCCAGTAGCCCCATGACCTCGGCCTCGGGCAGCAACTCCATCAGCAGACGCCCGAGGCGGATGGCTTCGCGCGTCAGGTCTTCGCGGGTCAGCTCGGCGCCCATCGACGCCGAATACCCTTCGTTGAACACCAGGTAGATCACTCGCAGCACGCTGTCCAGACGCTCCGGCAGCTCCGCCCGGGACGGCACCTGGTAGGGGATCCTGGCATCGCGGATTTTCGCCTTGGCCCGCACGATGCGCTGGGCAATGGCCGCCGGGGCGGCGAGGAATGCCCGGGCGATCTGCTCGGTGGTCAGGTCGCAGACTTCCCGTAGCGTCAGGGGCACCTGGGCATCCGCCGCCAGGGCCGGGTGGCAGCAGGTAAAAATCAGCCGCAGGCGATCGTCTTCCACGTCTTCGTCACTCCACTGGCCCTGTTCCAGTTCCTCGAGTTGGGCGATCAACATCGGTTGGGACGCGGCGAAACGCGCCCGTCGGCGCAAACTGTCGATGGCCTTGAAACGCCCGGCAGACACCAGCCAGGCCCGTGGATTGTCCGGCACTCCGTCGCGCTGCCAGCGCTCGACCGCAATGAAAAAGGCCTCATGCAAGGCCTCTTCCGCAAGATCGAAGTCTCCCAGCAGGCGAATCAGGGTCGCCAGGATCCGTCGCGAGTCTTGCCGATAAACCTGCTCGACCCGCGCCTTGACCGTTTCGGCCGACATCAGTCGGGCATGCCCCGGGTAACCAGCGCTTCAAGCCGGTCCAGGCTCTCGCCCCACCCTTCATGGAAGCCCATGGCTTCGTGCGTCTGGCGATCCTCCTCGCTCCAGTGCAGCGCACGGGCGGTGTAACGGGTTTGGGTTAACGCATGAGAGGCAGTTGTGAGGTTCATGAATGAAATCCTGTTTGTGCTTGTTGTTCAGGGGTTCAGTTGGCGTACCGGTCGTACTTCGACGCAGCCGACCCGGGCCGCCGGAATATTGCCGGCGACCTGGATGGCTTCGTTGAGGTCCTTGGCGTCGATCAAATAGAAGCCCGCCAGTTGCTCCTTGGTTTCGGCGAACGGGCCGTCGGTGATCGACAGCTTGCCGCCGCGCATGCGCACCGTGGTGGCGGTCTGTACCGACTCCAGGGCCTCGGCGGCCACCATGCGCCCGCTGCCCTGGATCGACTCGGCATAGGCCATGCACTCGGCGTCCTCCGGGCTGTCGGGCGAGTTGTGCAGCGTGTGTTCGTTGCTATACACCAGGCATAGGTACTTCATGGAAGGCTCCGTGATCGGACTGATCAACTATGGACGGCAGAATGACCCTCGGCAAAAAAACCGACGATCAGGGTTGCAGGTCGAACAGCGCCGTCCCGGCCATCGGGTCGAACGGGGCGGACCAATGTTCATGGACGATCCGCCATTGTCCGGCAACACGCTGATAGCAGGCCGTCACGCGCATCCAGCAGGCTTGTTCCTCACCCTTTTCGTTGGTGCCGCCGCAATAGGCGAGCCAATGGGCGAAGGCGATGTTATCGGCCGGGGTAATCTTGACCTGATGAAAGTCGAACTTGTGCGGGCCGGGGCACATTTCCATGCAGGCTTGCCAATGGGCCCGGTAAGCGGCCTTGCCCTTGAACTGCAAGGCCTGGATGGCATCGAACGAGACAATGTCCTCGTCATAGAGCGCCATGACCTTTTCAACGTCCTTGGTCATCACGGCCTGGCGATAGGTGTCGATCAGGGCCTGGATCTGGGTTTCAGTGGTTTGGGTATTCATGGTGATTCTCCGCAGTTTTTTTGTTGAAGACACCCTTGGTCGTTTGGAGAAACAGCGAATCGACAATCCAACAAAAATAATCCAAAGAAAAAAATTCGCTAGAATCCACGTCTCATTTAGCCGGCAAACAATGGATGTTTTTGTGACCGTTCAGCTCGTCCCCTACGAAGACCTGACCCCGCGTCAACGCGAACAGGTCACCGCCATCGAAATCCACCCCGGACAGATCAAGTTCGCCGGCGATATCCACGGCGCCCTGCATACGCTGCTGTCCAAACCCGGCCCGGGGGTCAAAGGCTTTGCGCTATTGGCGCAGGAGGTGCCGGTAGCCTTCCTTCTGCTCAAGCGCCCACCGGTATTGCCCGCCTGGGCCAACGAACACAGCGCCACCCTGCATGCCTTGCAAGTCGACCACCGGGCCCAAGGCCAAGGTTATGGCAAGGCCTGCCTGCAGGCGCTGCCCGCCGTGGCGCGCGCCGCCTGGCCGGAGATCCGCGGGTTGGAGCTCTCGGTGGACGCCGACAACGACTCGGCCATCGGCCTGTACACGCGGATGGGCTGGGTCGACAGTGGCGAAGCCTACAAGGGCCGCATCGGTTATGAGCGGCGGATGGGGTTGGTGTTTTGAAGACCTTGGCCCATAGACTCAGGATGAATGGATGATGGTGACGTCGATTGAACAGTTGGAAGCCCTGTATGGCTTGCCTCACGAACGGGCAGTGCGTAAACAGATCCCGTTCCTGAACGAGGACTATCAGGCGATGGTCCGGGCCTCGCCGCTGGTGGTCATCGGTTCCGCAGGCCCCGACGGCCTCGATAGCTCGCCCCGGGGCGACGTGCCAGGTTTTGTGCAGATCCTCGACGAGCGGACCCTGGCCCTGCCGGATCGTCCCGGCAACAACCGCATCGACACGCTGCGCAACGTTCTGCACGATCCACGGGTATCGCTGCTGTTCCTTATTCCAGGCATTGGCGAGACCTTGCGGGTCAACGGCACCGCCCGGATCAGCGCCGAACCGGCACTGCTGGAACGCTTTGCGGTCAACGGCAAGCCGGCTCGCACCGTGCTGCTGGTGACGGTCGAAGCGGCGTTTTTCCATTGTGCCAAAGCCATCGTGCGTTCAGACCTGTGGAACCCGGCCCGCCATCTCGAGCGCTCAGCCCTGCCCAGCGCCGGGGCGATCCACAAGCGTTTGAATGATGGGCAGTTCGATGCCGAGACTTACGACCGTGAAGCGCCTGCGCGGGTGCAGGCCAGTTTGTACTGAAGCCGCAACGATCAGCTCGGCTTGAGCGGGATCCAGATCTCCAGGGTGCCTTGGCCAGTCCTGGGGTTGAAATCCTCGCTGTAGCGCTCGAACTCCGGCAACTCGGCCGCTTCGTGGCCGGAATGCGGCAACCACTCATTCCAGATGTATTGGAACGTGTCCGGCAGCTGTTTCAACGGCCCTTTGTGTTCGAAGACCGCGTAATGCCCTGGCTGGATTTCGATCCAACGGTATTGCTCCGGCAAATCGTCGAGCCGGCTGATCTCCACGCCGGCGATGTATTCGAACCCACCCTTCCCGTCCGGGTTGCAACACACGCCGTAGGTCACTTCATCTTTCTGCCCTGGCACTTTGCCGAGCCAGGGCAGGAACTTTTCCCAGAGCAAAGGAATGTCTTGGGCGGTGTCCTCGGTAAACCGGGCACCAAAGCCAGCGATGAGCTGAAAACGTCCCTGTTCAAAGCGTGGTACGGCTGTGTAATCGCGTTTGGGCTTTTCCATGCGGCAACACTCCAGCAAAACGTGAAGTCGGGCTTGGCAGTATAGAAGCCAAACCGTGATTGGCAGGACCGTTTCGCTTGTCAGAGACCAGGCACGGTGCCGGTGACGGCTTTTCCTACAAACTCGTTGTAGCCAGAAACAACCACATACACTGCGAAATAGCAGAAGATCGCGGCAGATGCCCAATAGGAATAACGCAACAGTTTATCCCCCAACAGTTTGCCGCCCTGGATCGCGGCCAGGCACAAGGCCGCGCACCACAGCAGCCCGGCACAGAGAAAACCACTGAGGAACAGCGCCGAGCTGAGCAACGTTCCGCCGCCCGAGCGAGCGATCAGCGTGCCGCCCACCGCCGCGAACCAGAGGATGGCACTGGGCGATGACATGGCAAGGAAGATCCCGCGAAAAAACTCCTGGCGCGAAGAGTTGCCTTGCATCTCACTCGCCTCGGCCAGCACGGTGCTGTGATAGATCGCCGAATGGATCATCTTCGCCGCGAAGTACAGCAACAACACCGAGCCACCGACCCACAGCACCCAGCGCACCGCTTCGTATTGCAGCAGCACGGTCATGCCGGCCAGGGCCAGGACGGCGTAGACCAGGTCGCCCACGCAAGTGCCCAGGCCCAAGGCGAAACCCTGGAAATAGCCACGCTGCATCGCCAGGGTGATCATCGCGATATTGGCCACGCCAATGTCCAGGCACAGGGAAAGGCTCAGCAGGAAGCCGCTGGAAAATTCCATCATTCATTCCATCAGGATTGGGTGAGACAGGTTGAACATGCCGCGGCGACCATCGATAGCGCCGCAGCCTGGGCGACAGTGTCGTCGAAAATAGTTCGACGCGGCTACTGGACAATCCGACATCCGCCCGATTATCTTGCGCCGCAGGCCACCGCAGTGGCCAACGTCGCTCGGACGGTTCCGGGCGCTCACGTATCTCGAGGCAACAATGGCCGAACAAGGTTCGCCGCGCCGCTTTGCGCGCATCGATCGACTCCCCCCGTACGTATTCAATATCACTGCCGAGCTGAAGATGGCTGCGCGTCGGCGCGGCGAAGACATCATCGACTTGAGCATGGGTAACCCCGACGGCGCCACGCCCCCGCACATCGTGGAGAAACTGGTCACCGTCGCCCAGCGTGAAGACACCCACGGCTACTCCACGTCCAAAGGCATCCCGCGCCTGCGCCGCGCCATTTCGCGCTGGTACAAGGACCGCTATGAAGTGGACATCGACCCGGAAAGCGAAGCCATCGTCACCATCGGTTCCAAGGAAGGCCTGGCACACCTGATGCTGGCCACCCTGGACCAGGGCGACACGGTGCTGGTGCCCAACCCCAGCTATCCGATCCACATCTACGGCGCGGTAATCGCCGGCGCCCAGGTGCGTTCGGTGCCGCTGGTGCCTGGCGTGGATTTCTTCGATGAGCTGGAACGGGCCATTCGCGGCTCGATTCCCAAGCCAAAGATGATGATCCTGGGCTTCCCCTCCAACCCCACCGCCCAATGCGTGGAGCTGGACTTCTTCGAACGGGTCATCGCCCTCGCCAAGCAGTACGACGTGTTGGTGATCCACGACCTGGCCTACGCCGACATTGTCTATGACGGCTGGAAAGCCCCGTCGATCATGCAGGTGCCTGGCGCGAAAGACATCGCGGTGGAGTTCTTCACTCTGTCCAAGAGCTACAACATGGCTGGCTGGCGCATCGGTTTCATGGTCGGCAACCCGGAACTGGTCAGCGCCCTGGCGCGGATCAAGAGCTACCACGACTACGGCACCTTCACGCCGCTGCAAGTGGCCGCCATCGCCGCTCTCGAAGGCGACCAGCAATGCGTGCGCGACATCGCCGAGCAGTACCGCCAGCGCCGCAATGTGCTGGTCAAGGGCCTGCATGAGCTGGGCTGGATGGTGGAAAACCCCAAGGCATCGATGTACGTCTGGGCGAAGATTCCCGACGCCTATGCGCACCTGGGCTCGCTGGAATTCGCCAAGAAGCTGTTGGCCGAAGCCAAGGTCTGCGTCTCGCCGGGGGTGGGGTTCGGGGAATACGGGGATGATCATGTGCGTTTTGCGCTGATTGAGAACCAGGACCGGATTCGCCAGGCTGTGCGGGGGATTCGTGGGATGTTTCGGGCGGATGGGTTGGTAAGCAAACCTAACGCCTGACACCCAACCAACGGTGGAAGTTTGCGCCTACCCTGGAACTGCTGATCACCAAAAACCAGTGTGGGAGCGAGCTTGCTCGCGATGGCGTCAGGTCAGTCGCATCAATGATGGCTGACACACCGCAATCGCGAGCAAGCTTGCTCCCACAGTTGGGCATTGCTTCAGGTTTAAATCACCAGCGACAACAGCAGGATAAAGATCAGCCCCACCACGGACAGGATGGTTTCCATCGCGGTCCAGGTCTTGAAGGTTTCGGCCACGGTCATGTTGAAGTACTGCTTGACCAGCCAGAAACCTGCGTCGTTCACGTGGGACAGGATCAACGAACCGGCACCGGTCGCCAGCACCAGCAGCTCACGGTTCACGCCTGGCATCATCCCCACCACCGGCACCACGATCCCGGCCCCCGTAATGGTCGCCACAGTGGCCGAACCCGTCGCAATCCGAATCACCGCCGCCACCAGCCAGGCCAACAGGATCGGCGAAATCTGCGCACTAACCGCCATGTGGCCGATCACATCGCCCACGCCGCTGGTCACCAGCATCTGCTTGAAGCCGCCACCGGCACCGATGATCAGGATGATCGCGGCAGTCGGGGCCAGGCTTGCGTCCAGCCATTTGAGCATCTGGCTGGAGCCGATGCCCTGCTTGTAGCCGAAGGTATACAGCGACAGCAGCAACGCCAGCAGCAAGGCCGAGATCGGGTGGCCGATCATGTCCATCCAGACGCGGAAGAGGTTGCCGTCCGGCAGCGCTACGTCAGCAAAGGTCTTGAGCAACATCAGGAACACCGGCGACAGTACGGTGATCAGGGTGATGCTGAAGCTTGGCAGCTCGGCGGCGTTCGTCTCGCGGGCCAGTTGATCCACCAGTTCCTGGTTCGGATGGCCGGGGATGTGCTTGGCAATGAACGTACCGAAGATCGGGCCGGCAATGATGGCGGTCGGCAGTGCGACGATCAGGCCATAGAGAATGGTCTTGCCGATGTCAGCGCCAAAGATACCGATCGCCAGCAGCGGACCCGGGTGCGGTGGCACCAGGCCGTGGACTGCGGAAAGGCCGGCCAGCAACGGGATACCGATCTTGATGATCGACACGCCGGTGCGGCGCGCCACGATGAACACCAGCGGGATCAGCAACACGAAGCCGATCTCGAAGAACAACGGGATGCCCACCAGGAACGCGGCGAACATCATCGCCCACTGCACCTTGTCCTTGCCGAAGGCACGGATCAGGGTCTGGGCAATCTGATCGGCCCCGCCCGACTCGGCCATCATCTTGCCGAGCATCGTGCCCAGCGCCAGGATGATGCCGACAAAGCCGAGCACGCCACCGAAGCCGTCCTGGAACGCCTTGATGATGGTGCCGGTCGGCATGCCCGACGTCAGGCCGAGGAACGCGGCGGCGATGGTCAGTGCAATGAACGGGTGGAATTTGAACTTGGTGATGAGGACGATGAGTCCGATCACCGTGACCACTGCATCAAGCAGTAGGAACGTCTCGTGGGACATGCCGAACATGGGAGGTGTCTCCTGATTTGTTGTTGTTATTGAAGCAGTTATTTATGAGCCGTCGGGACAGCGCTATCTTTCTGACGCGAATTTTTTGAAACTCAGCCGGCAAGCTTCAAACCGTGGGCCAACCACCAGACGTAAGCCTGGCGCGCCAGTTCGTCGATGCTGTGGCTGGACGCGTCGAGAGCCAGGGTCAGGGGCTCGCCGACAGGGGATTCGAGGGTGGCAAACTGGCTGTCGATCAGAGTCGACGGCATGAAATGACCGGGACGGTGGGAAACACGGTCGGCGGCCACTTCGGGGGTCAATTCAAGGAATACGAAGCCCAGGCCGGGCAAGGCACTGCGCAGACGCTCGCGATAACTGTGCTTGAGGGCCGAGCAGGTCAGCACCGGGCGCTCGCCCGTGGCGTCGACACGGCGCAACTCATCGCACAGGCTGTCGAGCCAGCCGGCACGGTCGTCGTCGTTCAGGGGAATACCGGCGCTCATCTTCTGGATGTTGGCCGCGGGGTGGAAGGTGTCGCCTTCGATGGCGGTGGCGCCGCTCAATTGGCACAGGGCCTGGCTGACGCATGTCTTGCCGCAACCGGCAACGCCCATGATGACCAGGGCGGTGATGGGATTGTTCATGTAACACCTCAGCGCGCAGACAGCGCTACCTTTGCCAGTTATGACACCGCAGCAAAAGCAGAAGTTGCCGACGCCTTCTTGTCATTTTTGTGGTTGCAGCATGTTCGTTCACGACGCGAGCGGACGGGAGATCAGGCAACCCCCGTTCACGCATTTGCAGCGGCGTCGAGACAGCGCTACCTTAGTGCCTTGATTTTTGTTTGGCAAGCCGCCCTGATGACCGCCTCTAAAAACGATAAGAATACTCGCACCACCGGTCGCCCCACGCTCAACGAAGTCGCACGCCTGGCCGGTGTCAGCCCCATCACTGCCTCCCGTGCCCTGCGCGGCGTCAGCACCGTAGCCTCGGAACTGGTGGAAAAAGTCCGCCAGGCCGCCGTGGAGCTCAACTACGTCGTCAATCCCGCTGCCCGCGCCCTGGCTTCGGCCCAGAGCCATTCGGTGGTGGTGTTGGTGCCGTCGTTGTCCAACCTGTTGTTCATCGACACCTTGGAAGCCATCCATCGGGTCCTGCGGCCCAAGGGTTTCGAGGTGGTGATCGGCAACTATCACTATTCCCGGGACGAGGAAGAAGACCTGTTGCGCAACTACATGGCCTATCAGCCACGGGGTTTGCTGCTGACCGGTTTCGACCGCACCGAAAGCGCCCGGCGGATGATCGAGGCCAGCAACATTCCCTGCGTGTACATGATGGAACTGGACCCCGGCGCCGGGCTCAACTGCGTTGGTTTTTCCCAGCTCAAGGCGGGGGAAACGGCGGCCGGGCACTTGATTTCCAAAGGCCGCAAGCGCCTGGCCTACATCGGTGCACAGCTGGACCAACGTACCCTGCTGCGCGGCGAAGGCTTTCGTCGCGCCCTGCAGAAAGCCGGCTTGTATGACCCGGACCTGGAACTGCTGACCCCGCGCCCCTCCTCGGTGGGCCTGGGTGGTGAATTATTCCTGCAATTGCTCGACAGCCACCCGGACGTCGATGCGATTTTCTTCGGCAACGACGACCTGGCCCACGGCGCCTTGTTCGAGGCCCTGCGCTGCGGCATCAAGATCCCCGAGCAGGTCTCGGTCTTGGGCTTCAACGACCTGCCCGCCTCGGCCCACATGGTGCCGCGCCTGAGCAGTATCAGCACCCCACGGGAAGCCATCGGCCGTCGCGCCGCCGAACAGATGCTGACGCTGATGGCTGGCAACCGCATCGCCCAGCCGGTGGTGGACATGGGCTTTGAGCTCAAGGTTCGCGAAAGCACCTGAACAGCCTCGGCACGAGGCGGTCAATCCATGCCGACGAACGGCAAGGATTGGCCGCCGCGCTCGCAGCACGCCCGTCTAAAAGCCCTTGGCATAAGGTTCTCGCGGCAACGGCATGGGAATTGCTCCTGCCCCTCGCTCAGCCATTACCTACAAGGTGTTCATCATGTTGGTCAGTGCAAAACAGCAAGCGATGGTCTTGCCGCTCAAGCGCCCGGGCGAGGATCCCACCGCCGAAGCCGCCAGCGGCCTGCAAAGCGCCGCATTGCAGGCGTTGCGCGATAACGTCCAGGCCCGGGCCAGCCAGGGCAGTGCCCAGGTCCAGGACGCCTTCACCCGACAAGCCACGCAGCAGGTCAGCGCCGCCACCGCCATCAGCGACAAGGTGGACGAGGCATTCGCCAAGACCCGCGTGCACTTGCAGACCGTTGCTTCGTCAGCGCCCGAAGAAACCACGACGCTTGGCGGCTCCGCGACGGCAGAATTCAAGGACTACATGAGCAAGACGCCCGAAGAGCGCCTGCGCGACAGCATCCTTGAAGAGATGGGCATTACCCAGGAAGAGTTGGAGGCGATGCCGCCCGAGAAGCAGATGGCCATCAGTCAGGAGATTGCCCAGCGCATGCAGGACAAATCGGCGATGGCACAAGTGGAAAAGGCCGAGGAAAGCCGCACAGGGGACACGGCCTCGGCCACGGACATGTTTCTCGCCTCGCTCTGAGCTTCGACACATAACGAAGGGTTTGAGCTGGGCCGACCGCCCCAGCTCAAACTGAGGCCAACCGAGACGGTAGCGGCTCAATGACCGAACAGATTCACCTTCTTGGCCTTCTTGTCGGCACGCTTTTCATCAGCACTCTTCGCCGGTTTTTTCTTTGCCGCTTTTTTTGAATCCATGCCTTTGGCCATGATACGTACTCCACTCATACGGGATGTGCAGTCAGGTATACACCTATCGCCGCACCCGCGTTCTTTTATAATCGCCTCCCCCTTCTGCGCCACGACCCTGCCATGTCTGAAATCCATTACACGCAACTCGACGAGCCGCTGTGGCCACTGATGAACAAGTTTTACCGCGCCCACCAATCTTCGATGAAAGCGGTGCGTGACGCACAATTGTGGGTGGCAAGACGCGATGAGATCGTCGCCGCCCTGTGCCTGCGGCCGGTGTCGGGCGGGCATTGGTTGACCGGGTTGTTCGTCGCCCCGACGTACCGCGTGCAGGGCATTGGCGCGCGGTTGATCGCCGAGGCAGTGAAAGACCTGGATGAGCCGGTGTGGTTGTTCTGTCACCCGGACTTGCGTGGTTTTTATGAGCGACGTGGTTTCAGCTTCGATCCTGAACTGCCCTATGCCATGGCCGAGCGCCTGAGCCGGTATGCGCGCAGCAAGCCGATGATTGCGATGGGGTTGGCATCTGCAAAACCCTGAAGATCAACGCAGCCCACTGTGGGAGCGAGCTTGCTCGCGATGGCGTCAGGTCAGTTGCATCAAGGGTGGCTGACACACCGCCATCGCGAGCAAGCTCGCTCCCACAGAGTTAGTCGTCGGCCATGGGGTCCAGGTCCGGAAACATCACCTCGGTAAAGCCGAACTTGCTGAAATCCGTGATGCGCGACGGGTACAACCGCCCGATCAGGTGATCGCATTCATGCTGCACCACCCGCGCATGGAAGCCCGACGCGTAGCGCACGATCGGCTCGCCCTTGGGGTCGAAGCCTTCGTAGCGGATGTCCTGGTAGCGATCCACCGCACCGCGCAGGCCCGGTACCGACAGGCAACCCTCAAAACCCTCTTCCATCTGCGGGCCCAACGGAGTGATCAATGGGTTGATCAGAATCGTCTGGGGCACCGCCTCGGCGTCGGGGTAACGCTCGCTGTGTTCGAAGCCGAAGATCACCAGTTGCAAGTCGACACCGATCTGCGGCGCCGCCAGACCGACACCGCCGACGCTTTCCATGGTCTGGAACATGTCGTCGATCAATTGCCACAACTCAGGGCTGTCGAACAGGTCGGCGGGCACCGGCGGGGCGATGCGCAGCAGGCGTTCGTCGCCCATTTTCAGGATTTCACGGATCATGGTCGGGCTTCGTCAGGGTGGGTGTGAGGGATGGAATGGTCGCGCCCCAGGCCGGACACGTGCTGCTTTTCATGCTCGCCCGGGTTCTTTTCACCTGGATTCTTGCCCTCGGCGGACATGTGCTCGATTACCGCATTCATCTCCGCACCGAGCAGCAGCACCGCCGAAGAGATGTAGAAATACAGCAACAACACGATGATCGCGCCGATGCTGCCATACATGGCGTTGTAGTTGGCGAAGGTCTTGACGTAAAACGCGAAGCCCAGGGAGGCGATGATCCACACCACCACCGCCAGCACCGACCCTGGGGTGATGAAGCGAAACTCCTGCTTGACGTCGGGCATCACGTAATAGATCAGCGCCACGGCGACCATCAGCAAGAACACGATCACAGGCCAGCGCACAATCGTCCAGAGCGTGACGATGAACTCCTCCAGGCCGACCTGGGCCGCAATCCAGCCCATCACCTGCGGCCCGAGCACCATCAGCGCCGCGGCGGCCAGCAGCATGCCGGCGATGCCGACCGTGTAGAAGATCGACAGCGGAAAGCGCTTCCAGGCCGGACGGCCCTCCACCACGTCGTAGGCGGCGTTCATCGCGCTCATCATCAGCCGCACGCCCGCCGAAGCGGTCCACAAGGCGATGACGATACCCACCGACAACAAGCCGCCCTTGGATTGCTGGAGCTGGTCAATCACCGGGTTGACCTGTTCCAGGGCCTGGGGCGGCAGCACCAGTTCCGATTGCAGGCGCAGCCAGGAGAAGAAGTCCGGCAGGTGCAGGAAGCCAATCAATGCAATCAGAAAGAGAATGAACGGGAACAGCGAAAACAGCATTTGGTAGGCCAAAGCCGAGGCGTAAGTCGACATCTCGTCGTCGAGAAACTCGGTCACAGTGCGCATCATCACACGATGCAAGGGTAAGCCTTTCAAGGCCGGGAACATCATGTGCGTCTCCTTTCGCCGCAAAAAGGGGTGGTCGCTTGGCGACTCAGGGGGCGTTGCCACAACAAAGTAGCCTGTTTGGCGACGTTGGATCAATTTCGTCTTTTCAGGCCCGACGCTGAGTTGACCGATGATTGCCAAGCCAAGTTTCATCGTTCGTACAGGCGGGGCTTTATGTTTACCCGGCAACCACCGAGAATGCCCCACGTATTCAGGCGGCGGCCTGAAGCTCCAACCCCGTAGGAACGTTATGAAACTCGATAAAAAGCAGGCCATCGCCCGCAGAAACCTTGAACTGGGCGGCGCCGTACTGGGCGTCAACAACTGCCACTTCAGCGAATTGAACCGCAACCGCAACATCTTCTGGTTCGATATCCCGGTGGCGCGCCTGGCCATCGGTCAGTACGAATGGATCCACCTGCTGCTGCACACGCCGGCCACCGATGAGCTGCTGCACTTGAAAGTGCCGACCGTGTTCCTGCGCGAAAAGATGGAAGGCCTGGAAGTGCGCAACCAGGGCAAACGCAAGGCAGCCCTGAGCCTGGAGCTGAGCGCCGACAAAGACTCCTACCTGCAGGACATGCGGCCGGGGGGCACCAACCTGGATTTTGCGCAGTTCAGGTTGTAATGCTCCACATAGGTTGATTGCAGGGAGCTCTTGTGGCGAGGGAGCTTGCTCCCGCTGGACGCGCAGCGGCCCCTTGCGGTGTGTCAGTGGGATCGGAGGGGGCTGCTGCGCAGCCCAGCGGGAGCAAGCTCCCTCGCCACAAAAAGCTGCCCCGCCCCGGGACATTCGCCGCACAATGAAAAGCCCCGCATCAGCGGGGCTTTGTCATTGGCAACGGCCTTACTTCTTCAGCCCCAGCTTTCTAAGCTCTTCATCCCGCAACTCGCGCCGCAGGATCTTGCCCACGTTGGTGGTCGGCAAGGCATCGCGGAATTCCACGGCCTTGGGCACCTTGTAGCCGGTGACGTTGGCGCGCATGTGCTCCATCACCTGTTCCTTGGTCAATGTGACACCCGGCCGTGCGACGATGAAGATCTTGATCGCCTCGCCAGACTTCTCGTCCGGGATGCCGATGGCCGCGCATTGCAGCACGCCCGGCAGGGTTGCCAGCACATCTTCCAGCTCGTTGGGGTACACGTTGAAACCGGAGATCAGGATCATGTCTTTCTTGCGATCGACGATGCGCATGTAGCCATCCGGCTGGATCAGCGCGATGTCACCGGTCTTGAGCCAGCCTTCGCTGTCGAGGATCTCATCGGTGGCTTCCTGGCGCTGCCAGTAGCCTTTCATGACCTGCGGGCCTTTCACGCACAACTCGCCGATTTCGCCCAACGGCTGTTCGACGCCCGCGTCATTGATCACCTTGCACAGCGTCGACGGCACGGGGATGCCGATGGTACCGACCTGGATGTGCTGGATCGGGTTGACCGTGGCCACCGGGCTGGTTTCGGTCATGCCGTAACCTTCGCAGATCGGGCAACCAGTGACCGCTTTCCAGCGCTCGGCTGCCGCGAGTTGCAGGGCCATGCCGCCGGACAGGGTGACTTTCAGGGCCGAGAAATCCAGCTTGCGGAAGGCTTCGTTGTTGCACAGGGCCACGAACAGCGTATTGAGGCCGACGAAACCGCTGAACTTCCACTTCGACAGTTCCTTGACCATCGCCGAGAGGTCACGCGGGTTGCTGATCAGGATGTTGTGATTGCCGATCAGCATCATCGCCATGCAATGAAAGGTGAACGCATAAATGTGGTACAGCGGCAGTGGCGTGATCAGTACCTCACAACCTTCATTGAGGTTGGAGCCCATCAGCGCCTTGCACTGCAGCATGTTCGCCACCAGGTTGCGGTGGCTGAGCATCGCGCCCTTGGCCACGCCGGTGGTGCCGCCGGTGTATTGCAGCACGGCCACATCGTCGCTGGAGGGGTTGGCTTCGTTCACGGGCTGGCCGTGGCCTTTGCTCAACACGTCGTTGAACTTCACGGCCTTGGGCAAGTGATAGGCCGGGACCATTTTCTTGACGTACTTGATCACGCTGTTGATCAACAGGCGCTTGAGTGGCGGTAGCAGGTCGGCGACTTCGGTGACGATGACGTGCTTGACGCCCGTCTTCGGCACCACGGTCTCGGCCAGGTGCGCCATGTTCGCCAGGCACACCAACGCCTTGGCGCCGGAGTCATTGAACTGGTGTTCCATTTCCCGCGCGGTGTACAGCGGGTTGGTGTTGACCACGATCAGCCCGGCGCGGATCGCACCGAACACGGCCACCGGGTACTGGAGAACGTTGGGCAACTGCACGGCGATTCGATCGCCCGGCTGTAAATCGGTATGCTGTTGCAGGTACGCGGCAAACGCCCCGGACAACTCGTAGAGCTCACCGTAGGTGATCGTCTTGCCGAGGTTGCTGAATGCCGGCTTGTTGGCAAAGCGTTGGCAGGACTGCTTCAACACCGCCTGAATATTCGGATACTCGTCTGGATTGATGTCGGCAGCAATCCCAGCTGGGTACTTATCCTTCCAAAAGTCTTCGATCATGGAAGCCCACTCCTCAGCAACGCGAATTCTCACCGCATTTGATGCGATTATTATTGGTGTGTTTATTGGTGAATCTGGCTTGAATCAAGGCCGAGAAGTCACAAAAGCGCGCCGAGAGTAGCAGCTTTGCCGAGGGTCGCCTAGAGCCAAAAACAACCCCCATAGTCATAAACATGACTCATGACCATTCAATGGTCACTTTTAGAGTAAAAATTCCAAACCCCCACTGCATCGCCCTGAATACACAAAAATCTGTGGGAGCGAGCTTGCTCGCGATAGCGGTGTATCAGCCAACATTTCTGTCACTGACCCACCGCTATCGCGAGAAAGCTCGCTCCCACAGGGTTTCTATTGGTCTTCCTTATGCTCAGGCGATATCCCGCAACTCCCGCCGCAGGATCTTGCCCACCGGCGTCATCGGCAACGATTCCCGCAAGACGATGTGTTTGGGAATCTTGTAGCCGGTGAAGTTCTCCTTGCAGTAGGCCTTGAGCTCTTCAAGGCTGACCCCGGTTTCCCGCGCCACCACGAACAACTTCACCGCCTCTCCCGAACGCTCGTCCGGCACGCCGATCACCGCGCAGTTGGCCACCTTGGGGTGGGCCATCACCACGTCTTCGATTTCGTTGGGGTACACGTTGAAACCCGAGACGATGATCATGTCCTTCTTGCGGTCAACGATGCGCACGAACCCGTCCGGGTCGATCACCGCGATGTCGCCGGACTTGAACCAGCCCTCGCTGTCCAGCACTTCGGCCGTGGCCTCGGGTTTGTTCCAGTAGCCTTTCATGATCTGCGGCCCCTTGATGCACAGCTCGCCACGCTCGCCCAGGGGTTGCTCGACGCCCTCGTCATCGATCACTTTCATCAGCGTGCCCGGCACCGGCATTCCCACCGTGCCCAGGCGGGATTTACCGCCATAAGGATTGGCACTGGCCACCGGCGAGGTTTCGGTCAGGCCATACCCCTCGGTAATGCCGCAACCGGTAATCTGCTGCCAGCGCTCGGCGGTGGCCTTGATCAACGCGGTGCCGCCGGAGTTGGTGACCTTGAGGTGGGAAAAATCCAGGGTCTTGAAATCCGGATGGTCCATCAGCGCCACGAACAGCGTGTTGAGCCCCAGCAATAACGAGAAACGCCAGTTCTTCAGTTCCTTGATGAAGCCACCGATGTCCCGCGGATTGGTGATCAGCACGTTGTGGTTGCCGGTCACCATCATGCACATGCAGTTCGCCGTGAACGCATAGATATGGTACAGCGGCAATGGCGCGATCATGACCTCCTGGCCTTCGCGCAACAGCGGCTGGCCGTCATCGCCGAGCTGTCCCAGGCACGCCCGGGCCTGTTGCATGTTGGCCACCAGGTTGCCGTGGGTCAGCATCGCCCCCTTTGCCAACCCGGTGGTGCCGCCGGTGTACTGCAGCACGGCAATGTCATCGAGGCTGACCTTCAACGGCTTGATACCCTGGCCGCGTCCCAGGCGCAAGGCGCTCTTGAAGGAAATGGCCTGGGGCAGCGAATAGTCCGGGACCATTTTCTTGACTTTGCTCACCACCGTGTTGACCAGCCAGCCCTTGGCGGTGGGCATCAGGTCGCCCATCTTCGCTTCGATCAGGTATTGCAGGTCCGTGTCGGGCAAAACCTCCTGGACTTTCTGCCCGAACATGTTCAGGTACACCAGCGCCCGGGCACCGGAGTCCTTGAACTGATGACGCATTTCCCGCGGGGTGTACAGCGGGTTGGTGTTGACCACGATCAGCCCGGCGCGCAACGCACCGAACACGGCGATCGGGTACTGCAGGATGTTAGGCATCTGCACCGCGATACGATCGCCCGGCGCCAGGTCGGTATGGGCTTGCAGGTAACCGGCGAAGGCTACGCTGTAGCGCTCGAGCTCGGCGTACGTGAGGGTCACCCCCATGTTGCTGAACGCCGGGCGGTCGGCGAATTTCTTGCAGGAACGCTCGAACACCTCGACCACCGACTTGTAGGCCCCGAGGTCGACATCCAGGGGCACGCCGGCCGGGCGCTTGTCATTCCAGAAATCAGGCTGCATTGTTTTTGTCCTCTTTACCTGAGCATATCCGGGCCGCGTCTGTATCGCTTGCAGAGGCGGAGCTCCTGGGACACTAGCAGCTATGGCGAATCAGGCAAATATGGCAACCTGCGTCATAGATTGTGTGAATCTTCCTCCCATGGATCAGCCTGATCAGGCGAGACGCAGCGGATGCGCTATACAATGCAGCGACGCAGCGTCTGACTTTGTGCAAAGGAACCGCCATGATCCACCAAACGTTCTGGCTGACCGCGACCGACCACAGCCGCCTGTTCGTCAACCAGTGGCTGCCTGAAACCGCCCCGTTGGCGGTGGTCATGCTGGCCCATGGCATGGCCGAACACAGCGGCCGCTACGCCCGCCTGGCCCAGGCGCTGTGCGACGAAGGTTACGGAGTCTACGCGCTGGACCTGCGCGGCCATGGCAAGACCGGCGAAGAAGCGATCCTCGGCCACTTTGCCGACGAGGACGGCTGGGCCAAGGTCGTGGGCGACCTGGCCAGCCTCAACCATCACATCGGCCAGCAACATCCGGATACGCCTATTCTGCTACTGGGCCACAGCATGGGCAGCTACCTGGCCCAGGGTTACCTGCTGCATCACAGCGCCAGCCTGCACGGGGCGATTCTCAGCGGCTCGAACTTTCAACCGGTGGCGCTCTATCGCAGCGCTCGCCTGATTGCGCGCTTCGAACGCCGGCGCCAAGGTGCGGCGGGGCGCAGCGCCCTGATCGAGTGGCTGTCGTTCGGCAGTTTCAACAAGAAATTCAAACCGACGCGTACCCCCTTCGACTGGCTCAGCCGTGACCCGGTCGAAGTCGATAAATACACCCACGACCCCTTGTGCGGTTTCCGTTGCACCAATCAGCTTTGGGTCGACCTGCTCGGCGGCTTGCAGCAAATCAGCAAAGCGTCCAATCTCGCCCAGATCGATCCGGGCCTGCCCCTGCTGGTGATCGGCGGTGAATGTGATCCGGTGAGCGAAGGCAAGCGTCTGAAGGATCTGGCCGACGCCCTGCGCGACGCCGGCAGCCAACACCTGCAATTGACGATTTACCCGCAGGCCCGACACGAATTGTTCAATGACACCAACCGCGATGAAGTGACCGCCGACGTGCTGGCCTGGATCGCCCAGGCCTTGAACCACAAGCGGCCGCCACGCAGCGAGTAGGTTTGCGACGTTTTTCTTTACCCCACAGGATCTGAAACAGATGACCCAGGTTACCAACACCCCTTACGAAGCCCTCGAAATCGGCCAGACCGCCAGCTACAGCAAGACCGTCGAGGAACGCGACATCCAGCTGTTCGCGGCGATGTCGGGCGATCACAACCCGGTGCACCTGGACGCCGAATTCGCCGCGGCGAGCATGTTCAAGGAGCGCATCGCCCATGGCATGTTCAGCGGTGCGCTGATCAGCGCGGCGGTGGCGTGTGAGTTGCCTGGGCCGGGCACTATCTACATCGGCCAGCAGATGAGTTTTCAGAAGCCAGTGAAAATCGGCGACACCCTGACCGTGCGCCTGGAAATCCTGGAGAAACTGCCGAAGTTCCGCGTACGTATCGCCACCCGCGTGTTCAACCAGCGCGACGAGCTGGTGGTGGACGGCGAAGCCGAGATCCTCGCCCCGCGCAAGCAGCAGACCGTGACGTTGCCGACGTTGCCGGCGATTACTGTCGGTTGATCCACCCTGTGGATTGAATGAACTGTGGCGAGGGAGCTTGCTCCCGCTCGGCGGCGAAGCCGTCGTAAAAAAAGCGCCCGCGTTTGATCAGATCTAACGTGGGCGCCTTTCTTGGGGGCGCTTCGCGCCCCAGCGGGAGCAAGCTCCCTCGCCACAGGGAACGCAGCGCGGCGGTTATTGCGGGTCTTCGCGCACCTGCACGCTCGCCGTCATCCCGGCGCTCAGGTTCACGCCCTCAGGCACCTTGTCCAGCCTGATCCGCACCGGGATCCGCTGGGCCAGGCGCACCCAGTTGAAGGTCGGCTCGACCTCCGCCAGCAACTGCGCATCGGGGTTGGTGTTGCGGTCGGTAATGCCACGACTGATGCTTTCGACATGCCCCTCCAGCGCATGGCCGGCACTCATCAGCCAGACCTTGACCGGATCGCCCACACGAATCCTGGGCAACTTGGTCTCTTCGAAATAGGCCTGCACATAAAATGTCGAGTCGTCGATCAGCGCCATGACCGGCTGCCCGGCATTCACATAGTTGCCTTCGGCCAGGCGCAGGTTGGTGATGTGGCCGCTGCGGGGGGCCAGGACCTGGCTGCGGGCCAGGTTGAGTTCGGCGACCTTGGCCTCGGCCTGGGCTTCGCGCAATTCGCCCCGGGCGATGCCCGCGTTGATCTGGGCGTTTTCCCGCAGTTCGGCACTGATGGCCTGGGGGCCCAAGGCGGCGCGGCGACTGGCTTCGTGTTCACGCAGACTCAACTGCTGCTGGCGTGTCTGGACCACGGCCCGGGCCTTCTCCAATGCCGCCTCGAAACGCTCGCGATCAATGCTCAACAGCAGGTCGCCAGCCTTGACCTGCTGGTTATCCACCGCCTTGAGCTCGCGCACCCACCCCGACACATCGGGGGCAATCACCACCACATCGGCGCGGATCCGCGCATCGCGGGTCCAGGGCGTGAGCATGTAGTACTGCCACAGGTGAAAGCCGGCGAAGATCGCCACGGCCACCATGCACAGCGTGACGGCAACACGTACGGATGTACGCATGTTCAACTCCTATAGCGGCCCGAGGACCACGGTAATAACAGTCAGGACACAGACATACAGGGCACAGTCGAACAAGGCTTCATGCCAGATCCAGCGCCCGGCCGGCACCAGGCTGAGCAACAGGCGCAACGCACCCGTCACCAGCAAGGCCAGCACCACATAAATCAGGAACGGGCTGAGCAACACCCCGCCGATCGACCACTCACGCAAGCCCATGGCTGTGCTCCCGTCGTTCAGGTTCGTGCTGGCGGCACCAGGCGCGCCAGCTGTTTTGCAATTGCACCACCGCGCCTTGGGCCAGCTTCAGTGCGTCACCGGGCGGCTGGGCAGCCAGCACGCTCAGGAACTCGGCGCTCGCCGGGGCCAGCGCATCGGCCTGGTCACCGGCCGGGCCGCGTTCGAGTACCTGCTCCAGCGCTTCGAAATAACGGCGCTGCGCCCGGGTATCGGGCACTTGGGCGACGGCCAGGCTCAGGCGCAAATGCAGCAACTCATCGCCAATGTCCAAGCCAAGCAAACCATCATCCCAACGGGTGCGCGCCTGCACCGGCAATTCAGGGTAATGCCGCGCCAGCTGCAACAGCCGGTCGGCCATGCGCCCACCGAACCAGCTCTCGGCGCCACGCAGGCTGCGATGGGTCAGGCGCACCAGATCGTGGAGCGTCGCCGCCAGCAGGCGGCGGCTGTGCCAGGCCGGGTTGCGCAAAATCAGCAGATTGAAAGCCAGCACCGCCGCGCCCACACCGATCATCATCGCCTGGGCGTTGTTGAAGAACGCCGCGACGTCGTATTTCATCGCATTGAGCGGCGAAATCAGCACCACGAAATGCAGGCAGAACGACGTCGCCGTGGCGAAGATCTGCGGCTTGGCCATGCCCAATGCGCCGAAAAACAACGGCACGCCCATGGCCATGCACAGCATTGCGAAACTGCTCCATTGCGGAAGTATGAGCTCGCCGATCACGAACGCCGTGGGCACGGCCAACAGGATACCCCGCAGAAAACTCATGCCGATCTGCGCGCCGTTTTCGCGACTGGCGAACAGGCTGCACACCACGCACGTCAGCAGCATCGCACCCGATGCGGCGGGCCAGGCGGTCGCCAGCCAGAAACAGGCAACGACCAGGAACGCCAGGGCGCTGCGAGCGCCGAAGACCATGGCCAAGGACAAGTCGCGATGGGGCGCCAGGGTGCGAGGTGGATCCGCCGCTTCCCTACCCTCCTGCACTGCCGTCAAGGCGGCGCAGGCGGCCAGGGCGGTATCGAGCAACAAGGCGAAGCGGGCCAGGCAGTAACTTTGCGCCGCGCTGAACTGCGGGTCGTGGGACGCATCCCACACCCGGGGACGCAAGGCTTGGAGGGTCGCACTGTCGGCGTCGAGGGCTTGCTGCACCTCGTTCATCCATGGCTGGAGCGCCACGGTTTCCTCGGGGTCGAGCTGCTTCCACTGCCGCCGCACCGAGCGTGAAAGGCGCAACAGCATCAGTAACTTCTGGCTCAAGCCGCTGATGGCCCGGGCGCGCTGCCGGCCACGGCTGCCTTCGAACCAGGCATGTTCACGCTGGGCATCCACCGCGACAATCCTGCCCAGGATTTCCAGCAACCCTTTGCGGGCCTGGGCATCGCCGGCCAGGGTCGCACGGGCGGCCTGCATGCCGCTTTGCCACGCCGCCAGGGCCTGACCGGCCAATTGCCGCTCGACCCGCAACGGCCAGAGCAAGGCGCTGGCCGCCGTGGCGCAGACGATGCCCAGGCTGATCTCGGTGCAGCGCGCCACCGCCTGGTCGAACACGCCCAGCGGATGGGAAAGGGCCGGCAAGGCAATGATCGCCACCGTGTAACCGGCCAACACGAATGAGTACGACCAGGCACTGCGCAGCAGCGTCGAGCAGGCCGTGCACAGGCCCAACCAGAGTGCCAACGCCAGCAGGAATAACCACGGTGCCTGGGCGAACAGGCCCATGAACACCACCGACATGACGGTGCCCACCAATGTGCCGAGCAATCGCGCCAAGCCCTTCTGCACCACCATCCCGGACAAGGGCTGGGCGACGATGAACGCGGTCATCAGCGCCCACGACGGCTGCTCCAGCCCCAAGCGCAAGGCCAGCCACAACGCCAACCCACCGCCAAGCACGGTCTTGATGGCGAACTGCAAAGCGAGGCGGTCGGGGGCGAACAAGGCCTGGAAGGTAATGGGCACGCGGAAAACTCTTTGGGGGACGCCAGTAACAATAGATGCAATGCGGGGGATAGGCGATGCAATTATTAGCTAGCTACCTATTAGAGTCCAGAGCTGTTTGTCGACTCGCATGCAAAGGCTTTCGTGGCGAGGGAGCTTGCTCCCGCTGGGTTGCGCAGCAGCCCCAAAAAACAGGGCCGCTGCGCAGCCCAGCGGGAGCAAGCTCCCTCGCCACAAGAGTGCTCACCTTCACCCAGAGTCGTTCCCCACAAAAAAACGCCAGGCAGGCTGGCGTTTTTTTGGATCAGGACGCGTTGTTTAGCTCGCGCGCGCCTGGTTACGCAGCGCCTTGACCTGGTCATGGTTGCGTTGCACGCCGTGGTACTGACGCTCCACAAGGTCACGAATGCCCACCAGGTTGTGTTTGTTGATCTTCTCGATGGCTTCCTTGTACGCCTTCAGCGCGTGGTCTTCGCCGCGCTCGGCTTCATTCAACAAGGCTTCTTCATCCTTGCCGGTGAACATGGATTTTACATCTACCCAACGGCGGTGCAGATCACCGGCGACGCTGGTGGAAGTTTCCGGATCGCCGCCCAAGGAACGAACCGCTGCTTGCAGCTCAGCCGCGGCGGTTGCGCAATCTGCGGCGCGCTTGACAAACAGAGCCTTGAGTTCGGGGTGCTTGATGTCTTCAGCGCAGGTCTTGAAGCCTTCCTGGCCATCCTTGCTGGTCTCGATCAGGTCGTTCAAGACAGAGATGGATTCTTTGTTGATGTCAGTCATTTTTCAGTTCCTTTGCTGGTGAATAAAAAACCTGCAAGGGATATTGCATCGGCCATGCCAGCCATCGATTTTAATAAAACAAGTTTAAAATCAATAAGTTAATAACAAACAGGAAATCTGTATCCGCGCGATTTGCATGATCTGTCATTTGGCCTGCATGCAGAATGCCTGTATTTTCGAGGCAGGTTTGAATCAAGACAATTGCCATGAATCCGGAAAAGCTCGAATTGCTCGTCACGCGCCAAATGCCCTTCGGAAAATACAAGGGCCGAATCCTCGCCGACCTGCCGGGTCAATACCTGAACTGGTTCGCTCGCGAGGGTTTCCCCAAGGGAGAGCTGGGCGGTTTGCTGGCCTTAATGCAGGAAATCGACCACAACGGCTTGTCCGACCTGCTGGACCCATTGCGCGCCAAACATGGCCTGCCCAAACCTCGCCATTGACTGACTGAGACCGCCATGCCCGAGAACACGCTGCGCGCCCATGATGAAGTTTTCTGGCGAACCTTCGTCGACCGCTACGACATCGACCCCGCCGGGCCGCTCAATCTGGAAAACGGCTACTTCGGGCGCATGTCCCGCACCGTGGTGGAGGAGTACCAGCGCAACATCGAATTCATCAACCGTGGCAATTCGGTGTACGTGCGCCAGCATTTCGACCTGGAACACGGCGAAGCCATTCGGCGGCAGGTGGCCCGGCTGATCCACGCGTCCCCCCAGAGCGTGGCCTTGGCTGGCAGCGCCGTGGATGCCCTGCAAACGTTGATTCGCAACTACAACGGCCTCAAGCCGGGCGATCAGGTGCTGATCTGCGATGTGGAGTACGCCTCGGTCAAAAGCGCCATGCGCTGGCTGGCCCGCCAGCGTGGCGTGGAGGTGATCGAAATTGTCCACCAGCACCCCGCCAGCTTCGAAAGCCTGGTGGGCACTTATCGCGAAGCGTTCATTCGCTACCCGCGCCTCAAGTTGATGGCGCTGACCTACGTCAACCACCTCACCGGTTTGGTGATGCCGGTCCAGGCCATTGCCGAGAGCGCCCGGGAGTTTGCCGTCGATATCATCCTCGACGGTGCCCATGCCCTGGGCCAGATCGATTTCGACCTGAAGAAGCTCGGGATCGAATTCGCCGGATTCAACCTGCAGAAGTGGATCGGCGGCCCGCTCTCCCAAGGCTTCCTGTACATCGCCCCACAGCGGTTGGCCGACATCGATCCGGACATGGACGAAAACAGCTACCCCGCCACCGACGTCCGCTCCCGCACGCCCCACAGCACGCCGAACATCCCGGCCTTGCTCACCCTGCCCCTGGTCTTCGAAGAACATCGGGCCCTGGGGGGCGCCTTGGCCAAGGGCGCGCGCCTCTGTTACCTGCGTGACTTGTGGGTGGACGCCGTGCGCGATGTACCGGGCATCGAAGTCATGACCCCGGATGACCGGCGCCTCTATTGCGGCATCACGGCGATGCGCTTCACCGCCCACACCGATCAACAGGCGATGGCTGATCGATTGCTCAATGAGCATGGGATCTTCACGGTGGTGCGCCAGACCAGCACCGGGCCGTGCATCCGCATTACTCCGGGTTTGATTACCTTGGCGAGTGATATCGAGCGGTTGACCCAGGCACTGATCCATCTGAGCCGTACCTAGATCCCTTGCTCCCGCTGGGCTCTGTAGGAGCTGGCGAAGCCTGCGATCTTTTGATTTTGCTCTTTCGCTCTCGACTCAATTGTCAGTGGAAAGATCGCAGCCTCGTTGCACTCGTCAGCTCCTACACAGCTCCTACACGCAGCCCAGTGGGAGCAAGCTCCCTCGCCACAGGAAATCTTTGCTGGCATAAAAACCCGGGCAAAAAAAAAACGGTGCGCCGACCAAGCGCACCGTAAAACCGTAGAACACCCAACGAGGTTCGGTAAAAAATCAGTCCAGCAGCGCCAAGGCCTCGGCGGTGCATTCCTGAATGCGGGCCCAATCGCCGTTCTTGATCCACTCCGGATCGAGCATCCAGCTACCGCCCACGCACATCACGTTTTTCAACGCCATGTAGCTTTTGATATTGGCCGGGCTCACGCCGCCGGTCGGGCAGAATTTCACTTCGCCGAACGGGCCGCCCAAGGCCTTGATGGCCGCGACGCCGCCGCTGACTTCGGCCGGGAACAGTTTGAAGCGGCGATAGCCCAGGCCGTAGCCTTCCATGATTCCCGAGGCATTGCTGATGCCGGGTAGCAACGGGATCGGGCTGTAGACGCTGGCTTCGAGCAGATCACGGGTAATGCCCGGGGTGACGATAAACTGCGAACCGGCAGCCTCGGCGGCGGCCAGCATGTGGCGGTCGAGCACCGTGCCGGCGCCGGTCACCAGTTCCGGACGCTGCTCGCGCAGCACCTGGATGGCCTTGAGGCCGAATTGGGAACGCAGCGTCACTTCCAGCGCCGTCAGGCCGCCGGCGGCCAGGGCATCGGCCAGCGGCAGGATGTCCTGTTCACGGGCGATGGTGATCACCGGCAGGATCCGCGCCTTGGCGCAGAGGCTGTCGATCAGGGCAACTTTGTCCGCCATGGAAACGGTCGGGGATGGGTTTGTCATAGCGGCTGATCCTTGGTTCATGGGCACCAGTAAATCTCTAACGTAGGTTGCAGAAACGCGCGGATCGGCATTTCGGCGACGTCGTCACCCGCCACCGCAGCGTTCAATGTGGTCAACTTCGATTGGCCGGAAATCGACAGCACTTTGTGTTGCGCCGAGGCCAGCAAGGCACGGCTCATGGTCAGGCGCTGGTGCGGCACGGTCGGCGCCAGCATCGGCCAGCAGCGGCGTGCGCCATTGGTGTCCAGGGCCTGGGCCAGGTTCGGACTGTCGGGGAACAGCGAGGCGGTATGCCCGTCATCGCCCATGCCCAGTACCAACACGTCGATAGGCGGCAGCTCGGCCAGCAAACGGTCCGCCTGTTCGGCCGCCGCTTCCAGGTTGGCGCTGGCGCTGTAGAGGCTCAGGAACTGGGCCTTGGCCGCCGCGCCTTGCAACAGGTAACGCTTGAGCAGGCCGGCGTTGCTGTCGGCGTGTTCAACCGGTACCCAGCGCTCGTCGGCCAGGCTGACCACCACTTTGGACCAGTCCAGCGCCTGCTTGGCCAGGTGCTGGAAAAACGCCACCGGGCTGCGGCCACCGGAGACCACCAGGGTCGCCGCACCGCGCGCGTCGATTGCGTCGCGCAACTGCTCGGCCACCTTCAGCGCCAGGCCTTCGGCCAGCAGCACCGGATTCTTGAATGCATGGGCGCTGACGCCCTGCGGCAGTTTCACATCAGATATCGCCATACCACGACCTCCCATCCCGCGTGATCAGTGCAATGGAGCTCATCGGTCCCCACGACCCGGCCGCATACGGCTTGGGCGCATCGCCGGACTTCTTCCACCCGGCGATCAACTGGTCACACCACGTCCACGCGGCTTCAATTTCATCTTTACGGACAAACAGGTTCTGATTGCCGTTCATGACTTCCAGCAACAACCGCTCGTAGGCATCGGGGATACGTGCGCTGCGATAGGTGTCGGAGAAGTTGAGTTGCAGCGGACCACTGCGCAATTGCATGCCCTTGTCCAGGCCCTGCTCCTTGGTCATCACCCGCAAGGAAATCCCTTCGTCCGGTTGCAGGCGGATGATCAGCTTGTTGCTGATCTGCAAGCGCTGCTCGGGGGCGAAGATGTAGTGGGACGGTTCCTTGAAGTGAATGACGATCTGCGACAGCTTCTGCGGCATGCGCTTGCCGGTACGCAGGTAAAACGGCACCCCAGCCCAACGCCAGTTGCGGATGTCGGCGCGCAGGGCGACGAACGTCTCGGTGTCGCTCTGGGTGTTGGAATTGGGTTCTTCGAGGTAGCCAGGCACCGCCTTGCCTTCGCTGTGGCCGGCGATGTACTGGCCGCGCACCACCTGGGTGGTCAGGCCTTCCGGGCTGATCGGGGCCAAGGCCTTGAGCACCTTGACCTTCTCGTCGCGGATGCTGTCGGCGGACAAGTCGGCCGGAGGATCCATGGCGATCAGGCACAACAGCTGTAGCAGGTGATTCTGGATCATGTCCCGCAGTTGGCCGGCCTTGTCGAAATAGCCCCAGCGACCCTCGATACCGACCTTCTCGGCCACGGTGATCTCCACGTGGGAGATGTAGTTCTGGTTCCACTGGGTCTCGAACAGGCTGTTGGCGAACCGCAACGCGATCAGGTTCTGGACCGTCTCTTTGCCCAGGTAATGGTCGATGCGATAGGTACGGTTTTCCGGGAAGAACTGCGCCACGGCGTCGTTGACCTTGCGCGACGACTCCAGGTCCGAACCAATCGGTTTTTCCAGGACGACGCGGGTGTTTTCGCTCAAGCCGACCTTCGCCAGGTTCTCGCAGATCGCCCCATACACCGCCGCCGGGGTGGCGAAATAGGCAATGACCTGCTGGGCCGAACCGGCCGCTTCGGCCAGGGCTACGTAATCGTCGGCCTTGAGGAAATCCACGTGCAGATAGGTCAAACGTGCCAGGAAGCGCTCGAGCACGGCTTCGTCCACGTCTTTTTCCCCCACGTAGCGACGCAGCTCGGCGGCAATGAATGCCAGGTGCTGCTGCTCGCCGCCGGGTTCACGGGCCAGCGCAATGATCCGCGTGTCCTCGTGCAACAGTTGAGCGCCATCGAGTTGATACAGGGCAGGAAAGAGCTTGCGCAGGGCCAGATCGCCCAACGCGCCGAACAAGGCAAAGGTGCACGGTTCAACCGTAATCGAAGGCATGATGTTTGTTCTTTTATCAAGTTAAACTACAAATACCTTTTTTCAAGGTATCACTCAAGGAAAAATGTAGTAATAACCACAACATTTCTCGAAAATACTGATTCCGAGTGGTGGTCCGCCGGAGCCATCAGTAGGATAGGCCACCGCAAAGGGTCGTATCAAAGACCCGTCTTCCTAGGAATCTTGTATGGACCGCGTGCGAAATCTACTGGAACAGATCCAGAGTCGCCTTGAAGACCTGAACAAGGCCGAACGCAAGGTGGCCGAGATCATCCTGCTCAACCCGCAGCAGGCCACCCGCTTCAGCATCGCCGCCCTCGCCCAGGCGGCTTCGGTCAGCGAACCGACCGTCAACCGCTTCTGCCGCTCGTTCGGCGTCAGCGGCTACCCGGAACTCAAGCTGCAATTGGCCCAGAGCCTGGCCAGCGGCGCCGCTTATGTCAGCCGCGCAGTGGAAGCCGACGACAACCCTGAAGCCTATACCCGCAAGATCTTTGGCAGCGCCATTGCCTCATTGGACAGCGCCTGCCAGGCCCTTGATCCCAATTTAATCAGCCGCGCCGTGGACCTGCTGATCCAGGCCCGGCAGATCCACTTCTTCGGCCTCGGCGCCTCCGCCCCGGTGGCCCTGGATGCCCAGCACAAGTTCTTTCGCTTCAACCTGGCGGTGACCGCCCACGCCGACGTGCTGATGCAGCGCATGATCGCGTCGGTGGCCCATACCGGCGAACTGTTCGTGATCATTTCCTACACCGGCCGCACCCGCGAATTGGTGGAGGTGGCACGCATCGCCCGGGAAAACGGCGCCTCGGTGCTGGGCCTGACCGCCGAAGGTTCGCCGCTGGCCAAGGCCAGTACCCTGAGCCTGAACATCCCCCTGCCCGAAGACACTGACATCTATATGCCGATGACCTCGCGAATCATCCAGCTCACCGTGCTGGACGTGCTCGCCACCGGCATGACCCTGCGCCGTGGCGTGGACTTCCAGCCGCACCTGCGCAAGATCAAGGAAAGCCTGAATGCCAGCCGGTATCCGGTGGGGGATGAGTTCAACTGATTCGGTCCAGGATCTCTAGCGTCTGGTAGTCCGTCATCGCGAGCAAGCTCGCTCCCACAGGGGTTTTGTGAACACCAAAGATCCAATGTGGGAGCGAGCTTGCTCGCGAAGGGGCCAGCCGCCACACCGGAGATCCTGAGCTAAGCCCCCACCCACGCCTGCAAACTCAAGTGCGCCCGCTCCCCCGGCGCCAGGCACAGGCTGTCGGTGCCGCCACTGGCCGCTTCGACACAGACAAACTCACTGACCTCATCCCAACTCACGCCCAGCAACGGCCGGGTGCCGGGATGCCAGACCACGGTGTCGGCGCTGTCACCGGTGTCGATGCACAATTCGCGCTGCCAGGCGTGATCCTTGAGCTGCAATTCGCCTTCATGCTGGAACACCCGCTGACAACCGCCCTCGACCCGTAACTCGCCTTCCTGCTGGCAAGCTTCGCGGCTCAACTGGTCATAACCCTGGGCGCCTTCGAGCCCAGACAGCGCTACCTCACCGACATCACCGATACGCCAGTAAGCGTGCAAAGCCTGGCTCAACTGGCACGGCAGGCTGTCCTGGTGCTCGGTGCTCAAGCGCAGCTCCATGCGTTCACCCAGGTCGGCATGCAGGTCCACTTGCCAGTCGCACAACTGCAGTTGCCAGTGCAAATGCACGCCCCCTTCATCACTGCGGCTGTCTAGCAGTTTCCAATCGATCAACCGTGCCCAACCGTGGGACGGCCAGGCGTTTTCGCTGGGATGACGGCCATACCACGGCCAGCACACCGGCACCCCGCCTCGTATCGCCCCGACTTGCGGCCACTTGGCCGCGCACCACAACCAGGGCTTCTGGCCGCGCGGCTGGAAGTGCAGCAACTGCGCGCCCTGGCGACTGAACACCGCCTGGCACAACGGGTGATCGATCACCAACACATCGCGCTGCCGATAGCGCTCCCACGCGAATACCGGGCGCTCGCGCAAGGATCTGAAAAAGCGTTGTAGCGGATGCTCATGCATGGGCCGCGGTCCTGGGAATCATTGAATTGCTCATCTGTTTGCAACGCGTTCTTTTGTGGCGAGGGAGCTTGCTCCCGCTCGGCTGCGAAGCAGTCGCAAACGAGGCGAATGCGGTCTGGCGCAAACACCGCAGTGAATGGCTCTAGGGTCGCTTCGCAACCCAGCGGGAGCAAGCTCCCTCGCCACAGGTTCTGCGCTCCGCAAAAAAAAGCGGACAGCCTTGGCCGTCCGCAAATATGCGCACATAGAGAGGAGCTTATCGCAACAGCGTTAGAACACCGACTGAATTTTCAGGCCGGCCACCAGCGCGTTGTCGACTTCATCCACACCACCTGGGTGAGTGATGTACTGCAGGTTCGGACGCACGGTCAGCCAGTTGGTGACGTGGAAACCGTAGTTGATCTCGTAGTTGTATTCAGTGCTACGCAGTGGCGCGAACAGCGGATCGTCGTAGTCGGTGACGCCATTGGCGGCGTTGACCAGTTCGGAGTTTTTCTTCACGTCTTCGTTGACATGGATACGCGAGAAACCGATGCCGACATCGTCTTTTGGACGAGCATCGAACGGCCCCTTGTACACGAACATCAACGACTGGTAGTTGTCGACGACGTTGGTTTCCTTGTCATGGAAAGTAGCGTTGGCGGCGATGTTCAGGCCGCGCGAAGCATCACCGTTGTGGCTGGTGAGCTGTTGTTGCACGACGAGCCAGTAGCCGTCCTTGCTGCTGTGGCTGCGATAGGCGTTGCCGGTGGTCGCGGCGTCGTTGCCATCCTCGTCTTCACGGACGTCATCGGCCTTGGCTGTACTTTTGTAGTAACCAACACGGTATTCACCCGGCAGGTTATTGATCTTCGGCGACCAGACCAACTCGACCGGAATGAGGGTACCCTTGGTACCGCTGCCGCTGAGTTTGTAGCGGTTGTTGTTTTCCAGCTGCGAAGGGTTCTGGTTGTAGGCGCCGATTTGCGCATAGAGCTCAGGCGTGAGGTTGTATTTGACGCGAATCGCCGCCTGCATGATCGGCCAGTTGTACCAGATGCCGGTCGCCCAGTTACCCGCTTGTGAACCGCAGAACGCCAGGTTCTGGAATTCGCACGGGAAGGTGTTGAAGTCTTCGCCCTCACCGAAATAACCGGCTTTGACATCCAGTTTGCTGTCGAAGTATTTCTGCTTGATCCACAACTGGGTCAGACGCGTGGTTTGCCCACGGCCCCAGACTTCCTGGGAAGAACTGAGGGTACCGGCGCGTGGATCACCGATGCGGTCGTTGGAGATGTTGCGACCGTCACGTCGGGTGAACTGGATCTTGGCTTCCGTATCACCCCAGCCTGCCAGTTTTTCCAGGTCGAGCGCGACGCCCAGGCCAAACTGCTGGGACCAGCGCGCGGTCTTGTCATCGTTGTAGCCGCCGTGGAGGTTGGCACCCATCTCACCGACGAAATCCGCCTTGATATCGATACCTTGCTCGATCAGCTTGGTCCGTTCACCGCCCCAGTCGCCCGTCATCCACTGCGAATCGGCGCTGAACGCGTCGGCTGCGTGTGCGCTACCGGCCAGCATCATCGCCGCAACGGCTGACAACTGGCAGATACGCTGGGCGTTTTTTTGCTTTTTCATCCCTACATCCTCGTCTTTATTTATTGTTATTAACTGTTTTTATCTAACGCGGTTTACAACGATTGCGATGGATGGTCCCCCACTCACCGCATACTCCTTTTTCTGTGGGAGCGAGCTTGCTCGCGATAGCGGTGTGTCATTCACCTCGGCAGCAACTGATGTACCGTCATCGCGAGCAAGCTCGCTCCCACACAGGCCTCTCACCGGCCTTTGAACTGCGCTACGTTGGCACTTCGGGCATCGGTTTGCGGCTGGCCGGCCACGCCCAGGCGCTCGCCGGACTGGGCGTCGAACAGCAGCACTTTCGACGGATCGAATTGCAGCGTCAGGGTTTCCCCCGGCTGCGGTGCCACGTCCGGCGCCAGGCGGCAGCAGACCTTGGTGTCGTTGAGGTTGACGAATACCAGGGTGTCCGGCCCGGTAGGCTCGGTGACCTGGACTTCGGCGCGGATGGTCGGCAGGCCATTGGGCTCGCTGCCGGCCAACGCGATCTGTTCCGGACGCATGCCCAGGATGACTTCGCGGTCTTCCAGGCCGGCGTCCTGCATGCCCAGCGGCAGCTCGCAACGGGCCTGGCCGCTGTCGAGCAGTGCCAGCAGGCGACCGTCCTTGCGTTGCAGGCGCAGCGGGATGAAGTTCATCGGCGGCGAACCGATGAAGCTCGCCACGAACAGGTTGGCCGGGTTGGTGTAGATGTCTTTCGGCGTGCCGAACTGCTGGATGATCCCGTCCTTCATCACCGCCACTTTGTCCCCCAGGGTCATGGCTTCGATCTGGTCGTGGGTGACGTAGACCGTGGTGGTCTTCAGGCGCTGGTGCATCAGCTTCATTTCGGTGCGCATCTCGACCCGCAGCTTGGCGTCGAGGTTGGACAGCGGTTCGTCGAACAGGTAGATCTTCGGCCGCCGCGCCAGGGCCCGGCCCATGGCCACGCGCTGTTGCTGGCCGCCGGAAAGCTGGCCAGGCTTGCGATTGAGCAAGTGCTCGATCTGCAGCAGCTTGGCCACGCGGTTGACTTCTTCGTCGATGTCCGACTGTTTCATCTTGCGGATTTTCAGGCCGAACTCGATGTTCTCGCGCACGCTCATGGTCGGGTACAGCGCGTAGGACTGGAACACCATGGCGATGTCGCGATCCTTCGGGCTCATGCCGCTGACATCCTGGTCACCGATCATGATGGCGCCGCCAGTGATGGTCTCCAGGCCGGCGATGCAGTTCATCAGCGTCGACTTGCCGCAGCCCGACGGGCCGACGAGGATCAGGAACTCACCGTCCTTGATCGACAACTCGATGTTCTTCAGGGTATCCGGCAGGCCGGCACCATAGGTCTTGTTTACATTGCGAAGTTCAAGCGTTGCCATGATTACCCCTTGACTGCGCCGGCCGTCAGGCCGCGCACGAAATACTTGCCTGCCACCACATAGACCAGCAGGGTCGGCAGCCCGGCGATCATCGCCGCCGCCATGTCCACGTTGTATTCCTTGGCCCCGGTACTGGTGTTGACCAGGTTGTTCAGCGCCACGGTGATGGGTTGCGAATCACCGCTGGAGAACACCACGCCGAACAGGAAGTCGTTCCAGATCTGCGTGAACTGCCAGATCAGGCAAACCATGATGATCGGGGTCGACATTGGCAGGATGATCCGCCGGAAAATGGTGAAGAAACCCGCACCGTCCAGTCGCGCCGCCTTCACCAGCGCATCGGGAATGCTGACGTAGTAGTTGCGGAAGAACAGCGTGGTGAATGCCAGGCCGTAGACCACGTGCACGAACACCAAACCGGTGGTGGTGCTGGCCAGGCCCATCTTGCCAAGGGTGAACGAGGCCGGCAGCAGGACGGTCTGGAACGGCAGGAAGCAGCCGAACAGCAACAGGCCGAAGAACAGCTGCGAACCGCGGAAGCGCCACATCGACAACACGTAGCCATTCAAGGCACCGATGGCGGTAGAGATCAGCACCGCCGGGACGGTGATCTTGATCGAGTTCCAGAAGTAGCCGTCGACCGTGGCCCAGGCCTTGACCCAACCGATGCCGCTGACCACGGTCGGCCAGCTCAGCAGGTTGCCGGTGCTGATGTCTTCCGGCGTCTTGAAGCTGGTCAACAGCATGACCACCAACGGCACCAGGTAAAGCAGTACGGCGAGGATCAGCACCGCGTAGATCGCGATGCGACTCAGGCTGATGGAGGGTTTGGCAGCGAGACTAGTCATGACGCTTGGTCCTCAGCTCGGAGTACAGGTAAGGCACGATGATCGCGAGGATCGCACCGAGCATCAGGATTGCACTGGCCGAGCCCATGCCCATCTGGCCGCGACTGAAGGTGAACGAATACATGAACATGGCAGGCAGGTCGGAGGAATAACCCGGGCCACCGGCTGTCATCGCCGCCACCAGGTCGAAGCTCTTGATCGCGATGTGTGCCAGGATCATCACGGCGCTGAAGAACACCGGGCGCAGGCTCGGCAGCACCACTTTCCAATAGATGCGCGGCATGCTCGCGCCATCGATCTGGGCGGCACGGATGATCGATTGGTCGACACCCCGCAGGCCGGCCAGGAACATCGCCATGATGAAACCCGACGCTTGCCACACCGCCGCGATCACCAGGCAATACACCACGCGGTCCGGGTCGATCAGCCAATCCAGGCGGAAGCCTTCCCAGCCCCAGTCACGCAACAATTTGTCCAGGCCCATGCCCGGGTTGAGCAGCCATTTCCAGGCCGTACCGGTGACGATCATCGACAGCGCCATCGGGTACAGGTAAATGGTGCGGATGAAACCTTCGCGACGAATGCGCTGGTCCAGGAACACGGCCAGCAGCACGCCGATCACCAGGGTGATGCCAATGAACAGGCCGCCGAACAGCGCCAGGTTCTTGCTCGCCACCCACCAGCGGTCGTTGTCCATCAGCCGCGCATACTGCGCCAGGCCTGCCCATTTGTAGTTCGGCAGGAACGTCGAAGTGGTGAACGACAGGACGAACGTCCACAAGATATAGCCATAGAAGCCCACCAGAACGATGAACATGCTCGGCGCCAGCACCAGTTTCGGGAGCCAGCGCTGCAATGCATCGAACGGCGAGGCCTTGCTGAACACAGCAACAGAACTCATGGGAAGATCCAAAACAAGGTTACAGGGGTATCCCTCTGTGGGAGCGAGCTTGCTGGCGATGACGGTGTGTCAGTGACTCATCTGCTACCTGACACTCCGCTATCGCGAGCAAGCTCGCTCCCACAAAGGGACCGCGGCGCTAATTACTTGGCTGACTGAACCGCTGCACCCAATTTCTTGGCAGCATCGGCCGGGTCGGCTTTCGGGTCGTTGATGTAGTTGGTCACCACATCGAAGAACGCACCCTGTACCGCCAGCGTGGTCGCCATGTTGTGCGCCATGCTCGGCTGCAAGCCGCCGGACTTGGCGTCCGTCAGGAAGTCCTTGGCCGCGGTCTGGGCGCAGGAGTCGAAACCGTACTTGGCCATGTCGCCCAGCATGTCGTTGCGCACCGGGATCGAGCCCTTGTTGATGCTGAAGACTTTCTGGAAGTTCTCACCCAGCACGACCTTGGCGATATCCTGCTGGCCCGCCGCAGTGCCTGCGTCCTTCTGCTTGAACACCGCCAGGGAGTCGATGTTGTAGGTGAAGGCCTTGTCGGTGCCCGGGAAGGCCACGCACTCGTAGTCCTTGCCGGCGACTTTCTTCGCGGCGGTCCACTCGCTCTTGGCCCAGTCACCCATGATCTGCATGCCGGCCTTGCCGTTGATGACCTTGGCTGCTTCGAGGTTCCAGTCCTGGCCCTTGCCGTCGGCGTCCATGTAGGTCGCGACTTTCTTCAGCTCGGTCAGCGCCTTGACCATTTCCGGACCGGTCAGGGCCTTGTTGTCCAGGTCGACGAGGGCCTTCTTGTAGCCCTCGGCACCCATGACCGAGAGCACCACGGCTTCGAACACGGTGCTGTCCTGCCAAGGCTGGCCGCCATGGGCGAGCGCAATGAAACCCGCCGCCTTGAGCTTGTCGCCAGCCGCGTAGAACTCGTCAAGGGTGGTCGGGTTCTTGGTGATGCCGGCTTTCTTGAAGACTTCCGGGTTGATCCACAGCCAGTTGACGCGGTGGATGTTCACCGGCACGGCGACGTAGTCACCTTCGTACTTCACGGTATCGGAGACTTTCTTGTCGAGCAGGCTGTCCCACTTCTCGGCCTTGGCGACGTCCTCGAGGATGTCGGTGTCGAGCAGCCCGGTGGACGCCCACTCCTGGATGTCCGGGCCCTTGATCTGGGCGACACCCGGTGGGTTGCCGGCCACGGCACGGCTCTTGAGTACGGTCATGGCAGTGGAACCACCACCACCGGCGACAGCGCCGTCCTTCCAGGTAAAGCCGTCTTTTTCTACCTGGGCCTTGAGCACATCGACCGCGGCTTTTTCGCCACCCGACGTCCACCAGTGGACGACTTCCACGGAACCTTTGGATTCGGCGGCAAGGGCAGTGACGGGAAATGCTGCGACGGGAAGCAGGGAAGCAAGAGAAATGACAGTAGCGAGGCGAGAAATCGCATTCATCTAGAATTACCTTTCTTGTTGTTATGCATGCAAGTCTGGAGCTTGCGCTGCATGGATTCTAATCAGAGGGAATCCCTTCGCAGGTAACGAAGGGACGTGCAAATGTCACGACATGGTTACACAGGTGCAGGGCTGGATAACCGCGCCAGGGCTGACGCCATGCTCGGTGCCAGGGGCAGGCGTGGAATCAGGACTGCTTGCCAGGCGTGATACAGGTCCGGCTTGCCCGGCCAGATATCGGCGCTGGGGCGGTTCTGCGGATCGAGTTCGTGATGCCAACTGCCGTTGCAGCGATCGATGAAATGCTTGTCACAGAACTCCCAGAAACGCCGATACCAGGCTTCGTATTTCGCCTCGTCGGTGCGCTTGAGCAAGGCGCTGGCCGCGGCCGCCGCTTCGGCGTGGACCCAATGCAGGCGGTGGCGAACCACGGCGCGGTTGTCCCAGTCCAGGGTGTAGACAATGCCCGGCGCACCATCGACGTCCCAGCCGTGGCGGCAGTTCTGGTCGAAGAGTTTTTGCGCGTCCTGGGCCAGCCAACCCGGGGTCAGCATGCCAATCTGCACCCGCGCCGCTTCAAGGTGCAGCAACAACCGCGCCCATTCGAAGCCGTGGCCGGGCGTGGTGCCGTAGGGGCGAAAACCATCGGCGGGATTGTCCTGGTTGTAGTCGCGCAGTGGCTGCCAATGGCGATCGAAATGTTCCACCACCAAGTAGTCGTTGGCGGCGGCATGGTCATGGATCACCCGCTCGACGATACGCAGGGCGCGGGCCAGCCAACGCGGATCGTCGGTGGCATCGGCCAGGGCGAGAAAGGCTTCGGTGGCGTGCATGTTGCTGTTGGCGCCCCGATAGGCCTCTTCCTCGCGCCAGTCGCGGTTGAAGGATTCGCGCATGGCGCCCTCTTCTTCGCACCAGAAATGCGCGTCGATGATCCGCACCGCTTCGTCCAGCAACGCAGGGGCGCCGGGACGCTGGGCCACCACCGCGGAACTGGCTGCCAAGGCGACGAAGGCATGCAGGTAGGCGGCTTTGCCGGTGCTGTCCGCATCGGGTTGCGACGTGGCGAACCAGCCACCATGCTCGGCATCGCGCAAGGGGCCGTTGAGGGCCTGGATACCGTGGTCCACCAGCTCGGCGAAACCCGGCAAGCCCTGGATGTGGGCCATGGCGAAGCTGTGGGTCATGCGCGCGGTGTTCATGGTTTCGGCCCGGGCATCGGCCGGCAGGCGCCCAAGCTCATCCAGGTTGCCAAAGCCGTCCGGCAGCTTCGAGGCCTTGGCGAACGCCAGCAGCCGCACGCCTTCATCGGCGAGCCAACGCTGGTGGGCAGGGGCGTTCAGCCAACTGCTGAAGGCCGGTTGGAAGGTGTCCATCGGAGTACCTTTTTTGTTGTTTTGACGCAGGGAGTCTAAACAAGGGAGGGCGAGTGGCAGGTAACGAAAGGGGCGAGTTATGTCACCGAGTTGTGACATTCCTTGAGAGATGCGTTGAGGCGACTGGCGCCTTCGCGAGCAGGCTCGCTCCCACACTGGATCTTCGGCGTTCACAAAATCCCTGTGGGAGCGAGCCTGCTCGCGAAGAACGATAACGCGGTGTTGCTAATCCACACTACGAGGCAACTGCAACGTCACCCGCAACCCCCCTTCACGAAGGTTCTGCAGGCTCACCTCGCCGCCATGGCTGTGGGCAATGTTGCGGGCGATACCGAGGCCCAGGCCATAGCCCTGCTGTTGCCCGGCGAGACGGAAATGCGGCTCGAAAACTTGCTCCAGGCGCTGTTCCGGCACACCCGGCCCTTCGTCGTCGACGTGCAGGATGAACGCGGTTTCATCGTCATCAATGTGCAGGTGGGCGTTCTGTCCGTACTTCAAGGCGTTGTCGATCAGGTTACCGATGCAGCGCTTGAGGGCCAGCGGCTTGCCGGGATACGGCGCCAGCGCCCGGCCATCCTGGGTCACCCGGCCATTGCCGTTGGGCGCCAGGTACGGCTCGACCAGGCAATCGAGCACATGATTGAGGTCCACCGGCTCGATGTTCTCGTGGATGTCGGTGTCCTTGACGCATTGCAGCGCGCCTTTGACCAGCAGCTCCAGTTCATCCAGGTCACGGCCGAACTTGGCTTGCAGGTTTTCGTCCTCCAGCAGCTCGACCCGCAGCCGCAATCGGGTGATCGGTGTACGCAAGTCGTGGGAAATCGCGCTGAACAACTGGCTGCGCTCCGTCAGGTAACGGCTGATGCGTTCGCGCATGGCATTGAACGCCCGCCCCACTTCCACCACTTCGCTGCCGCCGCCCTCGGCCACCGGCTCCACCTCGGCACCCAGGGACATGTCCCGCGCGGCCCGGGCCAATCGCTTGAGGGGCCGGCTCTGCCAGTGCACCAGCAAGCCGATGAACAGCAACAACAGGCTGCTGGTGAGCACGATGAAACCGACCTGTTGCTTGGGCAGGTCTTGTTCTTCGAGGCTGGTGTAGGGTTCGGGCAGCAGCGAGGCGATGTACAGCCACTCACCCGGCGCCATCTGGATTTGCGTGACCAGCACCGGTGGATTTACCGGCTCCAGGGTCAGGGCATAGTGGGCCCACGAACGAGGCAGTTCATCGAGCTTGAGCCCGGCATTGAAAATCCGCAGGTCGTCGGGGCTGACGAACGTCACCGAGATGTCGGCGTTATGACCCAAGGAGCGGCGCAGCACTTCATCCACGGCCGTGAGCACCGCCTGCTTGCGCGGCGTCACTGGCAGCACGTCCATGCCCAGGGGTTTGTCGTTGAGGGTGACGACGAACCGCGTGCCGCCCATGCTGCGCAACTGGTCCAGCACCAACGGCCGGTACGCCACGGGCAGCGAGCGCAAATAACTGACGCTGGCGGTCATCGAATGGGCCAGGCTGCGGGCGCTGGTGACCAGGCCTTCGAGCTGAGTCGCGCGCAATTGCGAAACCCAGATCAGGCTGGACAGGGTCTGGGCGAACAGCACCACGAGCAAGGTCAGCAACAACATCCGGCCCAGCAACGAGCGTGGCACCGGTACCCGCCGGGCGATTTTCTTGATCCCGTCAATGACCATTGCTGGCAACCACACTGGCCGCCAGCTGGTAACCGCTGCCCCGCACCGTACGAATCAGCCGCGGCGGCTTGTCGGTGTCACGCAGGCGCTGGCGCAGGCGGCTGACCGCCATGTCGACGATCCGGTCCAGGGGCATCAGCTCACGGCCACGGGTCGCGTTGCCAATGGTGTCGCGGTCGAGGATTTCCTGGGGATGGTCGAGAAACAACTTGAGCAAAGCGAAGTCGGCACCGGAGAGAATCACTTCTTCACCGTCGGTATGGAACAGCCGATGGCTGACCATGTCCAGCCGCCATTCATCGAAGGCCAGCACTTCGCCGCCGGCGCGTTCCTGGCCGAATTGCGCCCGGCGCAGCAGCGCCTTGATGCGCGCCTGCAGTTCACGCGGGCTGAAGGGTTTGCCCAGGTAATCATCGGCGCCCAGCTCAAGACCGATGACCCGGTCGGCCTCGTCGGAACTGGCGGTGAGCATGATGATCGGCACATGCGCCTGGCGTGGATGTTGGCGAACCCAGCGGCAAAGGCTGAAGCCGTCTTCATCGGGCAGCATGACATCGAGGATCACCAGGTCGCTCGGTGCATCGTTCAACGCCTGGCGAAACCCGGCGCCGTCGGGCGTGGTCCGCACGTGGAAACCCGCACGGCTGAGGTAGGTGTCCAGCAGCTCGCGAATCTCCTGGTCGTCGTCGACCAACAAAATCGATTTGTTTACTGAACTCACGGGCCTCGTCCTTGTTGTTTGGATGGGGGCGATTATGCCTGATGGACGGGTTCTACAAACACACTGCAAAACCTTGTGGGAGCGAGCTTGCTCGCGATAGCGGAGTGCCAGTCACCTTGATGTTGGCTGATAGGCCGCTATCGCGAGCAAGCTCGCTCCCACAGGGGGGGACATTTTCAAACTTCAAGCTGCGGCGGATTGCTCCAACGCCACGCCCGCGCCCATCAGGCCGGAGTATGGCGCGGTCACCAGCCAGACCGGAATGCCCTTGAAATAATCGCTCATGCAACCCTTGTCGGCGAAGCACTTGGCGAAACCGCTTTCGAGGAAGAAATCGGCAAAGCGCGGGACCACGCCACCGACGATGTAGACGCCGCCGCGTCCGCCCAGCGTCAACACATTGTTGCCCGCCACGCGCCCCAGCCAGCGACAGAACTGCTCCAATACTTCCAAAGCGATTGGGTCGCCAGCCAGGCCGGCCGCGGTGATGGATTCGGGGGTATCGAGCACTGGCACATGGCCGTCCACGGCGCAAATGGCCCGGTACACCCGAGGCAAACCGCTGCCGCTCAAAGCGGTTTCGGCGCTGACGTGGCCGATCTCGTTGTAGATGTGCTGCCACAACTGGGTTTCCCGCGGGCTGCTCATGGGCAGGTCGACATGGCCGCCCTCCCCCGGCAACGCGGCGAACCGGCCCTCACCCAGATCCAACAGCGTACCGACGCCCAGCCCGGTGCCCGGCCCGATCACCACCGCCGGGCGCATCGGCTCCGGGGTGCCTTCGCACACGACCCGGTATTCATCGGGACGCAAGCGAGTCATGCCCAGGGCCATGGCCGAGAAATCGTTGACCAGCAACAGCTTCTCCACCTGCAACCTTTCGCAGAACGCCAGGTTGCTCAAGCGCCAGTGATTGTTGGTAAAACGAAACTCATCGCCGCTCACCGGACCCGCCACCGACAGGCACACCGAACCGATGGCGCCCGGCTTCAGGCCCATGCCACTCAAGTAAACCTCGATGGCATCTTCCGGGCAGGCGTAATCCGCCGTGGCCAGCACCTGGATGTTTTCCAGGGTGTGATTTTTCCACAGCGCGAAGCGTGCGTTGGTCCCACCGATGTCACCGACCAAAGCCAGTTTCAATTAAGCGTCTCCAGGGCAGAAGTGAAGGCGCTGGCGCCCTGCTCCGCCGAGCTGAAGGCCATGCGCATGAAACCGAACAGCTCGCGACCAGTGCCGATGTTGTTGCCCAACAGGCCCTTGGCCGGCGTGCGCGCGGCAAATTCCTCGGCGTCCACCTTCAGTTCCAAGGTACCTTTGACGCCATCGACACGGATGATATCGCCCTCCTGCACCCGGGCCAACGCACCACCGACATAAGCTTCCGGGCTGACATGGATGGCCGCCGGGATTTTCCCCGATGCGCCGGACATGCGCCCGTCGGTCACCAGCGCCACTTTGAAGCCGCGATCCTGCAGCACACCGAGGAATGGCGTCATCTTGTGCAGCTCCGGCATGCCGTTGGAGCGCGGGCCCTGGAAGCGCATCACCGCGACAAAATCTTTTTCCAGCAGGCCGGCCTTGAAGGCGTCCGCCAGGTCCTGTTGGTCCTGGAAGACCATGGCCGGGGCCTCGACCACCTGGTTTTCCAAGGCCACGGCCGAGACTTTCATCACGCCGCGGCCGAGGTTGCCTTCCATCACCCGCAACCCGCCTTCTGGCGAGAAGGCGCGGGCCACCGGGCGCAGGATGTTTTCGTCGAGGCTTTCGATCGGACCGTCGCGCCATACCAGCTCGCCGTCCTCGAGGAACGGCTCCTGGGTGTAGCGGCTCAGGCCGTGACCGAGCACGGTGTTGACGTTTTCGTGAAGCAAACCGGCTTCCAGCAACTCACGGATCAGGAACGACATGCCGCCCGCCGCCTGGAAGTGGTTGATGTCGGCCTTGCCGTTCGGGTAGACGTGACTCAGGGTCGGCACCACCTCGGAGAGGTCGGCCATGTCCTGCCAGGTCAGCTGGATACCCGCCGCCATGGCAATGGCCGGCATGTGCAGGGTGTGGTTGGTGGAGCCGCCGGTGGCATGCAGCGCGACGATGGAGTTGACCAGCGAGCGCTCGTCAACGATTTCGCCGATGGGCATGAAATTGCCGCTTTGCTTGGTCAGGCGCGTCACCTGGAACGCCGCTTCACGGGTCAGGGCATCGCGCAGCGGCGTGTTCGGGTTGACGAACGAGGCGCCCGGCAAGTGCAGGCCCATCACTTCCATCAACAACTGGTTGGTGTTGGCGGTGCCGTAGAAGGTGCAGGTGCCGGGGCTGTGGTAGGACTTCATCTCCGATTCCAGCAGCTCTTCGCGGGTGGCCTTGCCTTCGGCGTAACGCTGGCGCACGTCGGCTTTTTCCTTGTTGGAAATGCCCGAGACCATCGGCCCGCCGGGCACGAAGATCGTCGGCAAGTGACCGAAGCGCAGCGCGCCCATCATCAGGCCCGGAACGATCTTGTCACAGATGCCGAGCATCAGTGCGCCGTCGAACATGTTGTGGGACAACGCCACCGCCGTGGACAGCGCGATCACTTCGCGGCTCGGCAGGCTCAGTTCCATCCCCGCCTCGCCCTGGGTCACGCCGTCGCACATCGCCGGCGTGCCACCGGCGAACTGGCCGACCGAGCCGATTTCGCGCAGGGCTTTCTTGATCTGTTCCGGGAAGGTTTCGTAGGGCTGGTGAGCCGAGAGCATGTCGTTATAGGACGACACGATGGCGATGTTGGCGGCGTTCATCATCCGCAGATGGTGCTTGTCTTCGGTGCCGCAACCGGCCACGCCATGAGCGAAGTTGGCGCATTGCAGCTTGCCACGCATCGGACCGTCGCTGGCGGCACCACGGATCAATGCAAGGTAAGCCTCACGCGTGGCGCGGCTGCGGGCGATAAGCCGTTCGGTGACCTCAAGAACGCGGGGATGCATGTGTAGAACTCCAGGCTAACGGATGTGGCGACCTGATTGTCTATGCTGGTCAAAAGCCCGCTGCACGCCGTGTGGAAGGCGAGGCGACAGACGGTTTTTGACCATTCGGACCAGTTGATTCAGGTCACTCGTTGTAGATAAAACAAAATATTGCCACTAAAAAGGCTTGTTTTCTATTTTTATGCGAATAATCTTGTAATTCCAACAACAAATCGACGGCGGCGCAGTTAATGACTCTTCGAATCGCAATCAATGGTTTTGGCCGCATCGGCCGCAACGTCCTCCGTGCACTGTATACCCAAGGCTACCGTCGCGACCTGCAGATCGTCGCCATCAACGACCTGGGTGACAGTGCAATCAATGCCCATCTGCTCAAGTTCGACACCGTGCATGGCACCTTCGATGCCGACGTCCAGCACGATCACGAAAGCCTGACGGTCAATGGCGACCGCATCTCGGTCAGCGCCATCCGCAACCCGGCCGAACTGCCCTGGGCCGCCGAGAAAATCGACGTCGTGTTCGAATGCACCGGTCTGTTTACCGACCGTGCCAAGGCAGCCGCGCACATCAGCGCCGGCGCCCGCAAGGTGATCATCTCGGCCCCGGCCAAGGGCGCCGATGCCACCGTCGTGTATGGCGTGAACCATGACATCCTGCGCCAGTCCCACCAGATCATCTCCAACGCGTCGTGCACCACCAACTGCCTGGCCCCGGTGGCCCAGGTGCTGCACCGCGAGCTGGGCATCGAAAGCGGCCTGATGACCACTATCCATGCCTACACCAACGACCAGAACCTGACCGACGTCTACCACAGCGACCCGTACCGCGCCCGTTCGGCCACCCAGAACATGATCCCGAGCAAGACCGGCGCCGCCGAAGCGGTGGGCCTGGTGCTGCCGGAACTGGCAGGCAAGCTGACCGGCATGGCCGTGCGCGTACCGGTGATCAACGTCTCCCTGGTCGACCTCACCGTGCAGCTCAAGCGCGAAGCCTCGGCCGAAGAAGTCAACGAACTGCTGCGCCATGCCAGCCAGCATTCGAAGATCCTCGGCTACAACACCCTGCCGCTGGTCTCCAGCGATTTCAACCACAACCCGCTGTCGTCGATCTTCGACGCCAACCACACCAAGGCCAGCGGCAAGCTGCTCAAGGTGCTGGCCTGGTATGACAACGAATGGGGCTTCTCCAACCGCATGCTGGATAACTGCCTGGCGTTGTGTAACGCCGAGTAACTGCCACGGTAGTTCTTGAGCTTTTCTGTGGGCGCTTTTCTGTGGGAGCGAGCTTGCTCGCGAAAGCGGTGTATCAGCCAACATCAATGGCGACTGACACTCCGTCATCGCGAGCAAGCTCGCTCCCACAGGGTTACAACATCGATGAAATGAAGGCTTGACCCGTCACGCAGATGATAAGCATTATCATCTGCTAGAACCGGATCGGGCCCTACCGTGAGTCAATCGCGCTTTCATCATGTCTTCCTCGCCCAGCGCACGCCGCTGCTACGCACCCTCGAGCGCATGGTCAGCAACCCCAGTACCGCCGAAGACCTGCTTCAGGAAACCTACCTGCGCGTCACCCGAGCATTGGCCGAACGTACGGTCGAGCACCTCGAACCCTTTGTTTTCCAAACCGCCCGCAACCTGGCGCTGGACCATCTGCGTGCCCGGCGCATCCAATCCCGAACGCTGTTGGACGACGTACCGCTGGAAGTCGTCCACAACGTCGTCGCCCCCCAGAGCAGTGCCGAGGACGCCGCCCATGCCCAGCAACTGCTCGAGCGCCTGGACGTCAGCTTGCAAGCCCTGAGCCCGCGACAACAGCAGATCTTCATTCTCAGTCGCCTGCATGGCCACAGTTACCAGGAAATCGCCGAACGGCTCGGTGTATCCCTGAGCACCGTGCAGAAGGAACTGAAGCTGATCATGGCGATCTGTGTGGGTGTGGCGGAACGCAACCTATGAACTTCACGCTGCGTACAGGCTTGCCTCCTACTGCCTGCGGCTTGTAGCTTGTGCGGGCCGCTAATAAGAGAACCCACCGTGACGGACTACTCCCCTTCTCCTGAGCCGACGCCGGAAACCGCCCATGCCATGGAGCAGGCGCTGGACTGGCTGATCCTGCTGGACAGCCCCAGCGCGGAACAGACGCGGCAGTTCCAGGCCTGGCTGGCGGCCGATCCACGTCACGGCGAAGCGTTTGCCCGGGCCCAGGCGATCTGGAACGGCCCGCAGGTGCTGGAAAGTGCCCGCCGGCTGGAAACCGCGCCCAAGGTCACCGCGCTGTCGCGCCTGCGTGCCCATTGGAAACCCCTGGCCACCGCCGCTGTTCTGTTTCTCGGCCTGTTCAACTTCAGCGACCTGCCTCTGCATCTCCAGGCCGATCACCTGACCGTGGTCGGTGAGCGCCAGCGCCTGCAATTGGAGGACGGTTCCAAGGTCCTGCTCAACACCGATTCGGCCTTCTCCAGCACGTTCAACGAACAACGGCACGTGGCGCGCCTGTACAAAGGCGAGGCCTTCTTCGAAGTCCCGGGCAACCGCACCCTGCCGCTGGAAATCGATGCCGGCCCGGTCACCGCCAGCGTCAGCGACACCACCTTCGCCGTGCGTTACCTCGACGGTGTGGCCCAGGTCCAGGTGCAGCGCGGCGATGTGGACCTGCGGGCCAACCGCAACGACACCCATGTGCGGCTGTCGGCCGGGGAAAGCATCCGCATCGGCCCCAACGGCTTCGACCACCCGGCCCGGCTCGATGCCAGCACCGAGCTGGCCTGGGTCCAGGGTCGACTGGTGTTCGAGAACCGGCCGCTGAGCCAGGTACTGGCCGAGCTGCGCCGCTACTACCCCGGCTGGATCATCAACAGCAACGAACAGTTGGCCAACGTCGCGGTGACCGGCAATTACCGCCTCGATCAGCCGCTGGACGTGGTCCGTTCCTTGGCCCACATCACCTCCGCGCGCCTACAGGAATTCCCGGCGCTGGTGATTCTGAACTAAATGAGAATTATTTTTACTCGATAGGCTTCGCTGGTTCGTCTCGTTATAGCCAATGCAATTGATTCGCATCTAGCCATGCGAATCTGCACCTATAACAGATGCGACACGGAGCGCTATCGATGTCCTCTCGCCTTACTTGCCGGTTTCTTGCCCCTTCTTGCACGCTGTCACTGCTCACCGCCGCCATCCTGATGGCCGGCACCGCGCCGCTCGCCCTGGCCGCCACCACCGTGCAGCCCCCTGCACGCAACATGGGCGACTACACCTTTGCCATCGCCCGGCAACCCCTGGTCTCGGCCCTGAATGCATTCACCGCGGTCACCGGCTGGCAGGTCGGCCTGCCGGCGGAACTGGCCGAAGGCGTCGCATCGCCAGGGGTGAACGGCTCGCTGCCGCCGGAAAAAGCCCTGGAACGCCTGCTGGCGGGGACCCAACTGAGCTATCGCAAGCTGGGCGACAACAGCATCGTCCTGGAAAAACGCAGCCGCGGCAGCGCGCTGGAACTGCAGCAGGTGACCATCAGTGCCACCCGCCAGGAACAGGACATCACCAGCGTACCGAGCACGGTCACCGTCCACGACCGCCAGGTGCTGGACCGCAACAACGTCAATACCCTCAAGGACCTGGTGCGCTATGAACCGGGCGTATCGGTGGGTGGCGCGGGCCAGCGCGGCGGCATCAGCGGCTACAACATCCGCGGCATCGATGGCAATCGGATCCTGACCCAGGTCGACGGCGTGGAAATACCCGGCGGGTTCTTCAACGGCCCCTACGCCAAGACCCAGCGCAACTACGTCGACCCGGAAATCATCAAGCGCGTGGAAATCCTCCGCGGCCCGGCCTCGGTGCTGTACGGCAGCAATGCCATTGGCGGTGCCGTCAGCTACTTCACCCTCGATCCGGACGACATCATCAAGCCGGGCGAGGACGTCGGCGCGCGCCTGAAGACCGGCTACAGCTCCGCCGACGAGAGCTGGCTCAAGTCCGCCACCGTCGCCGGCCGTAGCGGCCCAGTCGATGGCTTGCTGCACTATAGCCAGCGTGACGGCCACGAAACCGAGTCCTACGGCAGCCACAACGGCACCGGCCTGGACCGCACCGCCGCCAACCCTGAAGACGTGCGCACCTACAACGTGCTGGCCAAGCTCGGCTGGAACTATCGCGATGACGCACGCCTTGGCCTGGTCTACGAGAAATACAAGGACGACCGCGACAGCGACCTGAAAAGCGCCTATGGCGGCCCCTACGCCAACGGCCAGCCGGCGATTCCCGACTTCGTACTGCCCGGTGGCATGTACCAGTGGCGCACCGGCAACGACACCATCACCCGCGAGCGTTTCGGCCTGGAACACAGCTTCGCCCTCGACAGCCCGCTGGCCGATCACGTCAAGTGGAGCTTGAATCACCAGGTCGCCAAGACCGACCAGAGCACCGCCGAGTTCTATTTCCCGATCACCCGCCAGGTCCTGCGCACCCGGGAGACCCTCTACGAAGAGAAGCAGTGGGTCTTCGATGCGCAACTGGACAAGGCCTTCAGCGTCGCCGACACCGACCACGCCTTGACCTACGGCACCACCCTCAAGCAACAGAAAGTCACCGGCTCGCGTAGCGGCAATGGCGTGTGCCTGGCGGTCGGCGTCGGTTGCTCGGCGGTGGGCGCCATCAGCACCCGGGACGTGCTGGCAAAAGCCAGTGACTTCCCCGACCCGACCATCAACACCTACAGCCTGTTCGCCCAGGACCAGATCAGTTGGGACAAATGGACCTTCACCCCCGGCCTGCGCTACGACTACACCCGGCTCAAGCCGCACCTGACCGAGGAATTCCTCAGTACCGTGGACCCTACCGGCGGCGGCACAGTCAGCGGCAAGAACAAGACCTGGCATCGCGTCTCGCCCAAGTTCGGCGTGACCTACGCCCTGAGCGATGAGTACACCTGGTACGGCCAGTACGCCGAAGGCTTTCGTACCCCGACCGCCAAGGCTTTGTATGGTCGTTTCGACAACCCCGGCGCCGGCTATAGCGTAGAACCCAACCCCGATCTGGAACCGGAAAAAAGCCAGGGCTACGAGACCGGCCTGCGTGGCCGTTTCGATTCCGGTTCGTTCGACGTGGCGGTGTTCTACAACAAGTACCGCGACTTCATCAACGAGGACGCCATCACCCCCGGCGACGACCAGTTGACCTTCCAGAGCAACAACATCAAGCACGCCACCATCAAGGGCGTCGAAGCCAAGGGGCGCCTGGACCTTGATGTGCTGGGTGCGCCAAAAGGCCTTTACACCCAGGGTTCGGTGGCCTACCTCTACGGTCGCAACAACGACACGGGCGAACCGCTCAACAGCATCAACCCGCTCACCGGCGTGTTCGGCCTGGGCTACGACCAAGAGCAGTTCGGCACCTTGCTCAGCTGGACCCTGGTCAAGAAAAAGGACCGCGTCGACGACAGCAACTTCAACTCGCCTGATGGCGTGAGCAGCCAATTCAAGACACCAGGCTTCGGCATCCTCGACCTGACGGGTTACTACAAGGTGACCGGCGACGTGACCGTCAGCGGCGGCCTCTACAACCTCACCAACAAGAAATACTGGCTGTGGGATGACGTGCGCGGCTACGACAGCGTCGGCGAAGCGGCCGTGCTGAGCCCCGCCAACCTCGATCGCCTGACGGCGCCCGGGCGTAACTTCGCGGTGAACCTGATCTGGGATATCTGACCAAGATTTTTGTCGGCAAGCCAAATGCCCTGTGGCGAGGGAGCTTGCTCCCGCTGGACTGCGCAGCAGTCCCAAGAACTTGCGGTCGCTGCGCAACCGAGCGGGAGCAAGCTGCCTCGCCACAATGTTCCAACTCGAAGGAATTTTTTCATGACCACACAACGTCCCGCTTCACGTTCCCAACGCCTGAACCAGATCACCCACGAGCCCCACGGCAAGCTCGATGCGCTGGTCAAGGCCCACGCCCCGTTCGACACCCCGGCCAGCTTCGCCCGTTTCGTCGTCGCCCAGTACCTGTTCCAGTCGGAACTGGTGGCGCTGTACAACGACGCCGAACTGGCCGCCTTGATTCCCGACCTGCCGTCCCGCTGCCGTGCCGACGCAGCCAAGGCGGATCTCGCCGACCTGGACACCGAAGTCCCTGGGCCGGTGGCCGGTGCGGTGAAAAACCCGACCCAGGCCGAAGCCCTGGGCTGGCTGTTCGTCTCCGAAGGCTCCAAGCTCGGCGCCGCCTTCCTGATCAAGCGTGCCGTAGGCCTGGGGCTGAGCGAAACCTTCGGCGCCCGGCACCTGGCCGAACCCGCCGGCGGACGCGCCGAAGGCTGGAAAACCTTCACCCGCACCCTCGATGGCCTGACCTTCACCGCACAACAGGAAGCCGAGGCGGACAAAGGCGCGCTGGATGCCTTTAACCGCTTCACGGTGCTGTTGGAACAGGCTTACGCGACCGAGTTGGCCTGATTCACACCACTCCCACAGGAGATTCATGGTCAATGCATAAACCCGTGTGGGAGCGAGCTTGCTCGCGATGGCGTCAGATCAGTCGACCTACATGCGCCTGACACACCGCTATCGCGAGCAAGCTCGCTCCCACAAGGTAAAGCGCATGTTGGATATCAATAGATGAGCCGCACGCCCTCGAAACTCACCCAACTGCTCTTCGCCCTGCTCGCCTACACCAGCCTGGCCATCGGCCTGGTCGCCATCGTCGTGCCGGGACTGCCGACCACCGAGTTCATCCTCTTGGCCGCCTGGGCCGCGACCCGCAGTTCGCCGCGCCTGAGCGCCTGGCTGGAGAACCATCGGCTGTTCGGGCCGATGCTGCACAACTGGCGCAACGGCAAGGTTATCCCGCGCCGGGCCAAGGTCGGTGCCAGCGCCAGCATGCTGCTGTGTGCCGGGCTGATGCTGGTGCTGCTCGACCACGGCTGGCCGGTCTACCTGGCGCTCGCCGGCATGGTCCTGGGCAACCTGTGGATCTGGTCGCGGCCGGAACAAGCGCGAGGTATTCGTGGCGAGGGAGCTTGCTCCCGCTGGGCCGCAAAGCGGCCCCCAACGGATTTTTGATCTATGCTCGCCCTCTGGTTCAGGAGGGGCTTTCGATGGCAGATCTACTCACATCCATGCAAGCCGCGCTCGGCTTGCCCACGACCCCGATCACCTTCAGCGGCGAAGGCGCCCTGCCCTCGGCATTCGCCGTCACGGAGCTGGCCAGCGCCAGCATCGCCGTGGCCGGCCAGGCGACCGCCGCGCTCATCCACCATCACACCGGCCGCCAGCCCCCCGTCGAGGTCGACCGACGCCTGGCATCGTTCTGGTTCGCCACTTCCCTGCGCCCCATCGGCTGGAGTGTGCCGCCGATGTGGGACCCGGTGGCCGGCGACTATGCCTGCGCCGACGGCTGGATTCGCCTGCACACCAACGCGCTGCATCATCGCCTGGCGGCGGAAAAAGTCCTCGGCACCTGCACCGACCGCACCGACATGGCGGCCAGGGTCGCCCGCTGGAACAAGGCCGAGCTGGAGCAAGCCGTGGTCGACGCCGGCGGTTGCGCTGCCCAGATGCGTTCGTGGCAGGCCTGGCAAACTCACCCTCAAGGCATGGCGGTGCATGCCGAGCCGCTGGTGCATCTGAGTGAAACCACTGCAGGACAGCACAAACCCTGGCCTGGCTCCGTGACCCAGCCACTGGCGGGCCTCAAGGTCCTGGACCTGACCCGCGTACTGGCCGGCCCCGTCGCCAGCCGCTTCCTCGCCGGCCTCGGGGCCGACGTGCTGCGCATCGACCCGCCAACCTGGAACGAACCCGGCGTGGTCCCGGAAGTCACCCTGGGCAAACGCTGCGCCCGCCTCGACCTGCATCGAGCCGATGATCGCGCGGCGTTCGAGGCATTGCTCAAGGACACCGACATCCTCCTGCACGGCTACCGTGCCGACGCTCTGGAACGCCTGGGCTACGACGCCGAACAGCGCAGTAAACTGGCTCCGGGCCTGATCGACGTCAGCCTCAACGCCTACGGCTGGAGCGGCCCCTGGCAGAACCGGCGCGGCTTCGACAGCCTGGTGCAGATGAGCAGTGGCATTGCCGAAGCCGGCATGGCTTGGAAACACACCGACAAACCGACACCGCTGCCGGTGCAAGCACTGGACCATGGCACCGGCTATCTGCTGGCGGCCAGCGCCTTGGTGCTGCTGTCCCGGCGCTTGGAAAATGGTCGCGGCGGTTCGGCACGCTTGTCACTAGCGCGCACGGCGAAGCTGCTGATCGAACGTGGCGCCGGCGACCCGACCCCATTGCGGGCCGAGGCCGAAGATGATCACGGGTTGGTCGTCGAACAGACGCCATGGGGGCCAGCCCATCGCCTGCAGGTGCCCTTGAAGATCACCGGGACGCCGCTGCAATGGACTTTGCCGGCGGCTGAGCTGGGGGCGCATCGGGCACGGTGGTGACGCTCGCTACCGGTTAAAACTGCCCCTGTGGCGAGGGAGCTTGCTCCCGCTGGGCTGCGCAGCAGCCCCAGAAAAACAGGGCCGCTACGCGCCCCAGCGGGAGCAAGCTCCCTCGCCACAGGGGGTTCGCCTTGGCATTGCGGTGAACCTCACAACGCCAAAAATCCACTGTACAACCCATACGCCGCTACACCCGCGCCAAACAGCACACAGGCAAAAACACCTTTTTCCACAGCGGTGAATAAGGGCTGTCCCTGTTCCCGCTTGGCCTGGGCGAACAGGATCACTCCGGGTGCATACAACAACGCCGACAGCAGCAGGTATTTCAACCCGCCGGCGTACAACAGCCACACCGCATAGCACAGGGCTACGCCACCGATGCACAGATCCTTCATGCGCTGGGCCGAGGCTCGTTCGTAGGTTTCCCCCCGGACGCACAGCAGCACCGCATAAGCGGCCGACCACAAGTAGGGCACCAGGATCATCGATGAGGCCAGATAAATCAGGCTGGTGTAGGTGCCGGCGGAAAACAGAGTGATCAGCAAAAACAGTTGGATCATGCCATTGGTCAACCACAGCGCATTGACCGGCGCATGGTTGGCATTTTCCTTGGTCAGGAATGCCGGCATGGTCTTGTCCCGGGCGGTGGCGTAGAGGATCTCGGCGCACAGCAGCGCCCAGGACAGCAGCGCCCCCAGTAATGACACCGCCAAGCCCAGGCTGATCGCCAATGCGCCCCAAGGCCCGACAATGTGCTCGAGCACGCCTGCCAGTGACGGGTTCTGCAACTGCGCCAATTCCGGCTGGCTCATGACGCCCAGGGACAACACATTCACCAGCACCAGCAACGCCAGGACACCGAGGAAACCGATCACCGTCGCCCGCCCTACGTCCGCACGTTTCCGGGCCCGCGCCGAATACACGCTGGCGCCCTCGATACCGATGAACACGAACACCGTGACCAGCATCATGTGCCGCACCTGGTCCATCACGCTGCCCAGGTCCGGGCTCATCGTGCCCCAGATATCGCGGGTGAACACCTCGGCCTTGAAGGCCACGGCCGCCAGGACAATGAACATCAACAGCGGCACGACCTTGGCCACGGTGGTCACCAGGTTGATGAACGCCGCCTCCTTGATGCCCCGCAACACCAGGAAATGCACGGCCCACAACAGCAACGATGCACAGCCGATGGCCACCGGCGTATTGCCCTGGCCAAACACCGGGAAGAAATACCCCAACGTGCTGAACAGCAGCACGAAGTAACCGACATTGCCCATCCAGGCGCTGATCCAGTAACCCCAGGCGGACGAGAAGCCCATATAGTCACCGAACCCGGCCTTGGCGTAGGCATACACGCCCGAGTCCAATGCCGGTTTGCGATTGGCCAGGGTCTGGAACACGAAGGCCAGGGTCAGCATGCCGACGGCGGTGATGGCCCAACCGATCAACACCGCCCCGACATCGGCCTGAGCCGCGACGTTTTGCGGCAGGGAAAAGATCCCACCACCGATCATCGACCCCACCACCAGTGCGACCAACGCGCCCAGCGGCAATTTTTCAATCGGTGGCGACATTTCGCCTCGCTATTTAATAATTAAATAAAAGCCCAATAGCGCTTTTGAATAACGCCTACCGTGCAAATTCCGTTGCCTTATTTACTGGCCCTTATTCAATCGCGCTAAATAAAAAGTGCCAGAACAGCCAACTACAAAATAGTTGCGACTCAGCGGAAATCAACTAGCGTGAATAATCCTGTGAGAGCGCAGATTATCGCCATTTTTGCCAAGACCACCTGGAATGGGCCTCTCGAGCAATTAAAACCCCTAATGGACGCTTCAACTCCTTCATTAACAACGGAATGTTGTCATGCACTGATCCAGATCAGCTATTCAAACTTCAAATCGACTTAGCCTGTTGACTCTCTTCTCCTGCATTGGAGTCTCGTACATGTCTGATACGCCCGGAAAACTTCGATTGGGTGCGTTGGTTGCATTGGTCGTCGGCTCAATGATCGGCGGGGGAATCTTTTCCCTGCCACAAAACATGGCAGCCAGTGCCGATGTCGGCGCGGTGCTGATCGGTTGGGCCATCACCGCCGTCGGCATGCTGACCCTGGCCTTCGTGTTCCAGACCCTGGCCAACCGCAAGCCTGATCTGGACGGCGGCGTGTATGCCTACGCCAAGGCCGGGTTCGGCGACTACATGGGTTTTTCGTCGGCCTGGGGCTACTGGATCAGCGCCTGGCTGGGCAACGTCGGTTACTTCGTGCTGCTGTTCAGCACCTTGGGCTACTTCTTCCCGATCTTTGGTGAGGGCAATACCGTCGCGGCGGTAATCGGCGCCTCCGTGCTGCTGTGGGCAGTGCATTTCCTGGTGCTGCGCGGCATCAAGGAAGCCGCGTTCATCAACCTGGTCACCACCGTCGCCAAGATCGTGCCGCTGGTGCTGTTCGTGCTGATCGCCCTGTTCGCTTTCAAGCTCGAGATCTTCACCCGGGACATCTGGGGCACGATGAACCCGGACCTGGGCAGCGTGATGAACCAGGTGCGCAAGATGATGCTGGTCACCGTGTGGGTGTTCATCGGCATCGAGGGCGCGAGCATTTTTTCCGCCCGGGCCGAGAAACGCAGCGACGTCGGCAAGGCCACCGTCATCGGTTTTATCACCGTGCTGCTGTTCCTGGTGCTGGTGAACGTGCTGTCCCTGGGCATCATGACCCAGCCTGAACTGGCGAAGTTGCAGAACCCGTCCATGGCCGCCGTGCTGGAACATGTCGTCGGGCATTGGGGGGCGGTGCTGATCAGCGTCGGCCTGATCATCTCGCTGCTCGGCGCCCTGCTGTCCTGGGTATTGCTGTGCGCCGAGATCATGTTTGCCGCCGCCAAAGACCACACCATGCCCGAGTTCCTGCGCCGGGAGAACGCCAACCACGTACCGGCCAACGCCCTGTGGCTGACCAATGCGATGGTCCAGCTGTTTCTGGTCATAACCCTGTTCTCGGCCAGCACCTACCTGTCACTGATCTACCTCGCCACCTCGATGATCCTCGTGCCGTACCTCTGGTCGGCGGCCTATGCGCTGCTGCTGGCGGTGCGTGGCGAGACCTATGAAGGCTTCGCGGCCGAGCGGCGCAAGGACCTGGTCATCGGGGCCATCGCCCTGATCTATGCGGTGTGGCTGCTGTATGCCGGCGGCATCAAGTACCTGCTGCTCTCTGCCCTACTCTACGCCCCCGGCGCGATCCTGTTCGCCAAGGCCAAGCGCGAGTTGGGCAAACCGATTTTCACCTCTGTCGAGAAGCTGATTTTCGCCGCGGTGGTCGCAGGCGCCCTCGTGGCCGCCTACGGGCTCTACGACGGCTTCCTGACCTTGTAGTTGGCTGATTGTTTTAACGGGAGGATGTGTAATGACCACGGAAAAAGTGAAGTACGGCGTTCATTCCGAAGCCGGCAAACTGCGTAAAGTCATGGTCTGTTCCCCGGGCCTGGCCCACCAGCGGCTGACCCCGAACAACTGCGACGAGCTGCTGTTCGACGATGTGATCTGGGTCAACCAGGCCAAGCGCGACCATTTCGATTTCGTCACCAAGCTGCGCGAGCGTGATATCGATGTGCTGGAAATGCACAACCTGCTGACCGACATCGTCGCCATCCCCGAAGCCCTGGACTGGATCCTCCAGCGCAAGATCAGCGCCAACTCGGTGGGCCTGGGCCTGGTGAATGAAGTCGGTTCGTGGCTGCGCAGCCTGGAACCGCGCCACATCGCCGAATTCCTCATCGGCGGCGTCTCGGCCGATGACCTGCCGGACAGCTTCGGTGGCAAGACTATCCAGATGTTCCGCGACTTTCTCGGACACTCCAGCTTTATCCTGCCGCCGTTGCCCAATACCCAGTTCACCCGCGACACCACGTGCTGGATCTACGGCGGCGTGACCTTGAACCCGATGTACTGGCCGGCGCGCCGACAGGAAACCCTGCTGGCCAGCGCCATCTATAAATTCCATCCGGAGTTCACCCACGCGGACTTCCAAGTCTGGTATGGGGACCCGGACCAGGACCACGGCAACGCCACTCTTGAAGGCGGCGATGTCATGCCCATTGGCAACGGCGTGGTGTTGATCGGCATGGGCGAGCGCTCGTCCCGCCAAGCCATCGGCCAGTTGGCGCTGAACCTGTTCAAGCACAACGCGGTGGAACGGGTGATTGTCGCCGGCTTGCCGAAATCCCGGGCCGCCATGCACCTGGATACCGTGTTCAGTTTCTGCGACCGCGACCTGGTCACGGTATTCCCCGAAGTGGTGAGCCAGATCGTCGCCTTCTCCCTGCGCCCTGACGAGAGCAAGCCTGGCGGCATCGACGTGCGCCGCGAGGACGGCAGCTTCCTCGACACCGTGGCCGCCGCCCTCAAGCTACCCGCGTTGCGAGTCGTGGAAACCGGCGGCAACAGCTTCGCCGCCGAACGCGAGCAGTGGGACGACGGCAACAACGTCGTGGCGGTGGAACCGGGCGTGGTGATCGGCTATGACCGCAACACCTACACCAATACCCTCCTGCGCAAGGCCGGCGTGGAAGTCATCACCATCAGCGCCAGCGAACTGGGCCGGGGCCGGGGCGGTGGCCATTGCATGACCTGCCCGATCATCCGCGACCCGATCGATTACTGACTTCGAGCCGAGGCCGTTCCTTATCCGGAATCGGTCTTGGGGATAACCTACACCAGAGGAGATCCACACCATGGCGTTCAACATGCGCAACCGCAGCCTGCTGAGCCTGATGCACCACACCCACCGCGAGCTGCACTTTCTGCTGGACCTGTCCCGCGACCTCAAGCGTGCCAAGTACACCGGCACCGAACAGCCGCACCTCAAGGGCAAGAACATCGCGCTGATCTTCGAGAAAACCTCGACCCGCACCCGCTGCGCCTTCGAAGTCGCCGCCCACGACCAGGGCGCCCACGTCACCTACATCGACCCGGTGTCGTCGCAGATCGGCCACAAGGAAAGCATGAAAGACACCGCCCGAGTCCTGGGGCGGATGTTCGACGCCATCGAATACCGTGGCTTCGAACAGGAGATCGTCGAGGAGTTGGCCACGTTCGCCGGGGTGCCGGTGTTCAACGGCCTGACCGCCGAATTCCATCCCACCCAAATGATCGCCGACACCCTGACCATGCGCGAACACAGCGACAAGCCGCTGCATGACATCAGCTACGCCTACCTGGGCGATGCCCGCTACAACATGGGCAATTCGTTGCTGATGATCGGCGCGAAGCTGGGCATGGACGTGCGCATCGGCGCGCCAAAAGCCTTGTGGCCGCACCAGGATTTCATCGACCAGTGCCAGGCCTTCGCCGCCGAAAGTGGCGCCCGCCTGACCATCACCGAAGACCCGAGGGAAGCCGTCAAGGGCGTGGACTTCATCCACACCGACATCTGGGTGTCCATGGGCGAGCCGGTTGAAGCCTGGGATGAGCGCATCGAGCAATTGCTGCCCTACCAGGTCAACGCGCAGATGATGAAGGCGTCGGGCAACCCACGGGTGAAATTCATGCACTGCCTGCCGGCGTTCCATAACAGTGAAACCAAGGTCGGCAAGGACATCGCCGCACGCTACCCGAACCTGGCCAACGGCGTGGAAGTGACCGAGGAGGTGTTCGAATCCCCGGCCAACATCGCCTTCGAGCAGGCGGAAAATCGCATGCACACCATCAAGGCGATCCTGGTGGCGGCGTTGGCGGATATCTAGAACCCACTGTGGGAGCGAGCTTGCTCGCGATGGCGAAGTGTCAGCTTGCATTGATGTTGGATGTGCCGCTGTCATCGCGAGCAAGCTCGCTCCCACAAGGGAATCAGGTTGTTCGATCCATTTTTTAAAGGACAGCACCATGCGCATCGTCGTTGCCCTGGGCGGTAACGCCCTCCTGCGTCGGGGTGAACCCATGACCGCAGCCAATCAACGCAGCAACATCCGCACCGCGACCGAACAGATCGCCAAGATCCACCCCGGCAACCAACTGGTCATCGCCCACGGCAACGGCCCGCAAGTCGGCCTGCTGTCGCTGCAGGCGGCGGCCTACACCTCGGTCACGCCGTATCCGCTGGACGTGCTCGGCGCCGAAACCGAGGGCATGATCGGCTACATCATCGAACAGGAACTGGGCAATCTGCTGGATTTCGAAGTCCCCTTCGCCACGCTCCTGACCCAGGTTGAAGTGGACGCCAACGACCCGGCCTTCCAAACCCCCACCAAGCCCATCGGCCCGGTCTACAGCCGGGAAGAAGCACAGGCACTGGCCGCTGAAAAAGGCTGGGCCATCGCCCCGGACGGCGACAAGTTCCGTCGCGTGGTCGCCAGCCCCAGGCCCAAGCGCATCTTTGAAATCCGCCCGATCAAATGGTTGCTGGAAAAAGGCAGTATCGTGATCTGCGCCGGCGGTGGCGGCATCCCGACGATATACGACGCCGACGGCAAGCTGCAAGGCGTGGAAGCGGTGATCGACAAGGACCTGTGCTCGGCGCTGCTGGCCGAACAGCTGGAAAGCGATCTGCTGGTGATCGCCACCGACGTCAACGCCGCGTTCATCGACTTTGGCAAGCCGACCCAGAAAGCCATCGCCCAGGCCCATCCCGACGAACTGGAACGGCTCGGCTTCGCCGCCGGTTCCATGGGGCCGAAGGTGCAGGCCGCCTGTGAATTCGCGCGCAACACCGGCAAGGTCGCGGTGATCGGGTCGCTGTCGGACATCGATGCTATCGTCCAGGGCACCGCCGGCACGCGCATCAGCACGGCGACGCCGGGCATTGTTTATCGCTAACGGGAAAACTTATGCGGCAGGCACGGTGTCTGCCGTTCTCCATGCCTTCGAAGGAGAGTCGTTTATGGCCACGTTCAAACCCGGTCACCTGCACATGGAACGCCATGCGCTGAACAAGGATGATTTCAGCTACAACCTGTGCATCGACTACAAGCTCGATCAGAACGACAAGGGCGAGACGGGCATGTCGTTCCAACTGCACGGCACGGTGGAAGAAAAAACCCTGGACGAGACCTTTTTCCTGGCCAAGGACCAAGCCTTCGACTTCGCCCGCCATGCCACGCGCATCGCCCAGAAATACGGCCTGCCCAAGGCTGCCAGCATCGGTTCGATGCACAAGTACTACGACGAAATGTTCGAAGACGTGCGCCATCAACTGGACGTCAAGCCGGGCGACCCGATGAAGCCGGAGCACCTGGAATAACCCGGTTAAAAGTCCACTCCAATTCCCTGTGGGAGCGAGCTTGCTCGCGATAGCGGTAGATCAGTCGACATACAGGGGACTGACCCGCCCTCATCGCGAGCAAGCTCGCTCCCACAAGGGATATCAGCATTCTGAATACCGAGTCACTTACAAGACCTGCCTGGCTGGCAACTCGCTATAGCTGACCTATGCTGAATACAGTACCCCCGGGTATTCGTTCAGAGGTCACCGCCATGAACATCAAAACAAGAAGACGCCTCGCCATTTTCGTCACTTGCGCCGCTACGCTTGCGCTGTATGGCACTGCGGCCTACCGGGTCGAGCAGGCCAGGCAACTGCCCCGTGAATATGCCAGCTGCAATTTCGAACGCTGCATCCCCCATAGCGCAACCCTGAACGCCCTGCGCTGAGGCGTGGTCAGTCGTCCTGTTGATCGGTCTTGAGCCGGTCCCGGAACGCCTTGGGCGAGATACCGACGCGCCGACGGAACAGCCGAGTGAAGTTGGTCGGGTCGGAAAACCCGAGCAGTTCGGAAATCTCGTAGATGGTCATGCCCGTGTAGGTGAGCAGGCGCTTGGCTTCCAGCAACTGGCGCTCATGCATGATCTGCAACGCTGGCTGCCCCGCCAGTTCGCGACAGGTGCCGTTGAGGTGCGACACGGAAATGCCCAGGCGATGGGCCAGGTCTTCGACCTTGACGTGCTCGCGATAGGTTTCTTCCACCAACTGAATGAAACCGTTGAGGTACTCCCGGGCCCGTTGCGGGCGCTGGGCCTGGGTGTGGCGCTGCATCACCTGGCGGCTGACCCAGACCATGATCACGCTGACCAGCGCATGCATCAGCATTTCCCGGGCCGGTTGATGCCCCATGTACTCATTCTGCAAGGCGCTGAACAGGCTGTTGAGGTACTCGGCATTCTCAAGGGCCGGGTAGCTTTCGGCCTGGGCCAGCACATTGACCGAATGCCCCAGCTGCGCTTGCAGGTGCGTGACCAGCGGCGCCGCCAGCGTCACCACGTAACCTTCCACATCCTCGGAAAAACGAAAGCCATGGACCGACAGCGGCGGCAGGATCTGCACGGCCGGCTCGGTGAGTTGCGTGCGCCGGCCTTCGATTTCCAGTTCCGCCTGGCCCTTGAAGACAAACAGCAACTGGCACAGGTCGGCGTGCCGATGGGGCTTGATTTCCCATTGATGCTCGCGGCTGCGCTTGGAGATGGTCTCGCAATGCAGCAGATCCGGCGTCGGCCATTCCTGGCTCTCACCGTAGAGCTTGAACACCGGGATCGAAGGCAGGTCAGGTTTTTTCATAACGTGGATCCGGGCCTGGGGTTGCGGGCGATAATCGCACCAATTGGCGAAAAGAACAGGTATCGGCTCAGTTTTCCCCTTCAACTGACAGGTCCGCAAGCGAAAAATGCAGGCACTCGGTCCATAACAATCAACACCGACCCTGGTCGCGTGCTTCGTGCGAGTCATAAGAACAATGAAAACCCTCAAGACCCAAGTCGCTATCATCGGCGCCGGCCCCTCTGGCCTGCTGCTCGGCCAGTTGTTGCACAACGCCGGGATCGACACTGTCATCCTCGAACGCCAGGCCCCGGACTATGTCTTGGGTCGCATCCGCGCCGGTGTGCTGGAGCAAGGCATGGTCGAGCTGCTGCGCCAGGCCGGCGTTGGCCAGCGCATGGACGCCGAAGGCCTGCCCCATGACGGCTTTGAACTGGTGCTCAACGATCGGCGGGTACACATCGACCTCAAGGGCCTGACCGGCGGTAAAAACGTCATGGTCTACGGCCAGACCGAAGTCACCCGTGACTTGATGGCCGCCCGCGAAGCCGCCGGCGCCCGCACCCTGTACCTGGCCAGCGACGCCCAGCCCCACGACATGCAAACCGAACACCCCTTCGTGACCTTCGAACATGAAGGGCAAGCCTGGCGCCTGGACTGCGACTACATTGCCGGTTGCGACGGTTTCCACGGCGTGGCCCGCCAGTCCATTCCAGCGGAAAAGCTCAAGGTCTTCGAGCGCGTCTACCCGTTTGGCTGGCTCGGCGTACTGGCCGACACCCCGCCGGTGCACGAGGAGCTGGTCTACGCGCGGCACGACCGCGGTTTTGCCCTGTGCAGCATGCGCTCCAAGACCCGCACCCGTTATTACCTGCAAGTCCCCGCCGAGGAACACGTCGCCGACTGGCCGGACGAGCGCTTCTGGGGTGAACTGAAAAACCGCCTGCCCGCCGACCTGGCCGACGCCCTAGTGACCGGCCCCTCCATCGAAAAAAGCATCGCGCCCCTGCGTAGCTTCGTGGTCGAACCGATGCAGTATGGGCGGATGTTCCTGGTGGGCGATGCGGCCCACATCGTCCCACCGACGGGGGCCAAGGGCTTGAACCTGGCGGCCAGCGATGTCAGCACGCTGTTCAACATCTTGCTCAAGGTCTATCGCGACGGCCGTGTGGACTTGCTGGAACAATATTCGGCCATCTGCCTGCGACGCGTGTGGAAAGCCGAGCGGTTCTCCTGGTGGATGACGTCGATGCTGCACCGCTTCGACGACGACGCCTTCAACCAGCGCATCAGCGAAGCCGAACTGGAGTATTTCCTCGACTCCGAGGCCGGTCGAAAAACCATTGCGGAAAATTACGTCGGGCTTCCTTACGAGGCTATCGAATAGCCGCCTATCGACTTAAACTGCGGGCTTCGTCCCATTCGCCTCTTTGGCGCGACGCCCGCAGGTTCTGTCGTGACTCAGCTCAATACGCACCAAGCCCCAAAACCGGCCATCCGCAGCGTACTGGTTGCCCTGATGCTGGCGATTTTCCTCGGTGCCCTGGACCAGACCATCGTCGCCGTCTCGATGCCGGCCATCTCCGCACAATTCGCCGACGTCAGCCTGCTGGCCTGGGTGATTTCCGGCTACATGGTCGCCATGACCGTGGCGGTGCCGATCTACGGCAAGCTCGGTGACCTTTATGGCCGCCGACCGCTGATGTTGTTCGGCATGGGCCTGTTCACCCTGGCCTCGCTGTTCTGTGGCCTGGCGCAAAACATGGAACAACTGGTACTGGCGCGAATTCTCCAGGGCATCGGCGCCGGCGGGATGATTTCGGTGAGCCAGGCGATCATCGGCGACATCATCCCGCCCCGGGAGCGGGGTCGCTACCAGGGGTATTTCAGCAGCATGTACGCGGTGGCCAGCGTGGCCGGGCCGGTGCTCGGTGGCTACATGACCGAATACCTGTCGTGGCGCTGGGTGTTCTGGGTCAACCTGCCACTGGGCCTCGTGGCCTGGTGGGTGGCCCGGCGCACCCTGGTCGGGCTGCCAGTACCGCAACGCACGCCAATCATCGATTACCTGGGCACCGTGTTGCTGATCATCGGCCTGACGGCATTGTTGCTGGGGATAACCCAGGTCGGCCAAGGCCATGCCTGGCACAGCCCTGAAGTGCTGGGGTTGCTGGGTTGCGCGGGGGTAGCGCTGGGGATGTTCGCCTGGCACGAGCGCCGGGCTCGGGAACCGTTGCTGCCGATGCACCTGTTCGCCAACCGCAGCGCGGTGCTGTGCTGGTGCACGGTGTTCTTCACCAGTTTCCAGGCGATTTCCCTGACGGTGCTGGTGCCGCTGCGCTTCCAGAGCGTGACCGGCGCCGGTGCCGACAGCGCGGCGTTGCACTTGTTGCCGCTGGCGATGGGGCTGCCGATCGGCGCGTATTTCGCCGGCCGCCGAACCTCGGTCACGGGGCGCTACAAACCGATGATCCTCAGCGGCGCCCTGCTCTTTCCATTCGCGATCCTCGGCATGGCCTTCACCGCGCCTGACGCGTTCTGGCTCAGCAGCCTGTTCATGCTGCTCAGCGGCATCGCCTCCGGCATGCAATTCCCCACATCGCTGGTGGGTTCGCAAAACGCCGTGCAGCAACAGGACATCGGCGTCGCCACCAGCACCACCAACCTGTTCCGCTCCCTCGGCGGCGCGGTGGGCGTGGCCCTGATGTCGGCGTTGCTGCTGGCCCTGCTGCAGGATTCAAGCTTCGCCCAGCTCACCGGTTCGTCGCCGCTCGGCGAAGGGCATTCCGGCAACGTCTTGCTCGACGGCCTCAATGCTGCCCCGGGCGAGGCGCAGCATGCCTTGCGCCAGGCGTTGCAGGCGACGTTCCGGCATTTGCTGCTGATCAGCGCGGCGGTGTCGCTGCTGGGGTTGGCCGCAGCGGTGGCGATGCCTAATCGCCTGTTGCGGGGGCGGGATGACAAGGCTGGATAACCTGTAACACACCACCTCTGTGGCGAGGGAGCTTGCTCCCGCTGGGCCGCGAAGCGGCCCCAAAAATGGTGCGGTCGCTGCGCAACCGAGCGGGAGCAAGCTCCCTCGCCACAAAAGCATCGTTGTCACAAAATCTCACTAGGCTGTCGCCACCACCCCCTCCGGCACCACCACTGCACTCATCCCATCCTTCATCCGCTTGGCATCGCGCACGAAGCAGCGTGACGCCAGGAACAGGAACACCATGGTCAGGAGCAGTGCCACCGGGATCAGGTACATCGCGTCATGCAGGCCGATGGCCTTGAAGGCTTCGGTCATCTGCGGGGCGCCTGCGGTCGCCATGGCCGTGCGGGCGAAGTAGTCGGACAAGCCGCCCACCACCACCGGCCCCAGGCCGCCGCCGAGCAAATACAGCCCGGCAAAGTACAACGCCATCGCCGTGGCGCGCAGGCGCGGCTCCACCACGTCCTGGATCGCGGTGTAGACGCAGGTGTAAAAGTTATAGGCAAACAGCCAACCCACACTGAACACCGCCACGAACACACCGATTTCTATGCGCCCGGCATGCAGGGCCCACGCCGTGGTGACCGTCGAAATCGCCAGGCTGAACGCGGCAAACAGCAGGCGGCCGTTGGGCACGCGCTGGTGGATCTTGTCTGCGACCCAGCCGCCCAGGGTGAGCCCGAACAAGCCCGTCACGCCCACCATGATCCCGGTCGCCACGGCCGCCTCGTGCAGCGGCATCAGGAAATAACGCTGCAGCATCGGCACCAGGAATGAGTTGCAGGCATAGGTGGCGAAGTTGAAGCACAGCCCCGCCAGCACCAGCCAAAGAAAGGTCGGAATCGCCAGCACCCGGCGGACCGGCTTGTCGATCTTTTCCTGGGACACCTGCACGGTTTCCGCCGCGCCGCGCTTGGGCTCCTTGATGAAAAACATGAACACCGCCAGCACCAGCCCAGGCACCGCCGCGATGAAGAACGGCGCGCGCCAGCTGTCGAAGGCCTTGACCATCGCGCCGATGGTGAAAAACGCCAGCAGCAGCCCCAGCGGCAGCCCGAGCATGAAAATGCCCATGGCCCGCGCTCGACGATGGGCCGGGAACAGATCGCCAATCAAGGAGTTGGCCGCCGGCGCGTAGCTGGCCTCGCCGATGCCGACGCCCATGCGCACCACCAAAAACGCCCAGAAACTGCCGACCAGGCCGTTCACCGCCGTCAGCCCGCTCCAAGCCGCAAGCCCCCAGCCCATCAATTTGCTGCGCGAACCGTTATCGGCCATGCGCCCCAGGGGCAGGCCGGCAATGGCATAAACGATGGTGAACGCGGTGCCGATGATGCCGATCTGGAAGTCACTGAGGCTCCATTCCATGCGGATCGGCTCAATGATGATCGCCGGGATGGTGCGGTCGAAGAAATTGAACAGGTTGGCCAGGAACAACAGGAACAGAATGCGCCAGGCATTCGCCGCTTGGGTCGAGTTCTGCATGGGTCCGTCTCTTTTTATTGTTTTGGGGCTTCATTGCCAACGCGCTCGAGCCCGGAACCGACAATCTAGTCATGCCCGCCAGCGCTGTCTGTAACTATTCGCAGGGCTGATATCCATCCATGGCAGCGGTTATCTCCAACAATGTTTTTTCAAGCGTTCCAACCGCTATTTCCAACCCTGAAACCAAAATGCTACTACGCTACGTTGGATACCGTGCAACGCCACTGACATTACCCGTGCTGGCCAGTGCCCACCGCGAAGGCCGGATTACCAAGGGATGGAACGAGCTATGGAGTGGCTTGGTTTACATTTCATGACCGAACTGCCCGCAAGCGGGCAGGTCATACTCGATTGCAGCCATAACCCTTTCCTGGTGTTACTGGCCTATCTGGTGGCCTGCACGGCCAGTTTCGCCACGCTGGATATGACCGAACGGGTCGGGAACGTGACAAAAACCGCGTCCCGCCGGCTCTGGCGCTGGGTGGGCGCCGGCTGTCTGGCGGGCGGTATCTGGTCCATGCACTTCATCAGCATGTTGGCGTTCCAGGCACCGATCGAAATCCATTATCACCTGCCCACCACCCTGCTCTCGCTGTTATTTGCCCTGACCGCCTCGTGGCTGGCCATGCACACCCTCAGCCACCCTGAGCTGAAATTCCGGCAGTACCTGCAGGCCGCGGTGTGGATCGGCCTGGGCATTGCGATCATGCACTACGTGGGCATGGCCGCCCTGCGATCCAATGCGATGATCTACTACCAACCGGCCCTCTTCGCGCTCTCCGTCATCATCGCCATCGGTGCCAGCCTGGCCGCCCTGCTGATTGCCAGTCACCTGCGCGATGGCACCGGCATCGTCCATAAACAGCTCAAATACATTGCCAGCCTGGTACTCGGGGCCGGCATCGTCAGCATGCATTTCACCGGCATGGCGGCGCTCAGCCTAGTGCTTCCCGAGGGCAACCTTCATTCGCCGTCCGGCGGCAACAATCACCAGCAAATCGGACTGACCGTCGCGCTGATAACGCTGCTGATCATCGGCAGCAGCATCGGTGCCGCACTGGCGGACAAGAAGCTGCAACACAAGGAGCACGATCTGCAGCGGGTCAACACCCTGGTCAGTGAACTGGATCAGGCACGTCTGTCGCTGCAACAGGTGGCCCACTACGACCCCTTGACCAATCTGCTCAACCGCCGCGGCTTCAACCAGGTCTTTGCCGAAAAGCTCATCGAGAACACCCGCAAAGGCGGCATGCTGGCGGTGATGTTTCTCGATATCGACCACTTTAAACGAATCAATGACAGCCTGGGCCATGATGCCGGCGATGAACTGCTCAAAGCCCTGGCCAGCTACATCAAGGCCTCGGTGCGCAGCCAGGATGACGTGGTGGCGCGTTTCGGAGGCGACGAATTCTGCCTCCTCACCAGCTTGCAGGACCGTGAAGAAGCGCGGCTGATGGCTCAGCGAATCATGTCCAAAATGAAAGAGCCCATCGAATTGTCCGGACGGCGCGTGGTCATGACCACCAGCATCGGCATCAGCCTGTTTCCGGAAGATGGCAAGACATGCGAAGAACTGCTGAAGAATGCCGACCTGGCGCTGTACCAGTCCAAGGACAGCGGCCGTAACGGGCTGCATTTTTTCAGTCCACACCTTACGACCCGCGCCACTCTGGAACTGCAGCTCGAAGAAGAGTTGCGTTACGCCCTGCGCAAAGGCACCGGGTTGATGCTGTATTACCAACCGATCTATGACTTGAGAGTCGGTCGTGTTACCAAACTTGAAGCACTGGTTCGCTGGCAGCACCCGGTACATGGATTGCTGACGCCGGATCGGTTCGTTGGCATCGCGCAAGCCAACGACCTGATGACCGAACTGGACAACTGGGTGCTGCGCAAGGCCTGCGAAGACTTGGGCGCATTGTCCCACTGCGATTGCGCAACGCTCAGAATCGCCGTGAACTGCTCGCCCCTGAACCTGGCGCGAGAAGAACTGGCTGACGAAATCGAACACACCCTTCGCGTCAGCGGGGTGGCGCCACAGCGACTGGAATTGGAAGTGACCGAAAGCGCGCTGATGGGGGATCTTCCCAAGACCCTCATTCTGCTGCGGCAGATTCGAGCCCTTGGGGTCTCATTGTCGATCGACGACTTCGGCACCGGCTATTCATCCCTGTCCTACCTCAGGCGCCTGCCACTGGACACGTTGAAGATCGACCGTTCATTCATCCAGGACATTGCCACGACGCCCCAGGACATGGAAATCGTCCAGGCTATTATCGTCATGGCCCATGCCCTGCATTTACAAGTCGCCACCGATGGCGTCGAAACCTTCGAGCAGTATGACTTTCTCGAAGGCCATGGCTGTGACTTCATTCAAGGCTACCTGCTCAGCCGCCCGGTACCGCTGGCTGAATTGCCGGCAGTGGTGACCGAAATCAATCAACGCACGCACATGAACAACGTCACCGCCATCATTTAGCCTTCATTGATTAAAGAACAACGAATGTTGGCCGATTCAACATGATTGAAGGACTCCCCAGGGACGTTCAGGCCAGCCCCTGACGCTGGGGCCACATTCGCGCAGCAGGAAGACGCGATCCCATTCCGTGATGACTCGATGACAGCTTGTCGCCGAGCCGACCACTACAGGCATACGGCGCACAATGACCTCAAAAAAAACAGCCACTGCGGTATCCGATCTGACCTTGAGCCCGGCCGCCAACGGCCCTGAAGTCTCGAAGCCATCGCCCCCTCCGCGCCCTCTGTCGACCCAGCAGTACCTGTATTTCACCGAAACCAATACCGACCGTATCCTCGACAACCTCGATGGTCTGCGTGACACCGTGTTCCCGCGCCCACCGCACCTGGTGGACGACGAATTCGACCGTGCCCAGCAGGAGTTCCCGTCGGTGTGCCTGATCGGCCTGGGTCGCTGCGGCTCCAACATCGCCCTGGACGTGGCCGAGCTGGTGTACAACGCCCGCAAGTTCTACCTCAACGAGTTCAACGCCGAAGACAAAGGCTACAGCGACAAGGGCTACAGCCCCGCACAGTGGATCCGCAACAACCTGCGCCTGGGCACCAGCAAGGCCAGCAAACCGGTATTCCTGGTGGAACCGCTGGTCATGCTCGGCGACTTGGACAAGGACATCGCCGGGCGCATCCGTTTCTCGCGCAAGGGCGAGAAAAGCGGCTTTTTGCGCGACTACAGCAAAATGAAAATCATGGACCTGTCGGAAGTCCACGCCGGTGGCGCCGGTAACGCGCCGATCCTCGGCCAGTACCTGGCCAAGATCATCCTGAACAAGGACACCCAGCGTTTCTCCAGCCCCGACTGGAAAATGATCCACTCGTACCTGATCGACAGCTGCGGCATCAAGGCCAACCAGTCGCGCCTGTATTTCTCGATCTTCAGCGCCGGCGGCGGTACCGGTTCGGGCATGGCCTCGGAGTTCGGCCTGGCCCAGCAATATTCGTACATGAACAAGACGTTCGACACAAAACCGATGGACGAGCACGACAGCAAGAGCGGTCATTCCTTCGTCTTCGAGCCGATCTTCACCAGCGGCATCTGCGTGCTGCCGAACATTTCCGACCATCGCAGCGAAATGTCCGAGGCGCTGCACATCAACGCCGGACGCCTGCTGTGCAAGTACCTGTCGGAAGAATGGGATTTCTCGTACAACTTCGCCAACGAAGACAGCAGCGAAGCCAGCGTCATGGGGCGCATTCGCCCGTGGAACGCGATGATGCTGATCTCCAACGACATCATGCGCTACGCCGAAGAAAGCGATGACGGCAACATCCAGAACATTGATGTCAATGCCATGGAGAAGCACGCCAACCAGTACATCTCCCAGCAGATCTTCAACATCCTGACGGCCCAGGCCGTCACCACCGACTACGACCAGAACTACTTCCGTCGCGCCGGCATCGACATCGGCGAAACCATTCGCCTGGACGCCAACGACCTGTTCATGAGCCTGGCCGGCCCGGTGGCGATTGCCTACGCCGAGTCCGTCGTCCCGGAAACCCCGGCGCCGAGCGGCGACAAGTTCAAGGTGTTCGAGAAAGAGCCACCACGCCTGAACATTGATGACCTGTTTTTCCGCTCCATCGACTTGCCGCACTTCAACAAAGTCACCCAGGCCATCGAAGGCATCAGCCTGTTGCCCATCGAATCCAAGCGCTACCGTGCCTCGTTGGAGCAGTACAAGAACTCCGGCTACGACGCCGCCGCGTTGCACGACCTGCATTTCTTCAAGAATTGCTCGTCGGTGGTGTCCATTGTCTCCTTGCCCAAGGACTACAAGCTGTCCTACATGGACCTGAACCGGCTCAAGACCCACCTCAACAGCCTGTTTCCCAATACCACGCTCAAGCGCTACGCGCTGGTGATCGGCGCCTCGGCCAACCTGTCGCTGACCACCCTGATCGCCAAGAGCCCGTGCCTGTCGGATGACTTCCTGACCCTGATCGTGGCGTTCATCAAGCGCTGCTTCGCCCGCACCCCGTACCGCTTCGACGAGACCCTGGACAACTCGATCCTGGACTTCATCATCAATGAAGACTTCGACGAAGCCCGCATCGACGAGTTGCTCAATGAGTTCGAGAACCCGGCGAAGATCCTCGACACCAACTGGTACGCGATCAAGCCGATGTATGAGAAGAAGTACCGTGAGCTGATCAACGACAAGGACAAGTTTGTCTCGATCAACGACATCCGCCTGTCCCGGGACTGCGTTAAGAAGTCGATCAAGTACCTGCGCGAGATTTACCGTCACCGGATTGGCAAGACCAAGGTTATTTCCCTGAATAACCATACGGGCAGGTCTTATTGAGGCTGGCTTGAAACCGTTTCGCCCCAAATCGCGAGCAAGCTCGCTCCCACAGGTTTTGTGCACAGGCTCATTGTGGGAGCGAGCTTGCTCGCGATAGCGGTCTTGAATCTCTACCTTGAACAACATCCAGAAACAATTAAGCAGCCCAAAGGCTGCTCAATGAACTGTTCCCGTTACGTATACGTCACCCTGCCCTGTGGCGTTTCGCCACGGCAGGCTGGCATCACGCTACTCACCTACACACTTTCCATCAGGCCAACGAGCGAACCAACTTGGTGCATCGATCAATTCGACGCCCTTTCCTGGATCATAATCCAGGGCGAAACCACTACCGCCCAGAGCGGCGGATCACGCTCCAAAAAATCCAGCGCCCGCGTTTCAGACAGCTTGGCGAGCTGGTCGGCGGCCAGCCAGGCGGCGACTTTGGTACCTTCGTCCTGGGCAACGGCCTCGGCGGCGGCGATCAGATCCAGTGCCGGATCGACCCACAATAGGGCACCCTTGGCAAAGAACGGCTCCAGCTCTTTCCAAGTGATGGATGCGGTTTCACCAAGCAGCTTGGCATAGAGGGTGCTAGGTTCTTGATTCATGGGAACTGTCCGGAAAAGAAATCGGCGCGAATGATAACGTCGGTGGTCTGGCAGAAAAACCCGGTAGCAATTGCAGCACCGATTGAAAAGCGCAGGAAAGCCAAGGATTGCCGAAACGACCGGACAACCCCCGCCGCTATTCTGTCTTTTTCTTTCAATTAAGCGACACCCCCAGGTTTTGCCCCCAAGCGCCAGCTTCCCTTGCCAACAATCGGCGCTCTACACTGTACCGGTACAGTTGCCGGGGGCATTTTCCGCGAGGGTATCCAAGATATCTGACCCGGTTCTGCTGCTACGGCGCCAGGACTATAAAAACTACAACAGCATGAGTGGAGCACTATGACTAAGGCTACTAAGCAGATTTCCAAACTGTTTGCCGCTATGGTTCTGGCCGGGGTTGCCAGCCATTCGTTTGCCGCCGACACCATCAAGATCGGCATCGCCGGCCCGAAAACCGGCCCTGTAGCCCAATACGGCGACATGCAGTTCAGTGGCGCGAAAATGGCCATCGAACAGATCAACGCCAAGGGCGGCGTCGACGGCAAGCAACTGGTCGCCGTTGAATACGATGACGCCTGTGATCCAAAACAAGCGGTCGCGGTCGCGAACAAAGTCGTCAACGACGGCATCAAGTTCGTGGTCGGCCACCTGTGCTCCAGCTCCACCCAGCCAGCTTCCGACATCTACGAAGACGAAGGCGTGATCATGATCACTCCGGCGGCCACCAGCCCGGACATCACCGCTCGCGGCTACAAGATGATCTTCCGTACCATCGGCCTGGACAGCGCCCAAGGCCCAGCGGCCGGCAACTACATCGCCGACCACGTCAAGCCGAAGATCGTTGCGGTCCTGCACGACAAGCAGCAGTACGGTGAAGGCATCGCCAGCGCCGTGAAGAAAACCCTCGAAGGCAAAGGCGTGAAAGTGGCCGTCTTCGAAGGCGTGAACGCCGGCGACAAAGACTTCTCCTCGATGATCGCCAAGCTCAAGCAAGCCAACGTCGACTTCGTCTACTACGGCGGCTACCACCCGGAGCTGGGCCTGATCCTGCGTCAATCCCAGGAAAAAGGCCTGAAGGCCAAGTTCATGGGTCCGGAAGGCGTGGGTAACGACTCCATCTCGCAAATCGCCAAGGAATCTTCCGAAGGCCTGCTGGTGACCCTGCCGAAATCCTTCGACCAGGATCCGGCCAACGTTGCCCTGGCTGATGCGTTCAAGGCCAAGAAAGAAGACCCGAGCGGTCCGTTCGTATTCCCGTCCTACTCCGCTGTGACCGTGATCGCCGACGCGATCAAGGCTGCCAAGAGCGAAGACGCGACCAAAGTGGCTGAAGCCATCCACGCCGGCACCTTCAAGACGCCTACCGGTGACTTGAGCTTCGACAAGAACGGCGACCTGAAGGACTTCAAGTTCGTGGTCTACGAGTGGCATTTCGGCAAACCTAAAACCGAAGCTTCGCCTCAGTAAGGCCTGGCCTGACTGACTGCCAATAAAGCCCACGGCGTGCCGTGGGCTTTGTTTTAAATGTATTGGGCCGCGCTGGCGTGATCCGCCAGTCTCCCCACCTGAAAATCTCAAAACCGTCATCAGCGGTTCGCTGGCAAACCTCGAGTCCGAAGTGGATGCAGATCCATGGGGCCCGGGCGGGAAAATGACTCCACCAGTGAAATGCGTATCAGGTTTTTAGGAGCGCTGTAATGCCTGACATCTATCACTTCTTCCAGCAGCTGGTTAACGGCCTGACCGTTGGCAGCACGTATGCCCTGATCGCCATCGGCTATACGATGGTCTACGGCATCATTGGAATGATCAACTTCGCCCACGGCGAGGTCTACATGATCGGCTCCTACGTGGCGTTCATCGCCATCGCCGGGCTGGCCATGATGGGACTCGACAGTGTCCCGCTGTTGATGACCGCGGCTTTCATCGCGAGCATCGTGGTCACCAGTTCCTATGGCTACAGCATCGAACGGATCGCCTACCGCCCCCTGCGCGGCAGCAACCGTCTGATCCCGTTGATTTCCGCCATCGGTATGTCGATCTTCCTGCAGAACACGGTACTGCTTTCGCAAGACTCCAAGGACAAATCCATTCCCAACCTGATCCCGGGCAACTTCGCCATCGGGCCAGGCGGGGCACATGAAGTGCTGATTTCCTACATGCAAATCGTGGTGTTCGTGGTGACCCTGGTCGCCATGCTCGGCCTCACGCTGTTCATCTCCCGTTCCCGTCTGGGCCGCGCCTGCCGCGCCTGTGCCGAGGACATCAAGATGGCCAACCTGCTGGGCATCAACACCAACAACATCATCGCGCTGACCTTCGTCATCGGTGCGGCCCTGGCCGCCATCGCCGCGGTGCTGTTGAGCATGCAATACGGCGTGATCAACCCCAACGCCGGCTTCCTGGTGGGCCTGAAAGCCTTCACCGCCGCGGTACTGGGCGGCATCGGCAGCATCCCCGGCGCCATGCTCGGCGGGCTGGTGCTGGGCGTGGCCGAAGCCTTTGGCGCCGACATCTTCGGCGACCAGTACAAGGACGTCGTGGCATTCGGCTTGTTGGTTCTGGTTCTGTTATTCCGGCCGACCGGCATCCTGGGCCGCCCGGAGGTTGAGAAAGTATGACTAGGCATCTCAAATCGGCGCTTTTCAGCGCCCTGCTGGTCTGGGCCGTGGCCTACCCGGTACTGGGTCTTAAACTGACCATCGTCGGCATCAACCTGGAGGTGCACGGCACCAGCCCGGCCATCCTGGCGACCATCGCCGTGTGCTCGCTGCTGATGTTCGTGCGCGTGTTGTTCAGCACGCAGATCAGCGCGGCGTGGAAGTCTTCGCCCGGCCTGCCGGTGATGCCAGCCAAGGCCAGCAACTTCCTGACCCTGCCGAGCACCCAGCGCTGGATCGTGCTGGGCTTGATCGTCGTGGCCCTGGTGTGGCCGTTCTTCGGTTCGCGCGGCGCGGTGGACATCGCCACGCTGATCCTGATCTACGTGATGCTGGGCCTGGGCCTGAACATCGTCGTAGGCCTGGCCGGCCTGCTGGACCTGGGTTACGTCGGTTTCTACGCCGTCGGTGCCTACAGCTATGCGCTGCTGTCCCATTACTTCGGCCTGAGCTTCTGGATCTGCCTGCCGATTGCCGGGATGATGGCCGCCACCTTCGGTTTCCTGCTGGGTTTCCCGGTCCTGCGCTTGCGCGGCGACTACCTGGCGATCGTGACCCTGGGTTTTGGCGAGATCATCCGCCTGTTCCTGCGCAACCTGACCGACATCACCGGTGGCCCGAACGGCATCAGCAACATCGAGAAACCGACGTTCTTCGGCCTGACCTTCGAACGTAAAGCCGCCGAAGGCTTGCAGACCTTCCACGAGTACTTCGGCCTGGAATACAGCTCGATCAACAAGGTGATCTTCCTCTACCTGGTTGCTCTGTTGCTGGCCCTGGCCGCGTTGTTCGTCATCAACCGCCTGCTGCGCATGCCGATCGGCCGTGCGTGGGAAGCGCTGCGTGAAGACGAAATCGCCTGCCGTGCCCTGGGTCTCAACCCCACCGTGATCAAACTGTCGGCCTTTACCCTCGGCGCTGCGTTCGCCGGTTTTGCCGGCAGCTTCTTCGCTGCTCGCCAGGGCCTGGTGACGCCGGAATCCTTCACCTTCATCGAGTCGGCGATCATCCTCGCCATCGTGGTGCTGGGCGGGATGGGCTCGCAACTGGGCGTGATCCTGGCGGCAATCGTGATGATCCTGCTGCCGGAAATGATGCGTGAATTCAGTGAATACCGCATGTTGATGTTCGGCGCCTTGATGGTGCTGATGATGATCTGGCGTCCTCAAGGTCTGCTGCCTATGCAACGCCCCCACATGGAGCTGCGCAAATGAGCCGCGAGATCCTGAAAGTCGAAAACCTGAGCATGCGCTTCGGCGGTTTGCTGGCGGTCAACGGCGTAGCCCTGACCGTGCAAGAGAAGCAAGTGGTTGCCCTCATCGGGCCGAACGGCGCGGGCAAGACCACCGTGTTCAACTGCCTGACCGGCTTCTACCAGCCAACTGGCGGCACCATCCTGCTGGACGGCGAGCCCATCCAGGGCCTGCCCGGTCACCACATCGCCCGCAAGGGCGTGGTGCGCACCTTCCAGAACGTGCGGCTGTTCAAGGACATGACAGCGGTCGAGAACCTGTTGATCGCCCAGCACCGTCACTTGAACACCAACTTCTTTGCCGGCCTGTTCAAGACCCCGGCGTTCCGCAAGAGCGAACGCGAGGCCATGGAATACGCCGAGTACTGGCTGGACAAGGTCAACCTCACCGAGTTTGCCAACCGTACCGCCGGGACCCTGGCCTACGGTCAACAACGGCGCCTGGAAATCGCCCGCTGCATGATGACCCGCCCGCGGATCCTCATGCTCGACGAACCGGCCGCCGGCCTGAACCCGAAGGAAACCGAAGACCTCAAGGCGCTGATCGGCGTGCTGCGCGAGGAGCACAACGTCACCGTGCTGCTGATCGAGCACGACATGAAGCTGGTCATGAGCATTTCCGACCACATCGTCGTGATCAACCAGGGCACGCCCCTGGCCGACGGCACGCCGGAGCAGATCCGCGACAATCCTGAAGTGATCAAAGCCTACCTGGGGGAAGCGTAAATGCTGCAGTTCGAAAACGTTTCCACCTTCTACGGCAAGATCCAGGCCCTGCACAGCGTCAACGTCGAGGTCCGCCAGGGCGAAATCGTCACGCTGATCGGTGCCAACGGCGCCGGCAAATCAACGTTGTTGATGACGCTCTGCGGTTCGCCCCAGGCCCACAGCGGCAGCATCCGCTACATGGGTGAGGAATTGGTGGGCCAGGACTCGGCGCAGATCATGCGCAAGAGCATCGCCGTGGTGCCTGAGGGCCGTCGGGTATTTGCCCGATTGACCGTGGAAGAAAACCTCGCCATGGGCGGTTTTTTCACTGACAAGGGCGACTATCAGGAACAGATGGACAAGGTCTTGCACCTTTTCCCACGCCTGAAAGAACGCTTTACCCAGCGCGGCGGCACCATGTCCGGCGGCGAACAGCAAATGCTCGCCATCGGCCGTGCGCTGATGAGCAAGCCCAAGCTTCTGCTGCTCGACGAGCCGTCCCTGGGCCTGGCACCGATCATCATCCAGCAGATCTTCGACATCATCGAACAGCTGCGCAAGGATGGCGTGACGGTGTTCCTGGTGGAGCAGAACGCCAACCAGGCGCTGAAAATCGCCGACCGGGCGTACGTGCTGGAGAATGGTCGCGTGGTGATGCAAGGCACCGGTGAAGCCTTGCTGACCGACCCGAAAGTGCGCGAGGCGTACTTGGGCGGTTAAGTCTGCGCAATGAAAAAAACGGCCTTCGGGCCGTTTTTTTTTGCCCTTCGTAAAATGAGTGCCTTTGTGGCGAGGGAGCTTGCTCCCGCTCGGTTGCGCAGCGACCGCAACACCTTGGGGCCGCTGCGCAGCCCCGCGGGCGCCACCACCCGCCCCACCGGTGTGGGGCAAACCGAAAAAAATCTGCAGACGCTGTAACGCTTTCCCCTCTCCCTCCTCTAGTTCAGTAGACCGGCACTAACGCCGGTTCATTTCCCTGAAGACTGGAGAATCACCATGACTGCTTCGACCCGCACCCTGTCCGCCACCGCCCTGGTCCTGGCCCTGGGTTCTGCCCTGAGCATGACAGCCGTCTCGACCGTCCACGCAGCCGACGACACCATGGAGAAATGCTTCGGCGTTGCCCTAAAAGGCAAGAACGATTGCGCCGCCGGTGCCGGCACCACCTGCGCCGGTACGGCAAAAATGGACTATCAGGCCAACGCCTGGAAATCGGTGCCCAAAGGCACTTGCACCACCCTGGAGAGCAAAACTTCCCCGACCGGTTTCGGCCAGCTCGAAGCGTTCAAAGCCAAATCCTGATCGCATCAGCCTGAGGCCCGTCACCATGTTGAAGACCCCTTCCCTCGTCCCTGATAGCTGGCTGCCGCCCAGGGCGGGGCTGGGGCTCAAGAGTGAGCATTTTCGTGAAGTGCTCCAGACCCGACCGGATCTGGGCTTTTTCGAAGTGCACGCGGAAAACTACATGGTGGCGGGCGGGCCGCTTCATCACTTCCTGGGGCGGATACGCGAGCAGTACCCGCTGTCATTGCATGGTGTCGGTCTGTCGATCGGTGGGGAGGGGCCGCTGGATGTTGCGCATCTGCAGCGCCTGGCCGCATTGATCGAACGCTATCAGCCCCAGTCTTTTTCCGAACACCTGGCCTGGTCCAGCCACGGCCCGGTGTTCCTCAATGACCTGCTCCCCCTGGCCTACGACGAAGCAACCCTCGACCGCGTCTGCCAGCACATCGATCAGGTCCAGAGCAGCCTCAAACGCGTGCTGTTGCTGGAAAACCCGGCCACCTACCTGGCCTTCGAAGCCTCGACCCTCGACGAGCCACACTTCATCAGCGAAGTGATCCGCCGTACTGGCTGCGGCCTGCTGCTGGATGTGAACAACGTCTACGTTTCGTGCATCAACCACTGCCGCGATCCCTTGGCCTACCTCGATGCCCTGCCCTTGCACGCGACCGGCGAAATTCACCTTGCAGGCTTTGCCGAAGACACCGACAGCCTCGGCGAGCGCCTGCTGATAGATGATCACGGCGCCCCCATCGACCACGCCGTCTGGCAACTGTATCTCAAGGTGCTGGAGCGGATCGGGCCGGTGGCCACCTTGATCGAGCGCGACAATCACGTTCCTGCGTGGGAGGTGCTGCTGGCCGAAGCGCGCCAGGCCGATCGTCTGTTGAGCGCCGCAGGAGCGCGGTCATGAGCAACCAACACGCCTTCACCGCCGCCCTGCTCGACCCGCGCAAAGCGTGTCCGCCCGGCTTGGTCAGCGCCAACGGCGCGGCCCCGGAAAGCCGTTTCGCGGTGTACCGCAATAACGTGCTCGGTTCATTGATCAACGCCCTGGCCGACAACTATCCGGTGGTGGTGCATCTGGTGGGAGAGGAATTCTTTCGGGCCATGGCCGGGGTCTACGTCCAATCGACAGCGCCGCGAAGCCCGGTGATGAGCGACTACGGGGACGACTTTGCCGAGTTCATCAAACACTTCGAACCCGCCGCCAGCGTGCCGTACCTGACGGACGTCGCTCGCCTGGAGCGACTGCATCTACAAGCTTGGCATGCCGCCGACGCCGAGCCCATGGCGGAAGAACAAATTGTAAAGGCGCTGTCGTCCCCCACGCTGGCGGGGCACCTGAAGATTGGGCTCCACCCGTCACTGCGCCTGCTGCAATCGCCCTTCGCCGTGGTGACGATCTGGGCCGCCCATCAGCACCAGACGCCGGTGCCGTTCGAAGCGTTCCCCGCGCAAAACGCCTTGGTGCTGCGCCACGGCCTGGACGTGAAGGTGTTTGCGATCAGTCACGCTGCCCATGGCTTTATCACGGCCCTGCAACAGGGGGTGTCCCTGATTGCAGCCATTGAAGCCTCAAACGACCTCGACCTGGAACACACCCTGGCGGGCCTCATCCGTCACCAGGCCATCACTCACCTCCTCGCCGAACAGGTGTCTCCATGAACGCCCTGATTGCCGGTTTCATTCAATGGCTGGAGAAAATCCCCCACAGCCTGATCGCCTTCGTTGCACGTTTCTCGATTGCCGCGGTGTTCTGGAAATCCGGCCAGACCAAAATCGAAGGCCTGGCCATCGACCTGCTCGATGGCACCTTCCAGATCGGCCTGCCGCACCTGGCGGACTCGACCATTCCCCTGTTCAAAAGCGAATACGCCCTGCCGCTGCTGTCGCCGGAACTGGCCGCGTACCTGGCGGCCTCAGCCGAGCATGTGTTCCCGATCCTGATCCTGCTTGGCCTGGCGACACGCTTTTCGGCGCTGGCCTTGCTCGGCATGACCGTGACCATCCAGCTGTTCGTCTACCCGGACGCCTACCCGACCCATGGCACCTGGGCAGCAGTCTTGCTCTACCTGATGGCCCGTGGGCCGGGGCTGCTGTCGATCGATCACTTGATTGCCAAGCGCTACGCCCACGCCTGACCCTGTCGAAGCCCCCCTGTGGGAGCGAGCTTGCTCGCGATAGCGGTGGGTCAGCTTGCACAAATGCCGGATGGGCCACCGCCATCGCGAGCAAGCTCGCTCCCACAGGGGAACTAGACAGGTCGAAAAATCCAGGCATCCCACCGGGACTGACCAATGGCTGGACTATCGCTGCAGTCGATCCAACGCCTCGCCGCTGCGCTTGAACCAGTCGATCAAGTAGTCGGCCAGCACCTGGGTGCGTTTGGGCAGGCCGCCCTGGTACGGGTGCACCAGGTACATCGGCATGCGCCGGGTCTGGTAATCGCGCAGCAGCCAATGCAGGCGTCCGTCAGCCAACTCTTCATGCAGCAGGTACGACGGCAGCCGGGCGATTCCGGCATCAGCCAGGGCGGCTTTTTTCAGCAGGCTGTAATGATTGCTGGCGAACGGCCCCGAGACGCGGACCCTCAGCAATTCGTGTTGCTGGTGGTAAAGCCATTCTTCCCGACCGCTGTAGTGGCTGTTGAGCAAGCAACGGTGCTCGGCCAGGGCCTGGGGCGTCCCGGGTGCGCCGTAACGCTCCAAGTAGGCCGGGCTGGCGCAGGTCATTTCGTGCCACGCCAGCAGTGGCCGGGCCACCAGCCGTTCATCGATGGCAGCGTCGGAACGGATCGCCAGGTCGAAACCATCGCGGCTCAAGTCACGGTAACCGTTGTTGAGCTCCAGTTCGATCTGCACGTCGGGATAGGTGCGAGCGAACTCCGTCAACAAACCCTCGAAGAACGTTTCGCCCAACGAAACCGGCACCGTCATACGCACCGGCCCGGAGATGTCATCCTTCAACCGCGCCAATGCCTGACGCGCCCTTTCTACCTGCACCAACAATGCCTGGGCCTGGGGCAACAACGCCGCCCCTGCCGCCGTGAGGCTCAAGCGCCGAGTGGTGCGTTGCAGCAGCACCACTGAAAAGCGCTTCTCCAACAGGCTGATACGCTTGGACAACTGGCCCTTGCTGCACCCCAACTGCTGGGCCGCCAAGGTGAAACTGCCGGCCTCTATCAACACGGCAAATGCCGCCAGGTCATCCATTTCGCTCATTGGATTGTTTCCAAATGAAAACCAAAGGTTGCCTATTAGCATGATTATCAATGGAAAGAACCCCTCTAGACTGAAAACTCATTCAACCCATTGAGGAACAGCTCATGAAAATCCTGTTGATCGGCGCCAACGGCACCATCGGTTCGGCCATCGATAACGAACTGTCGCCCCGCCACGAAATCATTCGGATCGGCCGTCACAGCGGTGAACTGCAAGTGGATATCAGCGACAGCGCCTCGATTCGCGCTATGTTCGAGAAGACCGGCCGTTTCGATGCCTTGGTCTGCGCCGCCGGCAACGTCACCTTTGCGCCCCTGGCCGAGATGACCGAAGACAGCTTTGCCCTGGGTTTGAAAGACAAACTGATGGGCCAGGTCAACCTGCTGCTGATCGGCCGCGAATTCGCCAATGATGGCGCATCCTTCACCTTCACCACCGGCGTGCTCAGCCACGATCCGATCAAGAGTGGTGCGTCGGCGGCCCTGGTCAACGGGGCCCTGGACAGCTTCGTGCGCGCCGCGGCAATCGAGTTGCCACAGGGCATGCGGGTCAACTCGGTGAGCCCGAACGTGCTACTGGAAGCCATGGACAAATACGCGCCTTATTTCCGCGGCTTCAAACCCGTTCCCGCAGCGGATGTGGCATTGGCCTACGCCAAGAGTGTCGAAGGCTTGCAAACCGGTCAGACGTTTCACGTGGGTTGACCGATCACCTACTCGTGTAGGAGCTGCCGAAGGCTGCGATCTTTTGATCTTTTGATCTTTGGTCTTTCAATCAAGACTCAATTGCCGGGGGAAAGATCGCAGCCTCGTTGCACTCGACAGCTCCTACACAGCTCCTACACCGCTCCTACACCGCTCCTATGGGTTGTGATGTGGGATCAGTCTGAGTAACGTGGCGACACTTGTCTGGAGACCCAATGATGCGTGCCGCTCGTTCCCTGTTGTTTGTCGCCCTCCTCCCGCTTTTCGCCGGCTGCCAGTTGCTCGAAGCGCCGCGCCAGAGCGCGTCCCATGCCGGGCAAACGCGTATGCAAGGCGAACTGACGGCGGCGGATGGCAAGCTGATGTTCCAGCCCTGCCAGGAACAGCGCCGCTACATCGTCAATGACGCCGGCGGCACCAGCGTCCTGCAGCAAGCCGCCACCCTGGCGGACGACAGCGGCAAATTGTTTGCCGACCTGCGTGGCCGCATCGTTTCCAGCGCATCGGCCGGTACCGACAGCCAGTTGGACGTCGAGCAACTGTATCGCCTGGAACCTTCGGGGACCATTTGCGACAACATTGACTTCAAACGCATGATTCTGCGCGCAACGGGCCACAGTCCGGAATGGACCCTCACGGCCAGCGGCAAGGGCCTGGTACTGGATCGCGTAGGTCAGCCGCCACTGGCAGTGCCTTATGTCGAAGAGCAATTGGGCGATGGCCGCTTCAACCTCGGCACCGAAGCCAACGGCGAGAAGGTCGAACTCTGGGTGACACCAGCACGCTGTGTCGACAGCGCCACTGGCAGCGTGCAGCACATGAGCGCCGAATTGCGGGTCAACGGCCAAGTCCAGCGCGGCTGCGCCTACTTCGGTGGCGCGCGCGACGACTGATTCACCGCTTTTGGCTTATAATCGCCGGTTCACGCCCTGGTGCAGTTGTGCATCCCGCGAACCGGACCCCGCCATGTTACGAATCACCGAACTCAAGCTGCCAATCGATCACCCCGAAGACGACCTGCGCCCTGCCATCCTGCAGCGCCTGGGCATCGCCAGCGATGACCTGCTCGACTTCACCTTGTTCAAGCGCAGCTACGACGCGCGCAAGAAATCCTCGGAACTGTGCTTCATCTACACCCTCGACCTGACGGTGCGCGATGAAGCCAGCCTGCTGCGCAAGTTCGCCGATGACCGTAACGTCAACGAAGCGCCGGATGTCAGTTACAAAGTGGTGGGCCAGGCGCCGACCGACCTGAGCGAACGGCCGATCGTAGTCGGCTTCGGCCCGTGCGGGATCTTCGCCGCCCTGTTGCTGGCACAGATGGGCTTCAAGCCGATCATCCTCGAGCGTGGCCCGGAAGTGCGCCAGCGCACCAAGGACACCTGGGGCCTGTGGCGCAAAAGCGTGCTCAACCCCGAGTCCAACGTGCAGTTCGGTGAAGGTGGCGCGGGGACGTTTTCCGACGGCAAGCTCTACAGCCAGATCAAGGATCCGAAATTCCTCGGTCGCAAGGTCCTGCACGAATTCGTCAAGGCCGGTGCGCCGGAAGAAATCCTCTACGTCAGCAAACCGCACATCGGCACCTTCCGCCTGACAGGCGTGGTGGAAACCATGCGCGAGCAGATTCGCGCCCTGGGCGGTGAAGTGCGCTTCGGGCAGCGGGTCACTGACGTTTTGATCGAAGACGGTCAGCTGGTTGGCGTCGAGCTGGCCAGCGGTGAGCAGATCCATTCCAAACACGTAATCCTGGCCTTGGGCCACAGCGCCCGGGACACGTTCCGCATGCTCCACGGTCGGGGCGTGTACATGGAAGCCAAGCCGTTCTCGGTGGGTTTCCGTATCGAACACCCGCAATCGCTGATCGACAATGCGCGCCTGGGCAAATACGCCGGCCATCCGAAACTCGGCGCCGCCGACTACAAACTGGTGCACCACGCCAAGAATGGTCGCTCGGTGTACAGCTTCTGCATGTGCCCGGGCGGCACCGTGGTGGCGGCAACGTCCGAGCCGAACCGCGTCGTGACCAACGGCATGAGCCAGTATTCGCGCAATGAGCGCAACGCCAACTCCGGCATCGTCGTCGGCATTACCCCGGAAGTGGATTATCCAGGTGGCCCACTGGCCGGGATCGAATTGCAGGAACGCCTGGAATCCCATGCGTTCGTGCTCGGCGGCAGCAACTACGAGGCTCCGGCGCAACTGGTGGGCGACTTCATCGCCGGCAAGCCGTCTACAGCCCTGGGCAGCGTCGAACCTTCCTACAAACCAGGGGTGTCCCTCGGTGACTTGGCCTTGGCCCTGCCGGATTTCGCCATCGAAGCTATCCGCGAGGCCCTGCCGGCGTTCGAGAAACAGATCCGCGGCTACTCGCTGCATGACGCCGTGCTGACCGGCATCGAAACCCGCACCTCATCGCCCCTGCGCATCACCCGAAACGAGTCGCTGCAGAGCCTGAACGTCAAGGGCCTGTTCCCGGCGGGTGAAGGCGCCGGCTACGCGGGCGGGATCCTGTCGGCGGGGGTGGACGGGATTCGGATTGCCGAGGCGGTGGCGCGGGATATCCTGGGTCTCGAGGGCTGAGGGGCCAATGCTGTTCACTCAAGGCAGCGTCTTGCCTAAATAGACAGCATCACCCTGTGGGACGAGCTTGCTCGCGATGGCGGCCTGGCATTCAACACAGCTGTTGACTGATCCACCGCTATCGCGAGCAAGCTCGCTCCCACAAGGGATCTCGGGGGCTTTCAGATTCAGATATTCGCCCGCAACATACTCTCCGGCAGCGCCTCGCCCCGCTCCACACTCGCCGCCACGATGTCCATCAGCCCATTCAACTCATAACCCTGGGCCTTGAGCCACGCCGGGTCGTAATAGGTCGTGGCATAACGCTCGCCACCGTCACACAAGATCGCCACGATCGATCCCGATTCCCCGGCATCTGCCATCTGCCGGGCCGCCATGAGTGCGCCGATCAGGTTGGTGCCGCTGGACCCACCGACCCGTCGTCCCAAGCGCTCGGCCAGGTAGTGCATGGCCGCCAGTGACAAGGCATCCGGAACCTTGACCATCGCATCGATGACTTTCGGCAGGAACGACGCCTCGACCCGCGGCCGGCCGATGCCCTCGATGCGTGAACCGCAGTCCAGGTGCAGGCTCGCATCGCCACTGCGGTAGTAGTCGAAGAACACGGAACGCTCGGCGTCGGCGCATAACACGCGGGTGCCGTGCTGGCGGTAACGGACATAACGTCCCAGGGTCGCCGTGGTGCCGCCGGTGCCAGGACTGGAAATCAGCCAAGCGGGCTCCGGATGCCGCTCGAAGCGCATCTGCTGGAAGATCGATTCGGCAATGTTGTTATTGGCCCGCCAGTCCGTGGCGCGCTCGGCATAGGTGAACTGGTCGATGAAGTGCCCATCATGCTCGCGGGCCAAGCGTTCGGATTCGGCGTAGATCTGCGTAGGGTCGTCCACCAGGTGGCTCTGGCCGCCATAGAACGCAATCTGTGCGATTTTTTCCCTGGAGGTGGTCGCCGGCATCACCGCAATGAACGGCAGGCCCAGCAACCTGGCGAAGTAAGCCTCGGAAATCGCCGTCGAACCGCTGGAGGCCTCGATCACTGGCGCACCGGGCTTGAGCCAGCCGTTACACAACGCATAGAGAAACAGCGAGCGCGCCAGCCGATGCTTGAGGCTGCCGGTGGGATGGCTGGACTCATCCTTGAAATACAGTTCGATGCCCGGCAGGCCAGGCAGCGGCAGCGGAATCAGGTGGGTATCGGCGCTGCGCTGGAAGTCAGCCTCAATGATGCGGATCGCTTCGCGGGCCCACTGGCGATGGTCGTTCATGGTGTTTTCTCACTGATCGGTTCGACGCGGGGAAATCACGCGGTCGTGCAGGCAAAGGCTGGCGTTCGGAAAAACCAGACGCCAGCTTAGGAAAAAACCGACATCGCGCACAGGTACAGCTAAGGTCCAATATGGCCCGTAACTGCCGACTGCGTGGCGCAGGCCTTGTAACGGCATATAACAAAAAAGAATATAACTTTTGTTTTAACAACTAACAGTACCGGTTAGGGTGTGCCATCTTTTTGATTCAATGAATGGAGAGCGATCGTGGCTCTACGCAATTCTCTGACACGTTTTTTTCAATTGGAGGCTGCCAGCGGCCTGCTGCTGATCGCTGCCGCCGTGCTGGCCCTGGTCATCAACAATTCGCCGCTGTCCTGGCTGTACAACGGCCTGCTCGACACGCCGGTGGTTGCCCAAGTCGGCGCGCTGAAGATCGCCAAACCCTTGCTGCTGTGGATCAACGATGGCCTGATGGCGATGTTCTTCCTGCTCATCGGTCTCGAGGTCAAGCGTGAGGTCCTCGATGGGCAGTTGTCGAAACCTTCGCAAATCGTCCTGCCAGGGGCGGCGGCGATTGGCGGTATGGTGGTGCCCGCCCTGATTTATTGGTTTCTCAACCGCGACAATCCTCCCGCCCTCGCTGGCTGGGCAATTCCCACCGCCACCGACATCGCGTTCGCCCTCGGTGTGCTGGCCTTGCTTGGCAAGCGGGTGCCGGTGTCGCTCAAGCTGTTCCTGATGACCCTGGCGATCATCGACGACCTGGGCGCCATTATCATCATCGCCATCTTCTACTCCGGCGCCCTGTCGACCTTGTCGCTCATGCTCGCGGCCGCCTGCATCGCCGCGTTGGTGGCGATGAACCGGATGGGGGTGGTCAAGCTCGGGCCCTACATGGTCGTGGGCCTGATCCTCTGGATCTGCGTACTCAAGAGCGGTGTCCATGCCACCCTGGCCGGGGTAACCCTGGCGTTCTGCATCCCGTTGCGCACGAGAAACGCCGAGACCTCGCCGCTGCTGACCCTGGAACATGCCCTGCATCCCTGGGTGGCCTACGGCATCCTGCCGCTGTTCGCTTTCGCCAATGCTGGCCTGTCCCTGAGCGGCGTCACCGTCGAAAGCTTCACCCATCACGTGCCGATGGGTATCGCCATCGGCCTGTTGCTGGGCAAGGCCGTCGGCGTCTTCGGCCTGACCTGGCTGGCGGTGAAAATCGGCATCGCCAGCCTGCCCGCCGGGGCCAATTGGGGGCAGATCCTGGGGGTGGCGATCCTTTGCGGGATCGGCTTTACCATGAGCCTGTTCGTTGGCTCCCTCGCGTTCGAGCCGGGTGTGAGTGACTACGCCGGCATGGATCGGATGGGGATTCTTACGGGTTCGATTCTGGCGGCGTTGTTGGGGTATGCGGTGACGGCGGCGGCTAGTCGTAAGCCTGCATTGCCAAGCTGATCTAGCTTTTTTAAAGCCATTCCGGACGGTGTGTATATCCGTTGCTGCGGTAACGGCCACTGGCGGTTCCGCTTTTACAGCGGGTCACTTTTGGAAAAGCCGGGAGCCGGACCAGCCAAAAGTAACCAAAAGCGCTTTGCCCCACCACTCGGCACCTCGCCTAGGCTCGGTGTGCCCTCACTCCGGCATTGCTCCGTGGGCCGCCGCGAAGGGCCATCCATGGCCCAGCGCGGCTAACCCGGCATCCATGCCGGGTTGCCCACTGCGCAATGCCTGCGTTCGGCCAGCGTGGTTTAACCGGGCGCCCAGATCAAAATCAAGATCCAAAGCAAGAGCAAGAGCAAGAGCAAGAGCAAGAGCAAGAGCAAGAGCAAGCGGGGCATAGGCCGGCACTTATATGGCTGAGCCACCGCTATCGCGAGCAAGCTCGCTCCCACACTGGATCTGCGGTGAATACAAAACTCATGTCCGACACAGAACCACTGTGGGAGCGAGCTTGCTCGCGAAGAGGCCAGCCCATCCAGCATCTTCATCGACTGTGACATCGCCTTCGCGAGCAAGCCCGCTCCCACAGGAGGAACGCGGTCACCAGCATGAACCAGGTCGGCTATAAGGCCGCCTCGCTCGGCTTTTGATTTTGATCTGGGGCGCCCCGTTAACCACGCTGCCTTCGTGGCGTCTGAAAAAAGCGACCCGCCGTAAGGCGAAACCCTAAGCCGCCGTTACCGCAGCAACGGATATACACACCACCACTCAAAACAAAACCATAAAAAAACGGCGCCTTCCCTCCCAGGAATGAGCGCCGTTTTTTCTGACCTGACTCCGCTTAGTGCGATACGCGACTCGTGCCATCCACAGTGGAAATACGAACCCGCTCACCCACACGGAACACCTCGTTCTCCTGAACCTGCTGCACATAGGCACGCATACTGCCGTCATCTTCACGCACAGTGATTTCCACACCCTGGGTACGGGTCAGGCCTTCTTCAGTGGCGGAACCGATCAGGCCACCGGCCACGGCACCGATCACAGCAGCGACGATGCTGCCACGGCCACCACCAATGGCGCTGCCGCCCACACCACCGACCACGGCACCCGCCGCACCGCCGATCGGGGTCTTGGTGCCTTCGATCTTGACCGGACGCAGGGACTCGATGGTCCCCATGCGAATCGTCTGCACGCGACGCGCTTCGTCACGGGAGTAGGAGTCACCGGTCAGGCTCGACTGACAGCCAGTGAGCAACATCGCCATCGTGGAAAAGGAAGCAACCAGCAAAACAGACTTACGCATAGCATCAACTCCAAAAGACAGGGATTCATTAAACTCCCCGGCTTGACGCCTGTCACGGCCTTGCCGGGATAAAATTGTTTTCATTCAGGTGGGATACAGGCGCACCGGAAAAATTCACCAAACAGTAGCGCCAATTTACGAAACCTGCGTCATCAACCCAGGGATTTTTTCATGGATTATTTCATTATCGTCGTGACCACCGTGGCCGGCCTGTACTTCCACGGGTGGCTGTACGTGCGGATCAAACGCTGGATGGACCGCGACCTGGCGCTGTCGTTGGCGGGGCAGGACGAGCAGAAAAAGACCTATATGCTGCAACAATTGGCCCGCGCCCGGGAGCAAGGCATCAAGCGCCGAGACCTGCCGCAATGGTTGCAAACCGCTGCGGCAGGTTATCCGCCTAAGGCGCCAGGCGCTCGCGAGTCCAGTTCGCCCCTTGCAGGCGGTAGTTGAGGCGATCATGCAGGCGGCTCGGGCGGCCCTGCCAGAACTCGATGCGCTCGGGCAGCAAGCGGTAACCGCCCCAATGCTCCGGGCAATGGGGTTGGCTGTCACTGAAACGTTGCTCGGTGGCCTTGAGCAAATCGTCCAACTCCGCGCGCCCTGAAATCACCCGGCTCTGGGGTGAAGCCCAGGCGCCGAGACGGCTGCCCAGCGGGCGAACCTGGTAATAGGCGTCCGACTCTTGCGCCGTGACCTTGACCACTTTGCCTTCGATGCGCACCTGGCGTTCCAGGGCCGGCCAGAAAAACGTCATGGCCGCGAATGGATTCGCGGCCAGTTGTTGGCCCTTGGCGCTGTCGTAGTTGGTGAAGAACGTAAAGCCCAGGGCATCCAGCCCCTTGAGCAGCAGGATCCGGCAATGCGGGCGCCCGTCTGCATCCACCGTCGCCAGGGTCATGGCGTTGGCCTCCACCGGGGCCTGTTCGGTTTTCACCGCGTCAGCGAACCATTGGTGGAACAATGCAAACGGCTCGGCCGGGGCCTGTGCCTCGGTCAAGCCGTCGCGGGTGTAGTCGCGGCGCATATCAGCCAGCGGTTGGGTCATGGCGCATTCCTTATGGTTAGCCCATCACTGCTTCGGAGTCTCGGCGGCCGCGACTTTCTTGGTATCGGTGGCGGCTTTGGCCGGTTGGGGTTTCTTCGCCGGGGTGGCGGGCTTGGCCGGGGCTTTCTTTGCAGGCGCCTTGGCCGCGGCTTTTTTGGCCGGCGCTTTCTTGGCCGAGGCTTTCTTGGTCGAAGCCACCGCTTTTTTAGCCGCAGGCGCAGGGGCCGGGGCAGCAGGCTTCACATCCTGGGCGGCTACCATGGTCACCGGGGCCGGCGCCGGCATGTTGTATTTGCTCAGCAGCGCAACCATGGTGTTGGCCGGCGTGACCAGCAGTTCCACACGACGGTTCAAGGCGCGACCCTCGACGCTGTCGTTGGCCGCACGTGGCGCCACTGCGCCCATGCCGCGCAGCATCAGGCGATCGCGTTGCAGGCCGCTGAGGCGGAAAATCGCCGCCACGGACTGGGCACGCTCCTGGCTGAGCTTGAGGTTGGCCGGGGCGGCGCCCGAGGTATCGGCATGGCCGAGAATCAGCACGGCGGTCTTCGGATCGGCCTCGAGGATCTTCGCCACGCGGGTGAACGGGCCGAGCGTCACAGGCAACAGCATGGCCGGGCGATCCGGGTTGAACGAGCCGTCCACAGGCGCGGTGACCACCAGCACGTTGTCACGGCGCTCAAGTTCGAGCTTGCTGTCCTTGATGGCGGTGCGCAGCTTCGGCTCGTAGTCGTCGAGCCAGGCCTGGGTAACTTTCGGATCGGGCATCGGCACCGCCTTGGCGGTTTCCTGATCCTTGCCGCCGAACGGCCACCACCACTTGCCGTTGCTTTCGGCTTCGGCCTTGGCAACCGCTGTTGGCGCCTTGGCCTCAGGCTTGGCTTCGGCCTTGGCTTCGGCCTTTGCTTCGGCTTTTCTGGCGGCGTCTGCGGCGGTTTCCTCGGAAGAGAACGGCCACCACCAATGGCTGGCGCCCTCAGCCTTGGCTTGCGGTGCGACGGCGGCCGGCTTCAGGGGCGCCACGGGCGCCACGGGCGCCACGGGCGCCGCTTCCTTGGCCGCTACCTTGTCGGAAGAACCGAATGGCCACCAGCCACTGCTGCCCTCGGCATCATTTTGTGGGGTTTGTGCGCAACCGGTGATAGCGAAGCACAGCGCCAGAGCGAGGGTTTTATTCGATGACATTGGATATCCACAAAATGATCTAGATGAAAAACAAGGCCATGTTTTGGCCGCATAAACAGACGCTTGGAAACTGAAAAGGACACGAGGTTCCTGTGTCCATGGCCTTCAATGGCGTTTTATAGACAAGTGGCAAGCACCCGCGCAAGGTTCTGCGCGCGTGGGTCCATCAACACGTAAGGTCCAAGCGTGTTGGTCACGAAGCCGAACGCGACATCATGTTCGGGATCGGCAAACCCGATGGAGCCCCCTGCCCCCGGATGACCGAACGCCCGCGGGCCGAGGCCGTAGGTCGCATTCGGCACCTCCGGCTGGTCAAGCATGCAGCCCAGGCCGAAACGGGTCTGGGTCAACAACGTCTTATCCTCGCCGAGGCTGTGCTGGCGAGTCAGTTCGTCGAGCATTTCACCTTCCAGCAGGCTGCCATCGAGCAGTCCCGCGTAGAACCCGGCCAGGCTACGGGCATTGCCGTGGCCGTTGGCCGCCGGTTGCTGCATGCGTCGCCATTCCGGTTTGTTGGTGCTGGTCATGATCGACGGCGGATTGATAAACGCCCGGGTGGTCATGGCCGTGGGCTCGCGCATCGTCACCTGCAACAGGCGCTGGGCCGCCGCATCGCCGACGTTGCCTTTGCCACGGGCGATGTGGGCCACGCGATGAAATTCCTCGTCGACCAGGCCCACGTGAAAATCCAGGCCCAACGGCTTGGCGACGCGGGCCACGATGGACTCCCCCGGGCCTCGCCCGTCGGCCCGGCGCAACAGCTCGCCTACCAGCCAGCCGTAAGTGATCGCGGCATAACCGTGGCCCTCGCCCGGCGTCCACCAAGGCGTTTCGGCCGCCAGGGCGTCAACCATGGTTTGCCAGTCATACAGTGCTTCGGGCGGCAATAGCTCACGCAACGCCGGAAGCCCGGCCTGATGGCAGAGCAGTTGGCGCAGGGTAATGCCAGCTTTGCCCGCCACCGCGAACTCAGGCCAATAGCGGGCCACCGGGGCGTCCAGTTGCAACTTGCCTTCGGCCACCAGTTGCAAGGCGGTGACGGCGGTGAACGTCTTGGTGCAGGAGAACAGGTTGGCGATGGTGTCGCTGTGCCAGGCTTCATGGCCATCCTTGTCGGCGGTACCGGCCCACAGGTCGATCACCGTACGGCCCCCCACCTGGATGCACAACGCCGCGCCGCGCTCCTGGGGGTCATCGAACAATGCCGCGAACGCTTCACGCACCGCTTCGAACTGAAGCTCGTAATGGCCTTGAATTTGCACCCGTAACTCCCTTGAAACAAACACTTTTAAGGTGGCTGGCATTGTTTCAGCCATTCAGGCTTTTGGGAACCGCCGCAAGACGGCTGACCGGACTGGTTCTGGCCTTTGTGGCGAGGGAGCTTGCTCCCGCTGGGGTGCGTGGTAGGAGCTATGTAGGAGCTGCCGAGTGAAACGAGGCTGCGATCTTTCCCCAGACACTTAAATCTCAAGCGAAAGACAAAAATCAAAAGATCGCAGCCTTCGGCAGCTCCTACAGACCCCAGCGGGAGCAAGCTCCCTCGCCACAAAAGCGTCCATTTGCCACAAAAGCGCCCTTGCCACAGCAACACGTATCAGGAAATCTCCCGCCGAAACGGCGGCAATGCATTGAGGATCGCCTTGCCATAGCGCTGGGTCACCAACCTGCGGTCGAGCAAGGTGATGGTGCCGCGGTCTTCTTCGGTGCGCAGCAAGCGGCCACATGCCTGGACCAGCTTCAGCGAAGCGTCCGGCACGGAGATTTCCATGAATGCATTGCCACCGCGGGCTTCGATCCACTCGGCCAGCGCGGCCTCTACCGGATCGTCGGGAACCGAGAAGGGGATCTTGGCGATCACCACGTGCTCGCAATAGGCACCGGGCAAGTCCACGCCTTCAGCGAAGCTCGCCAGGCCGAACAACACGCTGGAATCGCCACCGTCGACTCGTGCCTTGTGCTTGTTCAGGGTTTCCTGCTTCGACAGGTTGCCCTGGATGAACACCTGCTTGCGCCAGTCACGGTCCAGGCCATCGAATACGTCCTGCATCTGCTTGCGCGAGGAAAACAGCACCAGGGTGCCCCGTGAGCCTTCCACCAATTCTGGCAGGTCGCGGATGATCGCCGCGGTATGGCCGGCCGCATCCCGTGGGTCGGCCTTGAGGTCCGGCACCCGCAGCACACCGGCGTCGGCGTGATGGAAGGGGCTTGGCACCACGGCGGTCACGGCCTTCTTCGGCAGGCCGGCGCGCATGCGGAAGCGGTCGAACGTGCCGAGGGCGGTCAGGGTGGCGGAGGTCACCAGCGCGCCGTAGGCCACGTTCCACAGGTTGCGCCGCAGCATTTCCGCCGCCAGGATCGGGCTGGCATTGACCTCGATGTCGAACAGCGAACCGCTTTCGGCCAGGGTCAGCCACCGCGCCATCGGCGGGTTGTCTTCCGGGTCTTCGGCGGTGAAGGCCGTCCACAGCTCCCAGTTGCCTTGGGAGCGGGACAGCAGGCTGCCGAACAGCGGATACCACTCCTCGGCCTGGTTACTGGCGATACCAATGTTGACCTCGCCATCCATGCCCTCCTTGAGCAGGTCGGTCAGCCGCGTGAACAGATCCGTCAGGCGCGCGAAACCTTTCTTGAGCTCGATGCCCATTTCGCGCATGTGCTCAGGAATCACCCCGCCGACAAACCGGTGGCGTGGCCGCTCGCGGCCCTCGACGTCTTCGCCGGGCTTGAAATCGGCCACTTGCTCGCACGCGGTGAACATGAACTGCTGGTTCGTCTTGATTTCCCGCGCCAGCTCCGGCACTTGCTCGATGAACTTGCCCAGGTCGCCCGGCAATGGATGCTGGGCCAAGAGCTTGGTGAGGTTCTTGGCGGTGGTTTCCAGCCAATCGGCGGTGGAGCGCAGCCGGGTGTAATGGGCGAAATGGCCGATGGCCTTGTCCGGCAGATGATGGCCTTCGTCGAACACGTAGATCGTGTCGCGCGGGTCCGGCAGCACCGCACCGCCGCCCAGGGCCAGGTCGGCCAGGACCATGTCGTGGTTGGTGACGATGACGTCGACCTTGCCCATGCCTTCCCGGGCCTTGTAGAAGGCGCACTGGCCGAAGTTCGGGCAATGGCGGTTGGTGCACTGGCTATGGTCGGTCGTCAGGCGAGACCAGTCGGCGTCTTCCAGGGCCGTGGACCAGCTGTCGCGGTCGCCGTCCCATTTATTGCCGGCCAGCTTTTCGATCATGCTGGTAAACAGCTTCTGGCTGGCTTCATCCACCTCGATCTTGAAACCTTCTTCTTCGAACAACTGGGCCGTGGCGGTCTGGGCGTGGCCTTCCTGGAGCAACATGTCGAGCTTGGACAGGCACATGTAGCGCCCGCGGCCCTTGGCCAGGGCGAACGTGAAGTTCAGCCCGCTGTTGCGCATCAGGTCGGGCAGGTCCTTGTAGACAATCTGCTCCTGCAGGGCGACGGTGGCCGTGGCGATCACCAGGCGTTTGCCAGCGGCCTTGGCAGTCGGAATCGCCGCCAGGCTGTAGGCCACGGTCTTGCCGGTACCGGTGCCGGCCTCCACCGCCACGATGGCAGGCTCGCCGCTGCGCCGGCCTTCGTCGTCGGTGTCGATGTCACCCAGGACTTTTGCCACTTCGGCAATCATCAGGCGCTGGCCATATCGCGGCTTGAGGCTCTTGGCTTCGAGAAAACGCGAATAGGCGCCCTGGATCGTGGTTTTGAGTTCGGTGCTGATCATGGATGGTCGGGCGCTAAAAACGCTGGATAAATTTTCAGTGGTTCGGATCGGCGGCTATCATACCCCGCTAATGAATCCTGCGCAGAACGGAGTAACCCAATGACACCCTTTGCCCTCGTCTACACCCTGCATTTACTGGCGGCCCTGATCTGGGTCGGCGGCATGTTCTTCGCCTGGATGATCCTGCGACCCGCCGCAATGACGGCGCTTGAGGGCCCTACCCGGCTCAAGTTATGGGTAGAAGTGTTTCAGCGTTTTTTCGTCTGGGTCTGGGTGGCGGTGGTGCTTTTGCCGATCAGCGGCGTCGGCCTGATCCATCTGCGCTTCGCCGGCTTCGAAACCGCGCCGCGTTATGTGCAGATAATGATGGGGCTGTACATAGTGATGACAGCACTGTTTATCCGCATCCAGGGCTTGCAACTGCCGGCATTGCGTAACGCCGTAACGGCGCAGGACTGGCCGGCGGGTGCCGCGGTACTGGGCAAGATTCGGCGGTTGGTGGGGATCAATTTGTTGATCGGGTTGCTGGTGGTGGCGCTTGGCGCGGCGCGGCCGATGTTCTGAAGAAATCTCCAGTTGGACCCAGCACCTGTGGGAGCGAGCCTGCTCGCGATAGCGGTGTGTCAGTCATAGTAAGGTCGACTGATCCACCCCCATCGCGAGCAGGCTCGCTCCCACGGGTTAGATTCGGGGCAGGTTCAGAACCGCTGCACCGTCACCGTCCCCGCCGCTCCGGCAGGCCCGGGCTGGCCGTCGGCGCCAGGGCGACCGCTCTTGCCGCCATCCGCGGTATAGACCACGCAGCCCTTGGCCTTGCCGCCCGCCCCAGGCTTGCCGCCGTGTCCCGCCGGGCCACCGGCACCGCCATCCACCGTGACCTTGATCTGCTCGGCAGGATAGGCCCGGGGCAGTTCGAGGCGCACCTGCGCACCGGCGGCGCCCGGCTGGCCATCGCTGCCACTGCTGCCGTCGGCACCGCGACCGGCCGAGCCCCAGGTGCAACCCGGCGCCTGGCCATTGGCACCGTCGAGCCCCACGAAACCCGGTGCACCGGTGCCGCCACGGGCATCCACCGACAACAACGGCCCATTCAACACATTGAAACGCAGGTTGAGATCGCGCCCAGGCCGCGCGGCCTTGGTGTAGGTACCCGGTGCGCCCCGTGAAGTGATCTGGCTGCCCTCAGCCAATTCAGCCCGGGCCACTTTCATTTCCAATGCCTGCTGCGCCGGCACGATGGCGATCCGCGCTTCACGCCCCAGGTGCAATTGGTCGATGGACAGTTCAGCGACATTGGACGGCACCAGCAGCGTGCCGTAATCGGCCACCTCCAGACGTTCCAGGGTCAGTGTGCTGGTGGTGTTGGGCAGGCGCATCAACGAATGGCTTTCGACCTGGAGCACCTGGGCCGAAGCCCACGGGCATACAAGTGCGGCAAGCAGACACAATTTACGCATGGGAAGCCTCTGGCGCGGTCGGGAGGGTTTGCAGATGGAAGATGCCGAACAGCAGCACTCTGAGGCGGTCACGGCCGGGGGCGGCGCGGCCACGGAAACTGGCCCGGAACAACAGCAGTTCCAGCACATGCAGCACCAGCAAAAAAGCACCGGCGAAATTGACCAGCAGATGCAGCGGATGGACGAACGGCACGACCAGATTGACCAGCACCACCAGCCAGAACAGCAGGGTCAGCAAGCGCCCCAGCCCCCAAAACACCTTCATACGCCCCCCTGATGGAGAATTATTCTTTGCGCGCACAGTAACGGCTTGCGCGCCGGATAAGCCAGAGGGCCAGGCAAATTTAATCCAACCCAAGCCCCGGCCGGCCGGATCGCCCTCCCGACGATCCGGCTGCTCTGGCCCGCCGCTCAGCGCTGGAGATGCAATTCGACCCGGCGATTCTGCGCGCGCCCTTCGTCGGTCTCATTGTCGGCCACCGGCTCGCTTTCGCCCTTGCCTTCGCTGGTGAGTTTGTCGGGGGCGAGCCCCTGGGTCAGCAAATACTCCACGACGCTACTGGCGCGACGTTCGGACAGCCCTTGGTTATAGGCGTCGCTGCCGACGCTGTCGGTATGGCCCACCACCCGGATGCTGGCGACATTGGCATGGCTGAGCTTGCCCATCAGCCCATCGAGCTGGCTTCGAGCCTCTGCGGTGAGATCGGATTTGTCGAAATCGAACAGCACCTTGCCCGCGTCGTTGAGGGTAATGACCTCGCTAGTCGGCGCTTGCGGTTCGACCGGTGGCACGCTGGCCGGGTATTGCGGCACCGGGCAACCGTGATGCTCGACCGGTGTATTGGCTGGGGTATCGGGACAACGGTCACGGCGGTCGAACACGCCGTCATCGTCTTCATCGCCATCCTGGGCGTAGCAGATCAAGCCACCGCCCAGCAGCCCCAAAGCGGCCCCACCAGCGGCCCAACCGCTGCTTTCAATGGCCCCCAACCCGCCGCCGACGAGGCCGCCGATCAGGCTACAGATTGGCCAGGTGCGTTGATTGAGGGGTGCGCTGCCGTCGCTGTGAGTGGCGCAACCGGACAACAGACTGCTCGCCAGCAGCACCGGTAAGGCGGCCCTGATTAGAACGTTCATGGTGAAGGCTCCTGTGTCACCGGCCCATACCGGTCACACAGGAGTAAAGACCCGCATCCGCAACTCTACAAGCCGCGGATGCCAAGGGTTTCAACGGTTTATCTTGATCTCCGTGCGGCGGTTCATCGCGCGGCCGTCGGCGGTCTTGTTATCGGCCACAGGCTGGCTCTCACCGGCGCCGGACACCGAGACAAAACTGGACTGCGGCACGCCGTTTTCGACCAGGTATTTCACCACCGAATCGGCTCGCCGCTGCGACAGCTTCTGGTTGTACGCATCGCTGCCAACGCTGTCGGTGTGGCCGGTGACACTCAGTTGCGCGGTGGACGTTTCCTGCTTCAGGCGGGTGGCGACCGTGCTCAGTACATCCTTGTCGGCTGGAGTCAGCGTGGCTTTGTTGAATTCAAAGTGCACATCGCGGATCACGATGGTTTCTTCCTTGACCACGACCGCTTCTTCGACCACCGGCGCCGGCGCGGGCGGCGGGCAACCGTCGGCATCGACCTGCACGCCCTTCGGTGTGCCCGGGCATTTGTCACGGCTGTCCGGCACGCCATCGCCGTCTTCGTCGCCGTCGCCCTTGACCCAGCAATAAGCTGCCGCCATGCCGCCAACGTACAACGCGCCGCCGCCAGCCCAGGAAGTGCTTTCTATGGCGCCCAATCCGGCGCCGATCGCTCCGCCGACAGCCGCACAGGTCGGCCAGTCGGTTTTCTGCAAACCTGCGCAACCAGTCAACACACTGGTTAGCAGAACCAGGGGTAACGCTGTCCGAACTATGCTCATCGGGTTTCTCCTTGAGGGATCGGCTTGGCGCCGATTCAGGGGAGTAAAGACCCGACTTCGAATCTGCGCCAGCCTGAGCAATCGCGGGTTTTCGCCCCGTGTTTACGACGTTTGCGCACATTCCGGGACAAACCGCTCTAGGCCATGATGTCCGGGCAGGCTATCGTGGTGGTTCTGACTGAGGAACTTCGATGACCGTTGCCATTTCTTCGCGTACGCCCCAGCAAGCCCTGGCGGCCGTGCTTGACCGTTATGCCCCCCGAACACTGCTGCTGATCGGTGCCAGCGGCTTTCCCGCACTCGAAGCCTTCCAGCAGGCCCACCCCGACACCGAAGTGGTCCACGCCGGCCCCGGCGCGCTGCCGGCGGACGTCGCGGCGCGCCGTTTTGACCTGGCCCTGGCACTCGATTGCCTGGAGCATTTGCCCAAGCGCGAGGGTCTGAACCTGCTGGGCGGCATCCGCAATCTCAACGCCAGCCGCATCGCCGTGCTGGCCGACCTCACTGCCTGCGGCTGGCAAGAGACGGACTTTTTCTCCCTGGCCCTGCAAGCCAGTGAGCGATTCCAGCGTGACGATCAGGTGCTGACCCTGTTCACCTACGATCTGCTTGAATACAAACAAGTCCCCGACTGGCTCAACTCACGTTTCTGGGCCAACCCGGAAAACTTCGGAAAATATTGGTGGTAACCGTGAACACAAGCTCCCAATCACCCATTTGCCCCTGCGGCAGTGGCAATTCACTGGACGCCTGCTGCGGCCACTACCACGACGGCCACCCGGCGCCCTGCGCCGAAGCCTTGATGCGTTCGCGCTATAGCGCCTATGTGCTGGGCCTGGTGGATTACCTGGTTGCCACCACCCTGCCCGCCCAGCAGCAAGGCCTTGATCGCCAGTCCATCAGCGAGTGGAGCGCCAACAGCACCTGGTTGGGGCTGGAGGTGGAAAGCAGCGAAGTGTTCGGCGGTAAACCGGAACACGCCTTCGTCACGTTCACGGCGCGCTGGCACGATGGCCAGGGCGAGCATAGCCACCGGGAACAGTCCTCGTTCGTGCAGAACGACGGGCGCTGGTACTTCATCGACCCGACCGTGCCGGTGAAGACGGGACGCAACGACGATTGTCCGTGCGGCAGCGGGTACAAATTCAAGAAATGCTGCGCCGGTTACTTCAACCGCTGATTTTTCGGAAACGTCCGACGCCCGTCCATCGGCCCATAGGGCTAGACTGGGGATAAACCAGAGGCACGGACATGACCCTTCCATCCTTCTTGCTGCGCGTCACCTGCCTGCTGCTGCTCTTCGGGTTCGGCGGCTGTGCCTCCTGGCGAGGTGATGAAGCCCCTGAGCCCCAGGTGCACCTGGTCAAGGTCGAGGTGATCCGGGCCCGGCTGGTGGAACAGCGGTTCATGCTGCACTTTCGCGTCGACAACCCCGGCGACAGCGACCTCACCGTTCGTGGCCTGACCTACCGTGTCCACCTGGGCGAGCTGTTGCTGACCGAAGGTGAGCATGAACACTGGTTCACCGTGCGCCCCAGGCACAGCGCCTACTTCAAGGTGCCGGTGCGCACCAACCTGTGGCCGCAAGTGCGGGAAGTGGTGAAGCTGCTGGAGAAACCCCGGAAACAGATCCCCTATCGTCTGGAAGGTGAGCTGGAAACCGGATTATTCATTGCCCACTACGTGCACCTTGAGCGCAATGGCGTGATAATCGCCGCCGATTTAATTGCGGAGTAACCCCGATGACCCAGCAACCCCACGTTCACGGCCCTGATTGCAACCACGATCACGACCATCACCACGATCATGACCACGGCCACGTCCACGGTCCGAACTGCGGCCACGCCCACCAGGAGCCGGTACGCAACGCCCTGAAGGATGTCGGTCGCAACGACCCTTGCCCGTGTGGCAATGGCAAGAAATTCAAGAAGTGCCACGGAGCTTGAGGGGCAGGGCGAAGAAGTTTTTCGCCTGTTAGACCGTCATCGCGAGCAAGCTCGCTCCCACAGTGCTTGCCATTAACCAATCCAGGGTGTGATGGCCTGGAAGCTTTTTGTGGCGAGGGAGCTTGCTCCCGCTGGGGCGCGTAGCGGCCCCAAAAAAGCAATGAGCGCTTCGCACTCAAGCGGGAGCAAGCTCCCTCGCCACGAGACCGTGCCGCTTTCAAAACCCCTGTGGGAGCTTGCTCCGGGGCGGGGCCGGCATCTCCACTGCATATGTATCAGCCCGCCTGCAGAATCCGCTCCACACCCACCACCGTCGCATACTCACCGTGCAAGTTGCCCAGGGACATGGCATGCACCTCGGCCGCCGAACGAGGATTGCCGAAGTAATCGGTCTTGTCGAAGGTAAAGCAGGCGTCCTCGACCACCCAAGTGTCGAACCCCAGGTTGCCGGCCGTGCGGGCCGTGGACTCCACCGAGTTGTGCGTCGCCACGCCGACGATCACCAGTTGCCCGATACCGGCTTCGCGCAGGTCTTGCTCCAGGCGCGTGCCACTGAACGCATCCGGCACCTGTTTTTGCACCAGCCGTTCCCCGGCCATCGGCTCGAACCGCGGCTGGACCTCCACCCCCGACTGCCCCGGCCAGAACACCGAGTCCGGCGAACGGGACAAGTGATGAACGTGAATCACCGGCCGCGCCGTGTGTCGCCAGAAAGCCAGCAATTCCAGCATGCGCAGCTCGGCCTCGGGGTTGTTGCGCGGGCCGAGCCTGGGGTGGAGGATGCCTTTCTGTTGATCGATGAGGATCAGCGCCGCGTCGTGCCGTAGCTCCATGCCGGTTTTCTCTTGCTTGGTCATTGAATGTTCCACACTTGAGCATCACCTCTTCCAACAGGCAAGTCTTCGAGCAAAAGCGCTGACTTGTGGCGAGGGAGCTTGCTCCCGCTCGGTTGCGCAGCAACCGTAAAAACCTGCCAGCCGTTTTTTCCTGACGCACCGTGTCGAATGGTTTTGGGGCCGCTGCGCAGCCCAGCGGGAGCAAGCTCCCTCGCCACAGGTTCACAGTCGTCCTTGAGTGAACAGCAGGGCTTTCATCGCTAAATCAACAAATAACCCTCGCCCCCGCTTGCGCGCCCCCCGCCCGCTCACTAACGTAGCGCCTTTATTGGTGCCACCCCCTCCCGCAGGAGCTTTGCCATGGCCTCGCCAGCCTCTATTTCCCTCGTCCCCCGGCTCGGCGTTGCCGCCGCAGTGGCCAGTGTGCTCGGTTTGAGCGGATGCCAGACCTGGAATGCCCAGGACACTGTCCCGCCGACTTCCGGCGTGCAGCCGCTCAAGGGGCTGGCGCAGAACGTCTCGGTCCGGCGCAATGCAACAGGCATGCCGCTGATCGAAAGCAACAGCTTCCATGACGCCCTGTTCACCCTCGGCTACGTCCACGCCAGCGACCGCATTGCCCAGATGGTCACCCTGCGCCTGCTGGCCCAGGGGCGGTTGGCAGAGATGTCCGGCGCCGAACGGCTGGACGTCGACCGCTACATGCGCGCCGTCAACCTGAAGAAAAACGCCGACGAGCTGTACAAGGCGTCTTCGCCACGGCTCAAGCGCTTCTTTGAAGTCTATGCCCGCGGCGTCAACGCCTACCTGTTCCGCTACCGTGACAAGCTGCCGGCGGACCTGGCCGCCATTGGCTACAAGCCCGAATACTGGAAGCCGGAAGATTCGGCGCTGATGTTCTGCCTGCTGAATTTCAGCCAGTCAGCCAACCTGCCGGAAGAAATCGCCAGCCTCGTGCTGGCCCAGACCGTCAACAACGACAAGCTCGCCTGGCTGAGCCCATCCTATCCGGACGAGCAACTGCCCGTGACCGAGGCCGACAAGCTCCAGGGCCTGCGCCTCAACGGCCAGATCCCAGGCCTGAACGAAATCAGCAAGGCCACCGGCCAGTTGGCCGGGCTGAATCTGTTGGGCGCTGCGTCTGCAAGCAACTGGGCCATCGCGCCGCAACGCAGCCGCAGCGGCAAGAGCTTGTTGGCCAGCGACAGCCATGGGCCGCTGGGCATGCCGGGACTGTGGAGTCCCGTACAGATCCGCGCTCCCAAGTACCAGGCGGCCGGGGTTTCCGTGGCGGGCATCCCAATGATCCTGGCCGGATTCAACGGCAAGGTGGCCTGGAGCATGACCAGCGTGCTGGGAGACAACCAAGACCTGTTCCTGGAAAAAATCCGACGCCAGGGCAACAGCCTGTCCTACGAGATCAACGGCAAATGGCAGCCGGTGATCGTGCGCAACGAAACCTACCTCATCAAAGGCCAGCGACCAATTCGTGAAGCGGTGTTCGAGACCCGCCACGGCCCGTTGCTCAACAGCGCCCAGGGGCCGGCCATGGCCAGCGGCTTTGGCCTGGCCTTGCAGACACCCAGCTTCAGCGACGACAAGACCCTGGATGCCTTCTTCGACCTGTCCCGGGCACAGAACGTCGAGAAAGCCTCCGATGCCAGCCGGGAGATCCGCGCCATGGCGGTGAACCTGGTCTTTGCCGACGCCAGCCATATCGGCTGGCAAGTCACCGGTCGCTACCCGAACCGCCGCGAAGGCGAAGGCCTGTTGCCATCGCCAGGTTGGGACGGTCGCTACGATTGGGACGGTTACGCCGACCCGATGCTGCACCCCTACGATCAAGACCCGGCCCAGGGCTGGCTCGGCACCGCCAACCAACGGGTCATTCCCCATGGCTACGGCATGCAGTTGTCCAATTCCTGGGGCGCACCGGAGCGTGGCGAACGCATGGCCGAATTGGCCAGCGCGGGCAAGCACGACACCCGCAGCCTCACCGCCATGCAATACGACCAGAGCACGACGTTCGCGGCCAAGCTCAAACGCGTCTTCGAAGCCCCGGGCATGACCCAGCCGCTCAAACAGGCGATCGAAGCCTTGCCGGTGGCTGACCGGGCCAAAGCCCGCGAAGCCTATACCCGCTTGATGGCATTCGATGGCCGGCTCAGCCCGACTTCCGCCGACGCGGCGATCTATGGGCTGTTCCTGCAGGAAAGCATGAAGCAGATTTTCCTCGACGAGCTGGGCCCGGACAGCAGCGTGGCGTGGCAGGCGCTGGTCGCCAACGGCCAATTGTCCTACTCGGCCCAGGCCGATCATCTACTGGGGCGCGAAGACAGCCCATTCTGGGACGATGTGCGCACACCGCAGAAAGAAGACAAGGCCGTCATCCTCGCCCGCAGCCTGGCCGCCACCATCAGTGCCGGTGATAGCCAGTTGGGCGGTGACCACAAGGCTTGGCAGTGGGGCCAGTTGCATCGTTATACGTGGAAAAACAGCAACGGCCAGATCGTACGCGGCCCGCTGCCGGCCGGTGGAGACGGCACCACGCTCAACACGGCGGCGTTTGCCTGGGGGCAGGATTTCACCACCACCCTGGCGCCTTCCATGCGCTTTATCGTCGACTTCAGCCAGCCTGAACCGTTGATGATCCAGGACGGCACCGGCCAGTCCGGCAACCCGGTCAGCCCGCACTATGCCAATGGCATCGATCCATGGATCAAGGGGCAATACCAGAATTTGCCGCTGCAATCGCAGAACTTCGATCGAGCCTACGGCAAGACGCGGTTGACCCTGGTGCCTGGCAAGTAACTGCAACCCCGGGCCTGGAGACAGGATTTGTGGCGAGGGAGCTTGCTCCCGCTGGGCTGCGAAGCAGCCCCCTGCATGTCTACAAGCAGACCGCATCAACCGGTTTACGACTGCTGCGCAGCCGAGCGGGAGTAAGCTCCCTCGCCACAGGTCCTGCGTTGTCTGGACTGAAGCCATCGCGAGCTTGCTCGCGATGGCGCCCGTCCATCCTGATGCCGAGCGCGAAAAGTCCGGGCGCTGGGGCGAGGTAAATAGGGTTTAGGTTTTTTGCGTGTGGTGCAAGGGAATTTCGGAAGTTGAGGTGGGGGTTGGCAGCGGGGACGATATTCCCGCTGCCTTGGCCACTAGCCTGCCTTGATTAGTTTTTCGGCAATCCATTGCGCGATTTGCGTAACGACGGCGTTTCCGGCAGCGAAAGCCTCTGCAAGGTTGGCCGCATCCAGTCCGAGGCAAATCCCATCATCTTCAGACGTTCGCTGCCGCTCAGCCATCTGATGCCATCGGTTCGGGTGAGCGATGAAAGTTGTACAGCCCATAGCGATTTGTGAGCCGGCTTTGTTTGCCAATAGAGTATTGGCAGCCCATGCATCCGCGGGCCGTGGCCACGGGATCTTGCCAGACGCTGGAGGTATTGCTTCCACTGGCGCGGCGTCAGCCAGCAGCTCGATGGGGGGCATTCGTCGATGACCTGCGACCAGGAATATGCGACGACGTTGCTGGGGGACTCCGAAATATTGAGCATTAAGCACTCGCCAGCATCCCACATACCCGCATTGCGCAAGGGCCCCGATGACTGTTTCAAAGTCCTGGCTATCATTGATAGCGAGCAGGTTAACGACATTCTCAAGCACCACCCAGCGAGGTTGTGTCTCTTTGAGGATTCGTATGACTTCCCAGAACAGGCCGCTTCGTTGGCCGCGCAGGCCTCGGGTGTCTTTGTTGTTGGGTCTTGAGCCGGCGATGCTGATGTCTTGGCAGGGAAATCCGGCGGTGAGGACGTTGACGGGACTGAGGTTGTGGACGCCGCAGTGGCGGACGTCTTCGAACTGGGTGGCGTGAGGAAATCGATCGGCAAGGACAGCCCGGTTGGTGGGGTTGAGTTCCACTTGCCAGGCGGTTCGGTAGCCTGCGTTTTCGAATCCGACATCAAAACCTCCTATGCCTGCGAACAGGCTTCCAATGGTGGGCTGGGGCATGTCTGCTCTTTTTTGGGCAGATGCTCAGGGCATTCGGATAGGAGGCTCGGGGCCTTCAGGTGATTGAGTGTCCGGCAGCGCGGGCACTTGATTTGTAGATCTATGAAACTGCGGACGGCGGCGAGTTTGCGGTGGCACTCGCCACAGCGGATTTCCTGCATGGTTATGCCTCTTGGATCGCCGGCCAGCCGTGGTCAAGCATGTCGACTGTGTAGGTCCCCTCGGTTAATGCCGTCAGTAGCTGACATTCCCGATCAAAGCAGACCTGGACATGCGCTCGTACGGCGGTGGCGATTTCGATTATCTGAGCTGCCGTTAGCGTGACCGGACCGTTTAGTGCTTTCCAAACGCACACGTAAGTGGGGTCCATAACGGCAGATAACGCCGCAGCGGTGATTAACGCTTGGCTGTCTCGGCTGGTATCGATATTCACGCTGTTTGCGGTGATGCCTGCTGTTTCGTGTTGGTAGCGCCGACTGGCAATTTGTGCGGCAAGGTCGATTGGCGTTTTTGGTTTTACAGTGAATAATCCATCCGCATACTGCATGCCTGGCTGTGTGTCGTCAGGACATGCTATCCAGTTTAGTGACGGGGGGAACCGGTCCTGCGGGTCGATACTTGTCATCTCTGCAACTGTCGCGTTTTCTATGCGGGCCCACATGCTCGTCACCATTGAATTGTTACCTGTCCATCTGCGCCGTCAGGGGCGGAGCTGACGATGCGTCCTCCGCCTCCTTGCCCCGGCGTCATCGGCTTACGGCTGTCATCTGCAGTAGAGGTTGATTCACCGCCCCCGCCTGCGCCCCCATGGAAGCTATTATTACTGGCGGTGCCGGAGGAGTGACCCGCTGTTCCGATGCTATGATTCTCGTCTCCTCCTAAACCTCTCCCACCGTAGGGTGCTTTGCCGTCAATAACACCACCCCCGCCGCCCATCGCCGCTATAGCAGTGCCAAATGATGAAGTGCCACCAGAGGTGCCCGCGCCCCCATCAACTAAAGCGCCAATACCGCCCGCGCCTACAGTGACGATCACTGAGGCTTTGTCACCGACGTCATAAAACTTTCGGGCTAATCCTCCACCGGCCCCACCTGAGGGACCTGGAGGTGTTGTAGATCGCGCACCGCCGCCACCGGCACCGATGACTTCCACCCACACTTTGGTCACTCCAGAAGGTACGTCCCAGGTGTAGACCCCCGGCACTTTATAGACCTGCCGACCACGGAACGGGAACATGGCTGCGAGTGTCTTAGGCGTCACGATTGCGCGGTTGTCGGTGCCGGCTCTGACCATGGTGGACGTTGCGATCCGCGCGATACCTGGGATACTTGTGGTCGCCTGGATGACTTTGGCGCCGATCGCTTGGAACACTCGGAGAGCGTTCATGGGCTTGTTGGTCTCGACGCCTTTTTCTGCTTCCTCCTGGCTGGCAAAGCTAATGCCGGAGCCGTCCAGGAAAGACTCTATTTTTTTCTTTAGCCAGCTCGTTCGGTTCGCCAATTGCTTGGCTTGTTGATTCGATACGCCGTCCGGCCCGCCTAGAACAGGATCGGAGGTTTCTAGTTGGTAAACACCTTGCGCCCATTCCTGGGACTCGGGTAACTCGGCCATTAACTGCTCCCATGGTTGTATTGGCCGTCGTAGCGCGCGACTGCGTTGTAGCGGATGGCGACGGATTGATAGTCGAGCGACACCAGGCGACAGCGCGCTGGGGCGACCGAAAGAAGTAAGCGGCGCACAAGCACCGCTTGATCGTTGGTGATGACGCGTTTTAGAACGACCCGGTACAGCGGCCAGGTGGAAGGCTCGGTGCTTGGCTGCGCGTGTATCCCTTCCAAAAGGATGACTTCGCCGAAGCCCAGTAGGCGGATGACTTCGCGGATGGCCCAAGGCGTGCCTTTGAAACGGTGCAGTTCACCGGCACCTTTAATCAACTTGCGTTTGGCTTCTTCGGACTCGGCCAGTTGCCAGGCGGCTTCGTCTAGCAGTGAGAATTGGTCGGCCAGGATCGGGAGCAGCGAGGGTTTAACCAGATCGATCAAATAGACCAACATCAGGTTGAGGTCGAGCTCATCCAAGGTTTGGTTAAGCAGCTCACACAGCAGCATGAAACGTTCGTCGCCGGCCAATGGCGGCGGCAGTGGGTGGTCAGTCATGTGCCACCCCGGCGTCGATCAGTTGTATCTCTGAGCAGTTTGCCCACTCATTACCCTGCAATTCCTGTGGGACTGCCGGCAGCAATAGATGAGCGCGGTATACACCGGTGACTTGAAGCAATGCGGTGAGCTGTTCAGGCACTAAATCGCGACCGAGGTTGGCGCGGCATTCGTCGGCATAGGCCTGGGCGGCAGCCTTCGCGGTGGCCATGGCGACGCTTCGGTCGGCATGGGCATAAAACGTGATGTTTGCCTTGATTGGATAGACGACCTCGACGGGTGACAGCGCGCTGACCGTGTCGCATAGGGGGCGGATTTTTTCGCCGCTGATCTGGTTCTCGATGCGTTGGAGTAGATCGTCTGTCGGCAAGCCCGAGGTGGTGAGTGGGAACAGTGCGACGTGGCCGTCTGGCTGACCTTCGTCTGGGCCCTGCACGGCGACATCGACGATGGATTGGTGCACCGCCAGGGTGTGGTAACGATAGGCTGCGCGGCTGCCCGCGTTACTAAAGGCTTCGGGAGCCAAGATGATGCGCTCGCGGTAGCGTTCATCGTTTTCATCTTCGGCGCCGTGGGCGGTGACCGTCGTGTTGCTTGCGGTCATGCCCAGCGCTGGAGAGTTGCCGAGGACGCTGATCTGTCCGGCGGTCCAGCCGTTGCCGTGTTCGCCCACGGTCGTGCTGGTTGCGGTGACGGTGACTTGGCTTTGACCGATAGCCATCACTACGTCTCGATCAGTGATGAAAGTGAGCTTGGCATCTTGGGTGCTGACCCGAGTGCCGATTGGGATCAGTAGCGGCTGCGTTACCACTGCAGGCATGGTGAAGCGTACGGTGCAGCGGGCGGCCTGGGCCAGCAACCTAGGCGTGGCGACCAGCTCACCGAGATAGTCGAGGATCGGGCCACGGGCGAATCGCACCAGCAGTTGTTCACCGGCATGCTGGATGCTCATCTGCAACCGGGACACCGCGTAGGCAATCTGGTCGATGTACAGCCGTTCTATTTGGGCGGGGTACAAGGTTTTGCGCGACTTCTGTTCATAGCGGGCGATGAGCTGAGCTTCCAGCGCGGCGGGGTCTATTTTGATGAATTCGGGTTTAGGCAACTCGCGCATAGGGCACCTCGGTCAACTGCTGTATTTCACCGGCTACGCGCCATTGCACGCGCACGGTGATTTGCGCCGTGTGGATCTGGATTTGCACTTGGGCTACCGAGACGCGGGGTTCCCATTGGCGAATCGCGTCAACGGCTTCGCGCACCAAGTGCGGTGTGACGCGGTTAGTGGGCCAATCGAGGTACAGGTGCAGGTTGCTGCCAAACTCTGGGCGATGAGGATCGCTGTTTTTGGGCGTGCAGAGGATGATGCGGATGGCCTGGTCGATATCGCGCAAGCCCTCAACTACCTCGCCGGAGGTTCCTAGGGTGGGCTGCCAGTGGGCGGCGGTGATGCTGGTGTGGGGAATGGGCTTCGTCATGAGCCCATGATGGGCGACCTAATTGATGGCCGCTTTTAATCAGGTTTAGAGATGCGGTGTGGGCCGCCAATGAGGCAAAATTCTCAAAATATCGAAAGGAGTCGCTTCTGTGCCAGGCATTTCAAATAAAACAATGCGCCAGTTAGTAAAAGAGTTCTGGATTCCTTTCCTTGCCGCTGCTGTATGGACCGGTTACGCGGTTTGGGAGCAGCCGCTTACGGTAAAAAGCGTCATCGCGGCCTTCGGGCCATCGTTCTTTCTGGCTAGCTGGATGACCGGCCAGATATTCCGGGTCCGCAAGCAAGCGGGTGTGGAGTCGAGCCTGACAAATGTCGAGAGCCGTCTTGAGAACGTGGTGACCCAACTTGAAGCCAAATCGCTACAAATGATTAACCATGTGACGGGCGGAGACAGCTTTTGTTTTCTCATGCCATTCAGAACCATAGGCAATAATGCCTCTTGGCTGGCCTTACATTCCGGGGACTACCCGCTGTATCAAGTGAATGTAAGAATTCTTGACTTGGAGGCGATGGTTAACACACCTCAATATCGTCCCGATGACGATGCTGGGTACGCGCAGTATCTGAATATAGGAGACATGCCGTGTGGCTCCAGATTGATGTACGAGGGAGCTGATCTTCGTGAGAGCGGTGATCGCAGCTTTAATATTTTTATCAACGCCCGAAATGGGCGAATCTTCCAAGAGGTCCGTTTCAAACGCGTGGAGGATGGAATGGCCGTCGCCTATCGAGTGAAAAGGAACGACATTCTTTTGGAAGAGGTTATCCCTCCTCAACTTTTGGATGAGGAAGGCCGTTTCGACTGGGCGGGACCGCCTTTCAGCTTCGATATGAGTAAAGATCCGAATACACCTAATTCTCCATTGCGTTCGGCGACGATATGATACGGCCTCTCGCCTGTCGGATGCTTTTTCAGGGCGCCTGTGGGATTGTGACGCTGGCGTCCACAAAAATGTATAGGGGAAACCTTTGGAATTACTGAAAGTAATCAAAGCTGAATGGGCAGTCATCGCTATGGCTCCCTTCTCCTTTTTGATTCTAGCGGCCCTGATGTTTGGAGCTGCCTATTTCATAGCCTGCTGGCGGTACACGGCGGTTATCGAGCAGGTGAAAGCCACTAGCGAAACGCTCAAGGAGCGCCTGCACCTGCGCTCAGAGCAGACTGAGGCTTACCGAGAGAAAGCGGCCAAGTACGATGAAAAGCTTGCGGAGGTCGTCGACTCTGGGGAGACGGAGTTAAGGGATAGGACGCTAAAACTGGTGGCTGATCTTAGGGAGTTTATCGGACGCTTTCGGCGTCTTGAGAGCTCAGCCCTTGATAGCCGATGGTTTGGTGCCAATCAAGAGGGTTCAGAGCAGGAGCAGCGTTGGAGGTGGGATGAATACACCCGTATGGTGCTCAACAGTACATACGAACGCAACGATGAGTATGACCGTCGGTTCAAAATTGAAGCAACAATGTTACGCGACGAATTGCTTAGTCGGTTACCAAACTATGAGTCTGAAAACCAAGGCGCATTTTCATATGAGCGGCCAACCAACTTTTTTGGCTTCAGTTTTGTGGCTGATGATCTTGAGAGAATGGCAAAGGCCCTCTAAGGCCCAGTTTCAATGATCGTGATGGTTTGAATTTCCGCCCACGTCCATGACAGTACCTTTTACATCAACGGAGCCATCAACATTCAAATTCCCGCTCAACCGCAGATCGCCCTTTAACACGATCTGCGGAACATCGAACAGTGCCGAAGGCGCTTTCACCACCACCGGCTCACCCGACTCAACGGTGATGTTGCGCCCACACTTCACAATCAAAGCCCCCACGCAATCCAGTCTCATCACCCCCGTCTTACGGTCATAAGTCGAAACCGTCCCATCACTAAACCGCACAAAATCGGTGTCTTCATCCGCAACCGGCGGCGGTTCGGCAGTTGAATAAATGCCGCCCAGGTACATACCACCCACCCCATCCGCATCAAGCAACACCGCAACCTGTTCGCCCAATTCGGGCATGAGTGGGCGGCGCTTTGTGCCTTGGGTATTGCGCTGGGGAATGTTGAGCCAATAGGTCTGCAGGCCGTCGCGGTCGTCCAGGCGGACGCGGATGCGGCAGCTTAGATAGTCGATGGCGCTGACTTCGCCGTAGGCCAGTTCGATGCTCATGGGGTTGGCTCTTGGTGGGGGGGGCGGACGCGGCAGACGTGTTTGTCGACGGTGTAGCCGCCGGTACGGATGATGCGGTGGTGGGATGAGGTGATGAGGTAGTGGCCGCCGAGTTGGCCGGCGGCGGCCAGGACGATGACATTACCGCTGACCAGGTTGGGTTGGCCCATGGCCGTCCAGCTACCGGTGGTGCGTTCGCGGTTGGCTTTGGCGCGTTCGGCGTTGGCTTTGGCTTTGGCCGCTTCGGTTGAGGCGCTGCGTTGGCGGCTTTTTTGGGTGTCGCCGCTGGTGGTGGTTTTGCTGAGGCTGCTGGGCGCGGCGACGGTTTCGCCGTTCTCGATCTTGTAGGTGATCAGTTGTTTGCTGGTGGGGTCTTGGTGTTTGAGCTCGATGGCTTGGGGGACGTCTTTTATTTGGTCGCGCAGGTTCACATGGCTTAAGTCCTGGAGTATCAGCGTGGCTACTGGCGCGGTGTTGGTCAGTTCGCTGATGGCATGGAAGACCATGCGCTGGCCGTTGATCTTGAATGCATAGTCATATTCGGCAGCCAGATTGCGCAGGAAGGTCAGGTCGGCGTCTTGCTGGGTTATACGGTCGAGCGGGATCGGCTGGATGTTGCCGATCAGCTGTAGGCCTTGGCGCGTGGCGATCTGCTGGGCGATGGCGGCCAGTGTGGTGTTTTCGTAGGCGTAATGCTGTGTGGTGCGCAGCGCTGCTTTGATGCCGGTGGCCAAGCCATGCAGCGTGATGGTCGAGGGTGGGCAGTTGAGTTCGATTTCGTCGATTTCGAAACGGCCGAGGGCGCGCAGGGGCTGGCCTTCCCAGCCGATGGACAGTGCCAAGCTGTCGCCGTGGCCTGGGTACCATTGATCGCGCCATTTGCCTTGGGTGTCTTCCAGCTCGACCGCCAAGCTGTCGGCCTTCCCGGTGAGGAAATCGGTGTAGGACAAGGACAGCAAGTGCTGGCTGACGTTACGGGTGATGTTGCGCTGCTGATAGGTCAGTACAAAGCGCGCCTGTGGCACCTGCTGGGGAATCATCGCATCCATGGCGGGAGGTCTTCTGTGGTGGGCAGTGGTTGCAATACGGGAATGGCAAGTGTCAGCCCCGCCGGCAATGTGGCGCTGATGGGAACGTGGGGGTTGGCCTGGACGATGGGTAAATAACGGTGAGCGTCGCCGTAATACCGCCAGGCCAGTTGGTCCCAGCGTTCGCCTTCGGTGGTGATATGGGCAATGAACATCAGCCCCTCCGGGTCAGGATTTGTGCGGCCAAGGTCGCCAGTCGGGTGTTGGCACCGTCCATTTGGCTGACGGCTTGGTCGAGGGCGTCTCGGGATGCAGAAAAACGCTCGACGAGGTTGCTCAGGTCCACGGGGTTCAGGCTGGCGCGTGCGCCCAGGACATCGCCTAGCACCTGTTCGCCCAGGCGCGATAAATCGGCACCGTTGTGAAGCAGTCCTGCGGTAGTGGCTAACCCTTGCAGCGGTTCAATGACCTGCGCTGTTTTACCGAGTAACTGCGGGACCTGTTCCAGAATCAGGGTGGCGTTACGGCTCTGGATCGTGTGGTAAAAATTTTGGCCTGCCTTGAGCACCGTGGCGGCGGTTTTCGCGTGAGCGACCACCTTTTGCAGGGCGCTGGGCGATGGCTTTATGTGAGAGATCAAACCCGGTGAGCCGATGGTGGCGGCTGACGTACCGCTAAGGGCGTCGTCAAGTAAGCCGGGGCGCAGGGCTTTGCGCGTGAAGGCGCCGGTGTATTCCTTCAGGCTTAGTTGCACGGTGGCGGCTTTGACCTGCCCGGTGGCCGTGGCGCGCCGCAGTGTGTGGCTGATGTTGCTGATGACATAGGCCCCCAGGTATTCACCGCTGCCCATGACGAACGCCAACGGCTGGTGTTGGCTTTTGGCTAAGCGCAATGCCCGCAAACGTTCTTCGGGGTCGCCGAGTAGCGGGTGCAATTCAATGGTCAGGTGGTATTCATCCAGGCCTTCACCCATCCATTCCAGTAACGGCTTGCCTTGGATGCGCGCATGTTCGGCCCAGTCGGCCGAGCCGCTGTGTTCTATGCCGCTGATGCCGCCCGCAACGGTGAATTCGATATCGCCCAAGATGGCAAACATTAGGCGGTGACCTCATTGGCGGGGCCGTAGCTGTGGCGGCGTTTGTCGTGTAGATAGCGCTCCATTAACCGCACCCATTCGGCATAAGTGGCGTGTAAGCCCTGGTTGATTTGCTCCATGCCGGCACCGCTGGGCACGTTGATTTGGGGCGAGAAATGGAAGGTCATGGGCCCCACGGACTCAGAGGCGGCGGACTTCGCGCCAGCGGCGCCTAGCATGCTGGCCCGGGTCACCTGAGCCGGATTGGGCGGCGCGATGCCGACCGCGCTTTGTGCGGCCATGCTTAGCGCCGCCTGGCGGACCAACCCCGACTGAGCCTTGATGCCCAGGGCCGCGCCTTCGCTGATGTTGGCGCCGTAACCGATGAAGACCCGGCTGGGCGACTCAATGCCCAGGGTTTCGGTGAACCAATCTTTAACGGATGCACCAATGCCCACGACGCTGTCTTTGAGGGCGCCGGCCATGTTGCCGATGCCGTTGACCAGTCCCGTGACGAGCAGGCCGCCGAACTCGGTGAACGTGCCCGGTAGCTCAATGCCGAAGTAATTCATGACGCCGGCGAAGGCCCGGTAAAACAAACCCAGCGGCGAGAAGTTGAGCAGTACCGCGAGAATGCCAGACAGGCCGCCGTCGAAGCCTGCGCGGACTTCGCTCCAGAGGCCGGTAAAGAAGGTTTTGATCGGTGCCCAATGGCGATAGATCAAGTAGGCCGCCAGGGCGATGCCGGTGATCGCCAACCCAATGGGGTTGAGCATCAGGGCACGGCCGAGCCAAAGGACGGCTTGCCCGGCGAGCTTCAATCCGACCCACAACGTACCGCCCAGCATCTTGCCCAGGTGCAGCGCACCACGGGCGACCTTGAGCAGGCCCGCGCCGGAACGGCGTAATCCTGTGATGAGCGGCGTGAACTTACCCATCTGCCACATTGCGCGAAACATCGCCCACTTGGCGGACAGCGTGGTGACGGTGGTGGTCAGGGCCACGAACGGCGCCATGACCAGGTGGGCGCCATAGGCCACGCCGATAAAGGCCAGTTTGCCGAGCAACAAACCACCGACCAGGCCGACCACGCCGCGAATGACGTCCGGGTGCTGCTCTGCCCAAGCCGAGAACGAACGCATGAGCGGCACCACGGCGCGGCTGACGTCGACGATGGCGGGCAGCAGCGCGCTGCCGACCGAAAGGCCTACATCGGTCAGGTTATTGCGCAGCTCTTTCAATTGCTCTTTGGAGCTGCCCATGCGCTTGGCCCAGTCCCGATCCAGCACGCCTTGGTCGGCGGCGTTTTTGCTGCCTTGTTCGATGCTGGCCAGATCCTTTTGATTCGCCAATGCCGGCCGAACAAAGGACAACACCTGTTGGTCGGCGAACAAGGCGCCGAGCTTATACGCTTCGTCGAGCCGAGCCAGGGCCATGGCCCGTTCTTGCTCATCCTTGATGTCCAGCGCCTTACCGTACTCGGCCGCCGCGGTCGGGGCCTTTTTGCCCAAGTGCGCGGTGAGGATGTTGAGCATGGCCTGTGCCGGGGACAGGCCTTCGCTGACCAGGTTTTTCATGCTGCCCTTGAGATCGATGCCGACTTTTTCAAAGGCCTTGAGCGTTTCTGGCGCAGTGATTTTTGAGAGGAAGTTCTTGTAGTTGTTGGCGGCTTCATCGTTGCTGCCGGCACCGCGACGGGCGATCTGCAAGGAGGCGCCGATCTCTGCCACGGCGCGCTCGCCGGTAATGCCCAAGGCTGCGAATTGGGGCGTGAGCTGTGGCAGCCACTTGGCCATGTCGGCCAGTTCGAACTGGCCGCTTTTACCGGCAAAGGCCAGCATGTTCATGGAGCGTTCAAGGCCCGCGGCGCCAATGCCCAAGTTGTCGTTGAGCGCGATGGCGACCGAACCCAAGTCTTTCATGCTGGCGCGGGTGGCGGTGGCGGCTTTAGCCATGACCGGGGCGTACGCGGTGAGCTCTTTCAGGCTGTCGATGCCGCCTGCGATGAGGATGGCGGTGCCGTTGGCGACCTCGGTTTGGGTCTGGTTCCACCTGAGCGCCGCGCCACGCATCGCCAGGCTCAGGCGCTGCTCTTGCGCCGGGTTGAAGCCGCCGGTGATGGCGATGTCGCGGGTCTGGTCCTGGAAATCGACGGCGGTATTGAATGACCGCAGCACGGGGGCGCCCAACGCTACGCCGGTACCGATGACCTCCATGGCCTGGCCACGTAGCTCACGCCGTTGGTTCTTGAGGGCTGCACCGCGCTCGATGCTGGCGGTGAGGCGGTCTTGCTTGGCTTTGAGTTGGTCGATGGTGTTGCCCAGCGCATCGTACTGGCGGCGCAACTGCACAAGACCGGTGCCGCCACGTGCCAAGGACGCCGATAGCGCATTACCGACGGCCTGCTGCTTAACCGCAAGGCCATCAGTGGCCCGCCCGAGCTGCTGCACGGTGGATTTGGCTGTGCCGAAGGCCGCGTTGAAACTGCCTGAAACAACCCCGCCGATTTTTAACCCCAATAGGACTTCATTCGCCATCGATCTTGCTACGCTTTGGGCATGTTAGAAAAAATCGCGCTACGCACCGCCCACATCGTTTACGCACTGGCCCTCGGCGCCGGTGTGGTCTGGCTTGCCTGGCTGTGCCTGGTGCATTTTCCGTTGTGGGCGGCGGTGTTGGCGTTCTGTTTTGGGCTGCCGCTGCTGGCCTTGGCCGCTGCCCCTTTGGCGGCGGGCGGCGCGTTGCTGGCGGGGCTGGTGGTGGGTGTTGTGGCGCTGATCAGCCACTGGCTTCGTCGGCCAGTTCGAGCCGGCGATCGATCTCACGCTGACACACCTCTACCCAGCGCCAGTACTCCACCAATTCGAGCTGGGCGATCTCAGAGGGCTGCATCCTGAGTACCAGCAACAACGCTTCGTCCCAGGAGTGCAGCAAGGTCACGTGCGGCTGCCATTTCCCGCAACACCTCGGTGGCTAGCCGGGAGTCGGCGATGTCGAATTCGCCCAGGTCTTCGAGTGTGATGCCCAGCATCTTGGCCACCAGTTGATCTTCCATGGCGCCTTCGTCTTTGGTCACCGCTTGCGCCGCGGTGATGTCTTTACGTTTGAGGCGTTTGATGGGCAGCGTTGAGATCTGCTCACCACTGGCGCTGGTGAACGGAAAATTGAGGGTAAAGGTCAGTGCATCGGTCATCGTTTTGCTCCAGGTCGATCGGTGAGATCGGTTGCTCTTTGGTTGAGCCCTGATGATGACGGTGCGAGTGGATACTGGCTTTTAATCGGATTTAAAGAGAGGATTCAGGCTGCTTTGGAAGACGGTAACCAGACCCGCTACACAAGGAGAAATGGAATTATGAGTGAGTCGAACAAAGAAAAATTTAATGATTTGATCGCTCAGATAATGAGCAAACTAATCGATGCTTGTCCTACGCCTATTGGCTTGGGCGCGGAGGATTTCGGCTTTCCGAAAGGCCGTCTGGATCCTCACGAGGGGTATTACGTTGAAACGCCTGAGGAGTTATTTCTAAACGACTGCGTACGGTGGCTCAAAGATGAAGAGCTTATCCGAGGGAACTCGGAATACGTGGTAACCGGCCACGGCCTGGAAGTGTTCGATAGCCTGCCCGCCTGCCTGAACATGCGTTGATGACCGGCGATCATTCCCGTCGCGGCGGGAATGGTTCACCCTTGCCACGATCGGAGACCGGATGGAAGACGAAATCACACTTGAAATTGACGGCGTGCAGCATACCGCTCTGTACAGCGTGTTCAATGACACCTTGACGGTATCGCTGCCTGACGGAAGCCAACGCTCCACCGAGCTTCGTGGGCTTAGCCCAGTCAGTGCCGCGAGGGTTCACCTGCGTGCTTACATTGGCCGCGTTGCTGAACAGAAGAAGCAAGAGACCTTGTAGTTCTTGCTGTCTGTTTTGTTGTGAGGGCGCTTGCGGCGCCCCCGCAACATTACCTGGCGACTACCCAGGTAGCCTGTGGTTATCCAGTACTCGATTGACCGCTAACTCACCCAACATGATGACCCGTTGCAGCACCAGCATCGTTTGGCGTCTTGGGCCGTCCGTCAAATCGGTGAGGTCGCTGACCAACACGCTGGCGGATGCCAAGGATTCGCACGCCTCAACGAGCAACGTTTCGTCATCCACCGCTGCGTCGATGGTGAAGATCGTGCTGGGCTTGCGGGGCTGTATCTGCGTTTTCGTTGCCCCGGGGTTCAGGTAATGCTTGAGCGCGCGGTCTGCCGCCTCTTTCAACCTTTCGGGGTCGAGAGAGTCGCCGTAGAGTACCGAATCGATATCCGGGGGGTTGGGGGTTACTTTGAACATAGTTAACAATTCCTACATTGGAGCTGCAACCGTTCTCGACTAAAAGAAGGGTGGCGGCTGTACGCAGGTTAGTCGACCGGTAGGAATTGGTAAAACCCGGCGCGCCCGAGGACGCCCTGCGCACAACCACCATTTAGTGCAGGCATATAAATGACCTGACTGAACGGTGCTCAAGCACCTTACCAAACCTGATGGGCGACTAAACCCGACCACTGATGGGCAGTGGCAGGTCAACGATAGAGGCCCGGGGCAAAGCGCACAAGCCAGCGGATTCTGACGCATGCGTAAGTAAGGACGCAAGGTCTCGTAGCCTTTAGGGCGTAATGTGGAGTGTATTTAAACGTGTCGCGCTGGATATGTTTACGGCAATTAAACGGGGCGACTTTTCTTTGTTACTTCCTGGGACTGTATTGTTGTAAATACAGCGTCTTATGGGGCGCTTCGGGCTCATCGATATTAAACGAGATTCTGCCGTAGATAATACGCTGGCGGATGCTTTGAGGAATTTGCCTACATCTGACCGCAGCAACAACGTGCATTCTCGGCCGAAGGCTTGAGGTTGGAGGCGATTGTTTTGGGCGACTGGCTTCAGCCCTCGACCGCTTTTGATGGGCTTTGAAGATGCTTGGCGGAGGGAGGCAGCTGTACGAGGTCACCGGCTGAAAGATCGCGCTCAATGCAGTGGGTTGAACCCCGCATAGCTACCATAAAGCTCTGGCGGCTAAAAAGATGGCACTGTACGCCGGTGTGGACCGGGGATTTGCAATGCCGGAGTGCCCAGGGGGCCCGGCGTACAGCGCCATCAACATCGGGCGGAGCGACCTGTTCCTTCATCAGAGGCACCTTAAGTACTACTGCAGGCCGCTCTGCCCGGTCACCGCGAGCGGTGACGAGGGATAAGATACCGGTGGAGCTGTGGAAGTGCTGCCAGGGGATTCTGTGGTGGTTGTAGGTAATGGCGCTGGGGGTTGTAGCCCTTTGAAAGACTCCTACCCCTAAAAGGTATCGTCCTCAACATTGCGAACGGACTCACCGCTAAATGGCTGCTAATCTTCAGCGTCCCGGTGTCTAGCGTAATGAGGCTCAGATTTGGCTCAGCTCCCAGTTACGAATGACATCCAAGCCAGCGTCGATCCCATCAATGCTGAGATATTTGAAGTCTTACGCGATGCGAAAGTACTTGCTCGACGCTACTACCGGTTAACGGGCAAGCCGTTAGGTATTACCGGTGAGGTGGCTGAATACGAAGCCGCGACCAAGCTTGGCCTGGATCTACATTGCGCCAGAAAGGCCGGTTACGACGCCACCGAAATCAGAAACGGCGGCCCTGTACATATCCAGATCAAAGGCCGGTGCGTGGTGACTCAGGCCAAGATATCCGGCCGATTGGGTTCTATTGATTTGGCGCAACCCTTCGACACGGTGCTGTTGGTGTTGCTTGACTCTGATTTCGACGCTTTTGCTATGTACGAGGCCAGTCGTGATGCGGTGGTTACTGCCCTGACTAAGCCGGGGTCAAAAGCCCGGAATGAGCGTGGCTCGTTAGGGATTAGGCAGTTCATAGCGATTAGTTCGCAGCGCTGGCTGCGTCAGTAGTGATCACCCCCTGCTCGGATGCGCCGAACACTTGTAGCAATTCCATCAGGACGACGATATGAGCATTGAGCAGCAATGGGAGAATCTACTGACACCTGCGGTGATGCAGGAGCGATTGATTGCTATATCGCTTTACATAACAGCCTTTGAAATGCTGAAGGACTCCATCGTTCGTCGTTTAAAGGATTTTTATTGCATCGATTTTACTGCTGGCGAAATAGCCACATCCCCAGAATACGACCTTAAAGTTCTAAAGCTTAGTAAAAGCCCCCTATATGCATCATTAATATGGCTGAAGAATATAGGGGCGATTGATCAGGATGATATTGAAGACTTTGAGCGACTCAAACAACTACGCAACTCGTTAGCTCATGAGATGCCTGAGATCGTGTTGGTCGGAAAAGATCTCGCGCTTTCGGAAAAAATGCAGGAAATCATGAGCTTGATGCGGAAGGTCGAGGTCTGGTGGGTTATTAATGTCGAGATCGAAACTGATCCAGATTTTGATGGGCGAAATGTCAATCCCGACCAGATCACACCTGGCCCCCTCCTCATGTTGCAGATCATGATGGAGGTGCTCTCTGGAAACGAAGAACTAAGAGAGCACTATAAAGGCGGTAGGCCAACCTCACCGGTGGAATAGGCCCGTCTCTTTGTCCATGTCGCGGCCACGCGTCCTAGTCAATACTATGGCCCGAGGAAGTGATAGGGACTGTGGACGTTTCCCTGTAGTGTCCTGCTCCTCTTCTTGGCCCAACTGGAGGCCGTTCAAGAGTTCTTCCGGCAGCGAAGAGTCTGGGTGTTCTCGCTGAAGCGACAATAAAACCTCCCTAAGCCAAGCACGCATCTGAGCCGCCCCCTGCCCGGATGAACCCGATAGAAGCGTTGAGATAGGTGTACCAATGAGGTTTTGTTCCAACGCGTCCCCAAATTGATGCAGACAGCACGTTCCTGTCATTTCGTCATGGGTTCCAACAACACGAATTTGCAGTAATGGAGCTCTCCATAGAAGCGTCCCGGATGGGCTGGCATTGTTATGGAGCGGAGTGAGACCGTCTGCCACCAAATATGCAAAGTCAAAACTTGTGCCGACTGGGTAAAAGACTCCAAATGTACCTACAGATGAAAGAAGCGCACCAGAAAGCAGATTGGACGGTGGGTAAAAAAATCTTGACGCAGAGCTTATATATGGGCGATTGGAAAGCAAATCCCATTGTTCCAGGTTTGCACGAAAACTATAAGGAGCTGCCGTTGAAAAGGCTTGATGACATCGCAGCACGTTATCCGTGACTTTTGCTTGATTGAAAGTAATTCGGGCGGCGCCAGGATCACTTATCGGATAATTGATGATCATTACATCACATAATTCGCAGCGAGGGACCGCCCGTCCAGCACCCCGACGTTCGTTAAACGTAACTTGATATCGGTTACCATGATACTCTTTCGCGAGCGCATCAGTTCCCAGTGCATTAAAGGCGCTAATAAAAGCTCGGAAAAGGTCTACTTCTTTCTTTAAACCCAGCGATCTTATGAGAAAATCGTTTTGTAATTTTGGGCCAATCATCACGGGTTTCTCGCCTCTACTATCAGTCCTTGATGAGTATTATATTGCCATTATTTCTGGCCAGAGGTAAACCTTTTGAAGGCATTTAGTCCGGATTGGCTCAGCCAGAATGATTTTAGGTAGGTGGAAGCAGGCACGTCTGGTTCGGTTACGCCCCTCCATTCTGCTTGGAAAGGCGTTCAATCAGAGCCTGCAGGTAAGTCACCGCTCTTACTACCGATTGCGAGGACTTGTCCAGCTGCCCTAGGAGGTTTTATATTAAGAATCGCTAGGCACGACAGTTACTTTCGTAACACCTAGCTCTGTTAGCGTTGCATCCAGCCTTCTAAGATAGCTAACCGTAGATTTATCATAGTGCTGAAGCAGATCCCGGGCATATTGTTCGGTGCCACTCTTAGATTGTATTGCGTCGAATAGCTCTCCGGCCTTTCTGTCTTCAATGTCCTGATTAATGACATCTTGTTTTAATGTTGCAAGTCGGGCATAACATTCGATCTGGCCGGAGAGTTTTTCTATATCATAATTTTTTTCGTCTCCTGGTGGCGAGCACGGATTAGGGGAGGAAAGATTGTTCACAGGGTGAATGTCGATTTCATCGATATGGACTAGCTCATCTGCCATATTTTTGCCAAAGTAACGCGATAGCTTAAAATGTTCGGCGATCAGGTGCTGACGCCAACCGCGTTGGAATTGCATGTATTCATGCCACGGCCCTTTAGAGAACTCCCCCCAGCCTTTCTGATCCGTTTCTTTTAATAACTTATCCAGCGCATTGTAGCCGTCATACAACAGACGGCTGGTTTCTTGAGCCGTGACTTGGGCGCCATCCAAAAATTTTGCTCTGTCCGCTCGCTCATCCTGGCGAGCTTGTTGGCAGCTCGTGCCTGCAAGGGTTATAGCAGCAGTGAGCAGTGAAACCGCGAGCGTCTGCGACCACGTCAAATCAGCCATCAGTGATTATCCTATTTTAAGAAATTCACGCTCAATATCGGCTGACGTCCCGGCTTCGTGAGCCACTTACTTCCACCCCCCGCACAGCGACGTAATTTAAGCTTGCCCTATATTTTTTCGGTACTTGATCAACTGATCTTCTCCGCCCACCCGAAAAATATTCGCCAGATAGTCCAGCAACACCACCTCATCCCCATTGATCATCTGCCGCACGTAGGTCGCCGAAAACGGCGTCTCATATTTGGTCGGGTCACGCGGTTTGTGCGTGCCCAACTGATACTCCTTACCGGTAATGGTCATGGTCGTGACCAGCGGTATCTCATTGACCAGCCCTCCGTTGTTGAACACCTGTACGTTGGAACGGCATTGCAACTGCACGCTCTTGAACGGCGTGACCAGCTTCTTGGCCGCCTCGAAGTACAAGCTGTTCCATGTGATTTTGCCTTCCAGCTTATCAATGCCATCCGGCAACTCGATCAGGCCAACCATGCCCAGCCCCTGAAAGTCGCTCGACACAGTTTTGATGCTGCCCAGGTCGATCTCTTCGCACTTGCCAAAGAAGCTGGTGCCATCGAGATAGACGTTGGCATTGGAAATACGGTGCGCGGTAAAGCCTGCCATTTATGCAGCTCCCAAGTTGACCAGATATTGCCCGGTGATTTCGGTTTCGAAGGTGCCGCGTTCAAAGGGCGGCGGTACGGTGAGTTTGTAGTTGAACAGTGCGTGGCCTTGTTCCAGTTCGGTTTGAGGGTTGCGGGCCGGGTCGTACCAGCATTCGCCGCCGAGCAAGGCGCCGTCGCCGATAAGTTTGCGCAGGAACAAGTTGACGCTTTCGGTGATGCTGGTGATGAGCGAGGTGGTGAGTGGTTGGTCGACGAACTGCAGCGCGCTGTAGCGGATGGATTCGTCGACAACGTCTTTGGTACGGCGCACGTTTTCGAAGTTGCGCATGTGGGTGACGCTGGGCCAGGCCGCGGTGCGGTTGCCCCACAGGCGCAGGCCGGTGCCGAAGGCGTTGAAGACGGTGGTGATGCCGTTTTCGTTGAGCAGGTTGACTTCGCTGTGTGAGTCATCGACCCGGGCGGTTAGTGGTCGCTCTAGGCCGATGACGCCGATCAGTTCCTGATTGGAACTGCTCCACCAGTAACCGTGGTCGTTATCAACTTTGGCGCGCAGGCCTGCGGCGCGGATCGACAACGGTTGCAGGCGTTCGCCATTGGCGGCGTCGTGGACTTTGATGTGCGGGTAGCACAACCGAACACGGTCGCTGCTGGTGTTGAAGTTGATGGCGCCCGCTGGCCCGCGCCCGGCCAGTACCTGTTGTACGGTGGTGCCGATGGGCGCGTCGATGTAGGCGATGCCGCCGACCTGGCCGGCCGAGGCGCCCAGCTCGGCGGTCACTTCTTTCAAGGTGCTGAAGCCCGGGGCAATGAAGATTTTGGGAAAGAAGCCCAGTTGGTTATAGCTGTCTTGGAAGGCTTTTAGGCCGGTACGCCGCCCTGCGGCGTTGACAGCACCGATGATGTCCGTCGCGGTGACTTTGCTGGGATCGGCGTGGGTGTAGTCCACTTTGATCTGGGCATTGGCGGCGATGGCGCCCGCCGGTAAGCGGCGGATGTGTCCCATCAGCCTGTCTGTGCTGTAGTCAGTGCCCTCTAAGTAGGTGACCAACCCGTCAGCGGATTTTATTTCCAGCGTTTGCAGTGCGCCGTGTTCCAGTAGCAGTTGATCGCTGCTGGTGAATTGTTCGTCTTGCTCGGCCACTGTGGTGCTGTGGATGGCGGGATCGAGCACGTTGACGACCAGTACAGTGCCGGCGCCGAAGTCGAAGATGCCTTGCAGGGCTTCGGGGATGGAGAAGCCTGTGATGTGCGGGCCGAACTGTGCGGCGTGGATGTCGTTAAGGCATAGGGTCAGTTCGTTGATGGGGCCGGTGGGCGCCGTGCCGATTACGGCGATGACGGCGGATTTGACCACGCGGATGGACCTGGGGCCGCGTTCGACTTCGGTGGTTTCGATGCCGTGCAGGTAATTGGCGGGCATGGGTTATTCCTTGAGGGCGGATATTGGTTGTGCTGCTGCCTTTACGGGTAAGCCCGCCGGCAGAGGGTTGGCGGGTTGCGGATGCAGGTGTTTGAGGGCCAGCAAAACGCGGGTGTATTCGTGGTCAGCGGGCATGCTGACCGGTTGGCCTGGATGCAGGAGGACTTCGAGGCGTTCGCCGGTTTTGCCGACACGTAGAGAGGCGCAACTGGGTAGCCCGGCGTAGCGATAAGTGGTGAGTTTCATGGGTGCTCCTGAAGCTGGACGGAGGTCAGTTTTGGCCCGCTTTCGTGGTCCTGAGTTTGCAGGTGTGGGATGCCGGCGGCGAAGTCCTGGGCGTACTGCCAGAGGCCGTTGTGATGCCCGATAAAGTGTTCGGAGACGGGACGGCAGGCCTGGTTAGCGTGCGGTGGGTACCAGCCGGTGAGGCAGGCGCGGATGCGGTCAAGGTGGCTGACAACGCCGTCTTTGCCATTGAGTTGGCGGAACACCAACGTGAGGCGCAGCACCAGGTGACGCGCTTGGAAGCAGGCGTCGGTGCTTTCTGACTGGCCAAACGTGGATTTGCCGTAGGCGAGCAAGACGGCGCCGCGGGGATGGTTGAGCCGATATTGCAACGGATTTTCGGGGAACAGCTCGATCATCAGTTCGTTGCCGAGGTCGGCTTGTAGCCGGGCGAGCATGGCGTCGAGCAGCTGTTCGGTTTGGGTTTTGGCCGGCGTCATTAATAGCGGTCCCACTGTTGGGCGTCGAATTGTTGAGGGCGAGCGCGCACGCGGATCTCACCCGGCTCTGGCACGGCCAGGCCGGTGGGCGTGCCTAGGGTGATGACGCCGTCGCGGATGTTCTCCAACAGTTTGAGGGTGTCTTTGCGGCTGTCTTTGACGGCGTCTGGCAAGGCGCCCTCGGGGCGGCGTTGGTAGAGCCAATGGCGTGCCAGGTAGACCACGGCATCGCGCAGGACGGTGGGCACCGGGTCGAGCGGCAGTTGATAGCGACCGCGTAGGTAACCGTCGACCAGTTCTTCGGCCTGGCGCACACCGTCGTCGATGACGCTTTCGTTGGGTGCGGTGGCGGCCGGGTCGTCGTTGGACAGCTGAGTGAGCGTCATCAGCGGAATGGCGTTGCCGAGGTCGGCGCGGGTGCAGTAGCGCATGGCTCAGCCCGCCTTCAGTTCGACGAGGGCTTCGGGAAACAAGCACATGGCCAAGGGGTTGGCTTGGGCTTCCAGGTCCCAGCCTTTGCCCATCTTGCGCGGCTCGGCTTTGCTGTAGAAAGCCTGGCCCAGGGTGTTGACGGTCTCGTTGTAGTTGGCCGGGGCGTTGAACAGGCGGAACACTCCGCGGGCGACGGGAAAGACCTGAGCGATGTCGGCCGGGATGAAGCGCTGGCCGCTGACGGTGACGTCGTATTCGATGTACTCGATGCCGCCAAAGGTGAAGCCCGAGCGCATGTCACCACCGAGACGATCTTGGGCGGCCTGGTAGTGGGCGAAGGCTTCTTTGACCTTGGCGTGGTCGGTGAAGGCATCGAACCAGTCCGGCCCGCAGAAGGCCCGAAAGCCGGTGACCATGACGCCGCCGAGTTTGGATTCGGCGTGGCGCTTGGCGTCCAGGCAGGCTTTGCGCACGTTGGTGTCTGGGTTACTGAGGGCGACGGTGACCTTCTTTTGTTTGACGTCGAACTCTTCAAACAGGTTGAAGAGCAGCGAGCCGTCGGCATCCAGCAGTTGGCCGCGCAGTGCGCCGACACGTTGGAATTCGCGGGTGGCTTCAATGCTGTTTTTGAGTTCTTGCAGGTGGTCGTTGACGACGGTGACGACGGGCGCGGTGGCGCTTTCCTGGCCGAAGGCGGCGATGCCTTGTAGCTGGCTGGGCAGGATTGAGCTGCTGACCGGCAGATGCAGGGTTTCGAAGGTACGGCGCTTGCGTTTGCGGCCTTCGAGCGGCGCCGGGTCGTCGTTGCGTGAGGTGTTGGGCACGAGCACCAAGCGGCCTTCGCGTTCGTCGATGACGACGCTGGTGCTGGTGACGCCTTTCTCGTCGAACAGGCCCATGGCGCCAACCTTGCCGGGGATGGCCGGGAGTTTGTTCACGGCGGCGGTGAGGTTGGCGACGCTGAATAGGTCTGGCAGGTTCATGGTGGGCTCCGGTTAGAGGGTTACGCGGGCGACGATGCCCAGGGCATTGAGTTCGTCGAGGGCGACGGCTTGCTGGGCGGGTGTGATGCCGGCGGGCCAGACCAGGTGCGCTATGGCGAGGACTGCGCCGCGGGCGATGACCACGCCCGGTTGATCGCCGGCTGTGGCGTCGACGTGCTCGGCCAGGACGGCGGCGGCTTTTTTGGCGGCGCCGTTGCCGGCGGGATCGAGGGCTTGGTATTTGCCGGCGACTTTGGCGATCACTTGACCGAGTGGGTAGTCGGTGCCGGCGAGTAAGGTGACGTTGCTTTTGGTCCAGCCGGGGCTGACTTGGAGCAACAGTAAGTCGCCCAGGTCTTTGGGTTGGTTAAAGGTGGCCATGGGGGTTCCTAGCGTTGGGCGCGGGCTGCGGCATCGGCGAGTAGAGGATTGGTGGGTGCTGCATCGGGTTGGCCGGTGCGGGCCTTTGTGGCGACTTCGGTGAAGCTGACGGGGTTGGTCAGGTCTTTGAAGAGGGTCTTGAGGCCTGCGCTTAGTGGCTGGCGTTGGTCGCCTTCGCCGAATTCCAAGGGGGTGGCGGCAGATTGCACGGCGTCGAGGGCGGCGATGACGACTGCGGCGTGCAGCGGCTTCATGCCGGCGGCGACCAGTTGTTCGGCGTAGGCGACGCTGGCGCTGTGGAGGTTTTTTTGGGCAGCGTTGTCGCGTTGGGCGAGTTCGGCTTTGAGGCGTTTGTTTTCTGCTTCTAATGCAGTGGCGCAGGACGTGGGCTGTAGGCCGCCTTCGCTGAATTCGATGACGCCGGGTTCACCTTCGGCCAGTTCGATGGGACGCAGGCCTTTGACGGCTGGCGGTTGGGCGCCGAGGAAGCCGACGTGGCGCAGGTAGTAGACGCCGGGCACGGGGTTGTTGGCGGCGGTTGGGTGGTAGAAGGAGGCGGAGATTTTCTTGTAGCTGCCCTTGGCGATTTGCTCGGCGAAGGACGCGTCGATTTGTTGGGGTTCGGCGATGAGGCCATGGGTGGTGGCGGACAGGGATTTGACCCAGCCGGCGGCAGGAGCGTCGTGTTGTGGGTGGCCTATGACCAGGGGGGCTTCGTGAAGCGATGGGTTGTAGGCGGCGACGGTGGCGGCCAGGTCGGCTTCGGTGAAGTTGTAGGTGGTGCCGCATTGGGCGGTGTGGGTGCCGGGTTTGAAGATGTGGAGTGGGGTCATGGTGGGCGCTGCGTTGTGATGATGTGCAGAGCTTGGGCGCCGGATGGAAATGGGGCTTTTAATCGGATTTAAAGGGTTGGTGAGCCAACTCAGGCGAGGTTCTGGGGGAGTACAAAACGTTCGAGATAGGAAATCGGCAGGTTTAACGTGGAGTTCGATTGGTGAGGGTTGGCCGGATGAGGGGAGACTCAATGATTCGCAATGGGGCTGACCGGGTTTATAAAGCGTTTACATCGGATTTTTCGCTTCACTGTGAATCGGTATGACCTAGGCTGTTCCTCGCGTCTGGCACGGGCGTTTACGAAACTAACTACTGGGGTCAAGGTTCGCCTTCTTAGGACGGGGCAATGCTACGGTTCGTGGAATTCTCTCCGGAGAAGAGCTGTTATTTCTATGGCGAGGGCTTACCTAAAATTTCTTAGTTGTTTACTGGCTTTAAGCCAGTATTTGACCATAATCTGCCCTACTGACCGCTTTATCGCGAACTGGCTATCCAGCCACTCGGCTGTCATTCCAATTTTGGCACTTTGATCGAACGAAAATTCCCTGCGAGTATCAGCATTATGAACGGGCTATTCATCCGCTTCTCAACATGGTTTTCCTGTCGCGGAGCGAAGCCCAAAATCAGTCCCATCACGGCTGGTCTATCTGTAGATGAAATCGGATCGGAAAGTCCGATTCGTACGAAGTCGGAGGATCGCCTTAGAAGGGCCGACTTTGCGAGCCGCATAGCTACGGTGCTCTCAGAACTCAGCTTGCGTGAAGGAAGAGTGTTCGCAATCCGCGGTGGTTGGGGTTTTGGCAAATCCTCCTTGAAGAACCTAGTGACTGAGCGACTTACGGAAAGAGGCAGTGGTTCGGACTGGCTAGACTTCAATCCATGGCAATGGGGGGACGGCGACGCAATTTCCCGTGCTCTCTTCAGCCAAATAGCGGATCAACTTGGAGGGGAGCATTCGAAGGCCGCGCTCAAGCGCGCCGAAGCTCTGCGGCGCTACGGCGCGATCCTGACGGGGGCCAGCGCCCCGCTTAAAAAGGCTAGCAGTTCTAGCCAAATGATCTCGTCAGTGCTGACGAATGCTTCAGTGCTTTTCATTGCTTCGGCCATTGGTTTCGATCTTCCTACCGCTGCTAAGGTCGCGGCTGCACTTGCCGGTCTGGCCGTAGCCACATCCCTGATCGGACGTCTACTCTTGCATTACGGACGTGATCGCAGTGGGGAACCACTCGACAAGGTACGCGAGGCTCTCGACCGCCGTTTACGAGAGCTCCCCCGTCCGTTAATCGTTTTCGTCGACGATATTGATAGACTCGAGCCCGAGCAGATTCGGGTACTACTTCGGCAAGTGAAGGCCAACGCAAACTTGCCCAACATAGTCTTCGTGCTGCTCTTCCAACCCAGCATCGTAGAGAGAGCGCTCGATCCGGTCGCGGACGGCGACGGGCGAGCTTTTCTCGAAAAAATTGTGCAAACAAATTTCGATCTACCCGCCGTCCCTGTGACGGTTGTACATAGGATTTTTGGAGAGGAACTTTCCCTGTTGGTCGGCCGCTATGCGACTGAGGCCAATGGGTTCTCAGAGACACGCTGGGGCAACGCTTTCGTGGGCTGCATCCAACCGCGTCTACGCAACGTCCGAGATGCTCGTCGGCTAATCTTATCTGTGGCAGTGCACATGCCCTTGCATGTATCTGGCGACGTGTTCGAAGTGAATATTGTCGATTTTTTGGTTCTTGAAGCTCTGCGAGTTTTTGAGGCGGATCTACACGAAGCTCTATTCCGAGAAAGGACACTGGTCCTTCAAGAGCGTCGCTTTCGAAGTGATGGCCAAGAGGATACGCAAAGAGCCGCAGCCGAGCGCCTCCTTGAGGTGGTACCAGAGGCGCGTCGCAAAATCGCCAGGGAGACGATCACCGAACTGTTCCCACCTCTTGAATGGGCGTTTGGCGGTCCGAATTATGCTGAGGATTTTCGTCTCAATTGGCTGACAACGAAGCGGGCTTGCTCACCGCGCTTCTTCCCCCGCTACTTCGAACTTCAGACTGCACTAGGAGAAATGTCTGAACGTCGCTTTGTTGAGTTCCTTGACGCAACGGCAACGGAGGACGAACTAACTGCCGCTATCGCAAATCTAGAGGCAGAGGAGCTGTTACCCTCACTTGTAGCTAGATTCGACGAGTCCGTCGAACGCCTTCCTGTTGATAACGCTGCCACTTTGCTTCCAGGGATGTTTAACATTGCACAGAAGCTCGCAGGCGTAGGCGGCGATCCCTTCAATTCGCCTTGGGTTTCGGCATGGCGAGCAATTTCATGGTTCTTGAAGCGAATCCCGGAAAATGTACGAGGTGATCTAGCACTCGAAGCGTTCCGCCAGACCAAAGCTCTGTCCGTTGCTGCGATATTGATCCACTTGAACGATCCTGCGGCTCAAAAAGAAGATAAGGCGGAAAGCTTCAATCCTGCGCTTGATCTCGATACCGTTGAGGCAATGAAAGCCGTTTGGTTACAACTGATCAGAAATCGCGCCTCTGACAGGGACGCGATGATTGCTGAACCAGATATCGTTACCCAACTCTACCGATGGAAAAGTTATACCGGCTCCCTTACCGAGCCACGCAATTGGATGTCGGGTGCCATCGAGACCGACGAGGGCTTTGCAAGAATGGCAACGCGCATGATGAGTACCGGCACAAGCCATACCCTAGGAGACCGAGTCGGCCGAACGTACCACATGTTCAGCAAGGATGTGATCGAAGACCTGATCGGTATCCAGGTGGCAAAGGACCGATGCGAGGCGATAAAACCCACCGACTTTCCTGAACACGCGCTAGCCTTGAAAACCCTGCACGAGCATCTGGAAATATGGCTTGGGATAAAGGAAGGCGACCTTTTTCACCTCTCATGACAGGGTGGGCGGCAGCTGTGTGGCTGACAGGTCGTAGCAGAACATTGACGAAGGAGCACCTAGAGCTCGTCCCTATTACGCTGTACGGGGGCGAACTCTGCCCTAACTAAGTACGTTTTTTCCTCGTTGCCACTGTTTGATATTCCCGCCTGACCTCCTATCTCGGTCATTTGTGCTTTGATCGAAAGCTCCAAATTCTTGTCCGATGAAAATGAAGTACTTTCTTTGATTTCCAAAGACGCAGTTAGGCAGCCGCCGTTTTCGCGGGCGAATACTACTGCTTTCCAAGATGGTTCATATGACAACCAAAAAAAGCTCTCGCGTTCGACCTTGCTGTCTGCCTTCCATGGTCGGCCGGTCAGCGAGAATTCACGCGTATCAAGCGTATTCACGTCACGCTCGGCGTTGCCTGCAAACTTGATGTCACCGCCGCCCATTGAGCCGGCTTGAGCGGATAACCCAGCGGTCACACCGTTGCGCGTTTTGTCTGACGCTTTCTTGGTAATCGTGATTTTGGTCGCGCCTAGATGGACCAGTAGTTTGATCAGCTCTGACTCTCGCTCTTCCAACAAAATTGCATCGTAGCTATCACTGGGGATGTAGAGATTCCCATTGTCTGGATTCGGATAGTCCGTCAGAGGGTGCCTCCTGTATGCCTTGCCCACGACTGGGTGCCCAGGTTGAAAGCAATAGCCTTGAGCTTTGGCTTGGCTGCGTGATAGCGAATGGTGCGCTATGTATGCGGCGAGCACACGTGATTCCTCCAATTTCGCCGCGTCTAGGTCTTCGCCTTTCGCGCTGCGTTCCTTCGTATAAGAAGAAAGCAAGCTTGGAACGCTAAATAATGCGGAGGCTACCAAAGCGGTAGGCAGCAGCGGACCAGCGAAAAACCTCGCACCGGCTGCAAGCACCGTAGCACCTGCAACGCCCGCAAGATTCGCATTTAGCATGCCGCTGAGATTGTCGTCCCGACCGGGCATTGTGAAATTTACTGACGAACCGTCGCTACCGCATTGCGCTCGGGCGGATGTGGTTGGTTCATCCACGATGTATATGAGGTCTAGCACTGAGTAACTCTCCTTGTCGGGCCCGTTTGCGTACATCGCCGAGCTATCCAGTTTGTTGTCGTCATAGAGGCCGGTCGTCTTGTACCTCTATATTTCGGCGAAATTTGGTTGATCTTGAGAGCAATCGTTACTCGGTAACGAAAAATCTGAAGGGTGTTATCTGTTGACGCAACTCCTTCAGCTGACTCGATAGGGGGTCTTACGGTAGCTGTACTGTGCTGAGTGTAATAATTATTATTCTGTTCTCCACGGAGGAATGAAGCTTTCATCAGCAACCTCTGAAGGATTGGGGAGTGATCGATATGCCTCTCCATTCCCGAGCGCAGCTAGATTTAGCTCTCTAATTTTTCTGTTGTATTCATCGGCCAATGACTTGAAATCGCTGTCAAGATACGCTGCCTCACCTAGCAGCCCACCTAATTTGTATTTCAATTGACTCTCGCTAAAGCCGAAGCTGTTTCCTTTCCCCGCGAGTGCGGATTTTATTAGTCTGATCTTTCTGAATCTGACATTAGGAACCTTCAACACCCCATTTTCAATCACAGTACCTGTAATGTGTTTAGGAGTATCAGGACCGAAAATTTTTGTTTTCTTTGATGCGGTAGAATGTCCGTATTTTTTTATTATTTTTTCGATCTTCCATAGAAAATTTAGCTTTATATGATTTCCCGAAAATGCAAGATCATCAACGTAGCATGTGAAATTTAAATCTAAACTTTTCGCCATCACACTCAATTCGTCAAATAATGGCTTGTTCGCATAATAAGAAAGAAGTGGGCTAAGCGGGCTTCCTGTCGGTATGCAGTCATCGCAGGTAACAAGATCCGCATAAATTTTTGCAATGTCACCTGGGCACTCAAGCTGCTCTCTGAAAAAGTTGAAAACTTGCGACTTTGTGGTTGAGCGAAAAAAACTGCTGATATCAAGCGTTGCCACCATGCGCCCGGCCAAGTGGGACTCGGCATTTCTTTTGTAAGAAGTGCCTTTTAAAGCAGATTGCATATACTCAGGAACTTGAACGCATCGTAATAACTTCAGAGTACGCTCATGAATGGCTAACAGCTTCCCTTTTGGCTTTTGAACCCAGCGCGACTTTGGTTGCTTTCCAGTGTTAAATGGATCTGCTTTTGGCGTCATTTCAAAGCGCTTGTAGTTACCTATGCTATTCAGAAGTTGAGAAACGCTAAGGGAGTAAATAGCTGCTAGTTTTGACTTTGAGGAGGTCTTGTATAAAGCGCTTTGCGATATGTCATAAGACTTTTTTTCTTGCTTAACCTTTTTTGCGCACTTTAGCCTCATTTCTATTTTCAATCCATTCGAGGAGATGAATTACTTTTTTTGCTACACCTGTCCGCAGTTTGTCCGAAGGCTTAGGTGTGTCAAGATTTTCAGAGAAAAATAGTATAGACGACAATGGGATGTCGAAATATCTGCTGTATTTTTCTAGCAGCTCGATAGTCGGCTGCTTTTTGCCTGACTCCAACTCGGAAAGGTGAGAGTTAGATACACCCAGTTCCTTGCACAACTCTGTCTGGGATAGGTCGTGGTAAGTTCGAATTAGGCGTAATGCTTGGTTTAGCATCACTGCATCCTCATTAGTGAAGTGACAACAGCGGGGGTTAGGCATTAGAAAATCTCACGAAGGTGCTCCAGGAGTTTGGGCCAGTGCTTGTCGATCAGAGCAAACAGAACCCCGATCCAACGTACAGCGCACATCATCAGCTTCAACCACTTAACCATTTTTCGTGTTCTAACAGCCGGACGTCGCTTGGCGGGTTTGTCAATTTTCATATTTGTATTCCAGTTACCCCTCTCAGAAATTGAAAGGGTCTCGCATGTAACCGGATTGAAAATTGGAGCAAGCAACGCATTTCCCCCCTTCTGAGCACCTGCTTTCGTCTCGCACGAAAGCAGTATCCCCGCGTATCCGGATCCCTGTGCAGCCGGGTGGCGAATCGCTTGGGAAAGGGTTTAGAGGCAAGCCTCCACTGGGCCGAAGCCCCAACAACAGCGAGAGAATCTCCATACCGCAGATGCAGGCTACGTCTCGCTTCGCCAAAAGTCAAAATAAATTCGCTTAAAGCGAAAATATTTTTGGCTTTCCATGCCATAAATTTCCTACGGTGACTTCACTGGTGACAGAGAACGGGGGAGTCATCCCACGGTTTCGCCAATCGGCATGATCCGGACATCGCCTCCACCTAGGACGATAGCTGTCATCAGTGTCGAGCTATTGGTGGTCTGGCTAATGACTGAAGCTAGGCCTCAGTGGCCGGTTTTGCAACGCTCTCAATTTGAACGAGACATGCCCTTCAAAAAAGACTGATAGCATTGAGCTACTACTGGTAAGATATTGCATTGGCGACCCGAAGAATGCTGTGCGGCCTCGCTTGCTTTTTGCTCATTCAGATCGACATCGCAATTGCAGGGGTTAAACGTCTGTTAAGAACATTACATAAAACATAGTTGCGTAGAGGCAAACATGGGTGTAAAGGAAAATATAAAAAGCAATAAAGACGAAGTGCCAGGGAGCGATGGACGTAAGAAAGATAATAACAAGCCTGAAGAAAGAAGGCCTCCCACCTCGCCAGTAAAGCGCACGGGTCTTCATGATTTCTTTGCCTTGGTTGTAGGGTACGGGATAATTTTGGTGGGCTTGTATGGGGTTGTATCTTTTACTGCCCCCACCCTATTCAATGTGTTGCAAGCTAACATTTCAGGAACGCTCTGCATTATTTTATTCGGATTTGCCGTGTTTGGTACGATTGTAAAAACTGTCGAGCGCATCGTGGGCTCCTCATTTGTTGCGATTGATCGAAAGGCAAGAAAGGAATCCAATGTCTCTGCAGGATCATTTAACAAATTAACAATAAGTTCATTTGCCAAAGGAGTCATTGATCGGTTGGGATTGCCGTTGACGCTAGATTCAACCGAAATAAATGACACGTTGGAGCTTGTAAAGGAAGAGATAAAGGAAGCGTCTGCCGAGTATAAAGCTGTAGAGCGTGAGAGGGTTTTAGGTACCGCGTTTGAAGTATATGTATGCAGTGTGGTTGAAAGCCTAGATAAGCATATCTCTCTTACTGAAGAAAAAGGATCAAACCTTCTTGATAGGGGTTTATTATTCTTATTTGGTGGGATTCTTTATTATGTGGTAGCTATTGTGGCTTGGCAGGCTTGGGCGAAGATTGGCCAGCCTAGCGATACTGTCATGTATATAGGGATGGTCGCTAGCTCCGTTGTGTTCTTGGTATGTGAATTTCTGGCTGCCTGGTTCCTTAAACAGTACCGGCATTACATGGATGCATCACTGGCGTGCCTGCGCGTTAAGTCCGTATATGATCGATATATGCTTTCTTATTACGCCGTTAAAGAGATGGTGCCTGAGGGGGGCGAAGTATCGGAAAAACTCAATCGGGTCCTCGAGGTGATCAAAGAGGACGTGATGTGGCCCGGACATAAGGAAAATATGAATAATGATTTTAACTATATGATTGAGTCTATGAACTCGGTTCACGCTTCGCTAGACAAGTTTAAAGGCTTGTTCGACTCGAAACCTAAACCGGCGGCTGGAGATGGTCCATCCGACGGTAAATAAGTTTTACTGGGAAAGCTCCTTTGCTGAGACAGAATAAGATTTACTTGAGGGGATAGAGTGATCCGTGGCGAAGGGGTTTGCTTCCACCCGCAGCGCAACAGCTCTGCTTTATGAGAGCTTCACACTCAAGCGGGAGCAAGTTCCTCGTCACGATTACGTCAAACACACCTTACGCGGTAGCGTACGACCGGCCTAGGATATTACTGTGCAGGTTTGGGTATAGGCTGTGCTGGTGCTGGTGCTGGTGCTGGTGGTGGTGGTGCTGCTGCTGCTGCTGCCTGGGAGTCTTTGCTGTCCTGAATCGTTTTCTTGATTTCTGCGACCTGAGCCTCTACTTTTTTAGCCGCATTTTCAGGTTCTATCTCAGCTTCAGTCGCGCAACGATTCGATGTATTAATAGATGCCCATACAATCTGCCGCCGCACCTGCACTGTGGGGTCCTTGTCGCTGAGTAACGCCTTTACCTCCACGTTATAATCCGCCAGGATTTTGCTAACGATTCGTGCTCGATTTGAGCGGGCGGATGCGTTGTCGCTCAAATCGGCCTGAATGCCATTGGTTGCGCCCGATAAACCTGACCAAGCCTTTGCTGCCGATCCACCTGCGGTAATACCAAAGACGCTTCCCGCCAGAACGCCAAGCACTTTGACAGCTAACCGGGTGCCCGAGTTGATGTTCCCGCCGTTCTCATAATAATTGCTGACCTGCCTGCAGTACGTGCCTGTCGCAAGCATCGCTGCGAACATGTCGTTGTCACTGCAGTAATTATTACGACAACCGTTGAGAGGAACTCTATTGTCATTTTTATCGTTATCGTCATCATCCTTTTGATCCCAAGGCCAGATAGGAGAAGGATTTACGATGATCTTTGTCGGCTGGTCAGCTGTACCACTTGCGCAACCGCTCAGAATGAAGCTAAGCCCGATAAGCCCGATAAGTGTGTTCATCGATTTTCCTTAATCTGGGTGCGCGATGTCATTTTGATACTAGCCGAGAAAAAGCGAAGCGCAACGGCGAGGAATATTTTTTTTTCCGTTCCGTTGTCAGGCCGTGCGATGGATGCGCCCCCTAGAAACGTGCTGCTTCTTCCAAATGAGCCAAAACCAAGTCGAGAATGGCCCTTTCAGCTTCAGGCTGCAGGTTGCCTTCAGCATCCATGGGCAAGTACGGCCGGCCCGGGATATCACCCCACAGCTGCGGAAAATCAGCTTGATCCCCACCGAACTGCATCATTGCCGCATAGGGCTTGTTGCTACCCACCAGCGCCGTGCTGTCTGTCGCTTGGATGGCGATCGAGGCAGCCAGCCCAGCAGCGCTGACTTGCAGGATTTTTCCAGGCCAGTGGCCGATTTCGGCTCGGCGTCCAGTGGTGACGTCGGAAAGCTCAGGCCACTGGGGGCGGCCCTCATGTTCGAAGTTTTCTTCGGTTTGGCTGGCTAGCTCGCCGGCCAGGCTGTGCATGAGTGGCGTTAGGTCGCCGATGGTCTGCTCCACTTTGCTTAGGGTCTGCTGCAGGTGTTGATGGTCTAGTTCGATGATGAACATGGGGTGCCTTCCATATTGGTTTGTGGTGGGCCAGGAAGTATTGGTTGGGCTGGGTTGGGGCTGCTGTGCAGCCCAGCGGGAGCAAGCTCCCTCGCCACGGGGGGCGCATTAATTCAGGCCGGTGCCGGGGGCGTGGTTGAAGCCTGGGTCCGTGCGGAATGTGATGCTGTGGCCTTGGGCGTTGGTGATTCGGATGCCTCCCACGGTTGCTGTTCTGATTTCCCCGGTGCGTTTGTCGGTGCCGGTCTCGACGGTTTCGGTGAAGGTCTTCCCCTGGCTGGAGACTACGGTGAGCCCGCGGCGTTTGACGGCGGCTTCGCTCAGCGCGATGACGCGGCAGCGGCAGTTAAATCCGTTGGGCGGGAAGATGGTTGACCAGATGGGGTCGTCGTGGCGGAAGACTTGGCCGTGCATGGCGCGGTGGCTGCTGCGGGTTTTGCCGTCGAGGACGGCGATGTACATCCAGTACGGGTGGGTCTCGGTGGTTTGTTCCATGGCGGCTTTGCGGCCAGCCATGTAGGCGCTTTGCAGGTTGGTCTGGTAGATGGTTTTGAGCCGACGCGGGCTACCCAGCTGGACGGTTTCGGCGGTGCCTTGGCTGTCTACGATGACTTGCCGGCCCCACCAGCCTTGGGCTTGTAGGACGGGTTTGAGGTTGGCGGTGAACTGCTGGAGGGTTTGGCCCTGTTGGAGCGCGGTTTCGAGGGCGGCGCGGATGTCGGTGAGCAGGTCCAGGCGCATGGCTTTAGCGACAGTGAACGCGTGGTCGTGGGCCTGGTCGAGGATGTCTTGCCAATGCCGGGTGATGGTGTAGCCCTTGGCTTTCAGGTAGGCGATGGCGTTGGCGGGTTCGAGGCCGAAGATGATCTTTAGGTCCGCAGGGTCGAGCTGCTTTGCGGGGCTGGCCATGTCAGTCTTCCCGGTCTGCGGATGCGCTTAGGCGGCCCCAGGTGTCGGCCATGAACATGAGGTTGGCGAGGTTTTCAGTGAGTTGGTTTAAGGGCTCGGATGGCAGGCTGTCGATGGCTTGATCAAGGGCGGCTTGATCCGGCGCCCGGTGTTGTGTGGTTTCGGCGAATGCGGGTTTGTCCCCTTGGATCGGTGCTTGTTGTAGGTCACCGTTTTGCAGGTTGTAGGTGCGCTGCCAGTAGGCGTTGGTGAACCTTACGCCGGACTCGGTCAGTGCTTTGTCGCGCTGGGCGAGGGATTTGTCGATTTCTTCTTGTTGCCACAGCGCATAGTGCGGTGCGACGACGTGTGGGCCGAAGTTGAGGTCTACGACGTGGCGAATGCAGGCGTTGAGCGCGCTGGCGACAATAGCGGCGTCACCGTCGCGGATGTCTTGGGTGACTTCGGCACCGGCGGTGGCGCTGGCGTGGTTGGTGTCTTTTTCGGTGGTCTGGTTTTGCCCGAGCATGGCGACGTTGATTTCGCTGCGGCAGTATTCGAGCAGTTGGCGGTAGACGTCGGCGCTGCCGGCTTTGCCGGCGGCTTCGATGATTTGCACGCTGGCGTCGTCGGGGATGGCGGCGACGGCGTCTTGGACCATGGCTTCGAGGCTGTCGAGCAGCAGTTCGGTTTCGCCGTCGGTGGCGCCGCGTGGGTGTTGGCCGATGACCCAGGGGCTGCCGTACTTTTCGGTGAATTGAACCCAGAACTTGAGGCCGCCTTTCATGAAGGTGGCCGGCCAGAAGCACATGCTCAGGTCTGGGAAACCGTAGGGGTTGGCGTAGGTCGCGTCTTGGCGGGCCACGATGAAGCGCTGCGGGTCGCAGAGCTCGCCGTCTGGGCCGGCGTCTTTGGCGCGGAAGCGCAGCGCGTTGTCTTTGTCGTAGAAGAACCATTCAGCCGGCTTGCCGAGCAGGTCTTGCGGTACCCAGTGCCTGCCCAACGGCTGCCATAGCAGTTCGATGGGCTGGTAGCCGAACAAGGGGGCGTCGAGCATTTCGCGGATGATGCGGTCCAGGTCGAGGTCGGCGAGCCAATCGGTGACGAAGCGCTCAACGTTGCGGCTGGTTTGTTCACGTTGCAGGCCTCGCTCCAGGGACAGGACCGCAGCCTTGCGGCGGCGGATGTTGCCGCCGACCAAGGCTGAGCTGCGCAGGTCGCGGTAGATGGCGATGTCTTTACCCTGGGCTTTGAGGATAGGGTCGGGGTTGGGCAAGTGGCTGGTGAAGTCGCTGGCCTGTGCGCGGCCGCGGGTGGCTATGTGCTGTTTGAGCGAGGGCCCGCGCTTGGTCTCTGCAAAGCTCATGAATTCGGTGGGGCTGACCCATACACCGGTTGTGTTCATGCGTACCCCTGAGTGAGGCGTTGGCCCTGGCGTGGGCGGCGTGATTTGACGGTGACCGGGCCACTGGCGACCTCCAGCGTGGCGAAGTTGGCCAGCACGCCGGCGCCGGCAAAGTCGCCGTGACGGTAGAGGTCGGGGTCTTTGAGGTCTTGTTTGCGGGCTTTGACGATCATGGGGATGCCGTCGACGGTTTCGATGGCACGAATGTCTTGGTGCAGGGAGTCGTCTTTGGGCAGCGTGAGGGTCGCGTCTTCGAACAGTTGAACGAATTTGGGCATCCAGGCGCCGTACCAGGCGCGGGTGATTTTGACTTGTTGGATGCGGTTGTGGCCGAACGCGTCGGCGGTGTCTTCGGCGAGTGTTTCGCCGCTGCCGGTGGCGTCCAGGGCCGCGCCGACGAAACGCGGCAGCCGGCGCAGGATGTAGAACAGGATTTGCTGTTGTTGCCGGGTGGGCACTTTGTGCATTTCCACCACAAACGGGACGTCGCGATGCCGTGCTTGGTCAACGGACATCGGGCAGATGATGGAGAAGTCGCGGTGCCGGGCGTAGTCCATGCCGAGGAAGTGGCGGTGCTCGGGGTTGAGCGGTTGCAGTAGCGGCGCCAGGTAGCGCTCGATCCAGTCGTCGACGTAGGCCTCGCGCCGGTAGACCGGCTGTTGGGTGAAGTCGTCGTCCAGGGCCAGGCGTAGGACGCTGCGACCGGGGCGCATGGCTTCTTCGATCCAGACGCCGGGGATGCAGACGCCGTTGCCGTCGCGGGGGATGGCGTCGAGTTCTTCGCGCATCTGTGCTTTGCGCGGGCCGTAGGCGTTGCGGATTTGTTTGTACCAGGCTTCTTTGTCTTGGGCCGTGGCGAGCTTGCCGGCCATGAAGCAGACCCGTTCAAACAGGCCGTTGGCGACGGCGTCGTCGAAGGTAGCGCGAAAGACCTGGGCGCTGCTGCCGTAGCGCTGGTCGCGGATGTCGCTGACCATTTGGTTGAAGGCGTTGGCTTTGCCGTTGTGGGTGCTGATGATGACGATGCGACCGCCCCAGATGAGCAGCGCGGTGGCGGCGTCGAGCACGGCCGAGACGTCACGGTGAAAGGCGGCCTCGTCGATGATGACTTTGCCCTGCAGGCCGCGTACGCCGGCCGGGTTGCTGGAGAGCGCAACGATTTTGAAGCCTGAAGCGTAGCGAATGCGGTAGGCGTTGATGTGGCGGGTGTTGCCGGTGTTGTCTTGGTCTTGGAAGAGGAATTCTTCTATTTGGCTGACGCCGGAGGCCTGCGCTTCGGCGATGACGCGGCTGAATTTGGCGCAGTAACCGATGAATTCCAGGCCCTTTTCTTTGGTGTCTCCGATGTAGAAGCAGTCCATGCCGCCGGCCACTTTTTGCGAGGCGGCGGTGATGACGCTGTCCAGTGCTTCGGCGAAGGTGATGCCGGTGCGGCGGCCTTTTTCACAGAGCTTGATGTGGGCGTCGATGGCCAGCCATTGGGATTGGTGGACCATGAGAATGCCTTCGGCCAGCGGGTTGTAGCCCTCGGGGATCTGACGGACGCTGGGCGGCAACTCGTCCCATTCGATGACGCGCAGTGTGCTGGAGGACGGCTTCATGGTTTGACGCCGAGGAACTTCTGGCGCCAGAACAGGGCTTGGTCTTCGGTCATGCCTTGGGCTTTGACGGCGTTGTCGAGTTCGGCGGCTTGTTCTTGGAGCAGGCGTTCGCGTGTGGCTTTTTCGATGGTCTGGCGCTCTTTGACGCTGAGGGTGCGGGCTTCCATGGTGGCTTTGGCGGCGCGGGCCAGCGCGGAGACTTCTGCGACGGTGACGTCGTCTTTTTCGTGGGCGCCCATGGCGGCTTGGTAGGTCAGGGTCGAGATGGCTTCGACGAGTAAGGCGCCGGTTTTGTCGGTGGCGTCTTCACCGAAGGCGCCGACGAAGGCTTCGGCCATTTCGCGTTGCTGACGGGCTTTGTCGATGAGTTCGTCGAAGCCGACTTTGAAGCGGCCCAGGGCGCTGCGGCTGGGGGGCTTTTCGTTGGGGAAACGCCGGTGGATGTCGGCGAGCATGTCGTCGAGGGTCAGGCGGTCTTCGCGCAGGAGCTTTTGTATGTAGGCCTTGACGATGGGCGGCAGACGGTTGATGGAGGATTTGCCAACCATGGTCAGGCTCCCGGGCGTTTGATGCCGGGCACGCGGGCGCGGCCGGCGGCGATGTCTTGGCCGCGTTCGGTGAGGGTGGCGACCAGTACCGGGCCGATGTCGGCCAGGGTGACGGCGCCCTGTTCGGTGAGCCAGTGCAGTTCGGTTTTGATTTGGTCGCGGCTGGCGGTGTGGCCGAAGTTGTCGAGGGCGGTGTTGAGGACGGAGCTGTTGGCGCGGTAGCCGGGCATTTCAGCCAGCAGCCGCAGGATGACCAGGCGCATGTCGTGGCGCAGGTAGTCGGCGTAGGGGGTCATGTTTTTTCTCGCAGTAGGTAGTCGTTGATGCGGTCCAGCGACCGGGCCAAGGGGCTGAGGGCGTCTTTGACGCCGGAGAGTTCGGCGCGGATGGCTTTCATGTCGCCCAGAAGGTCGGTGATGGCCGACGGGTCTGGCAGGTGCCGGACGTGTTCTTCGAGGGCGACGATGCGGGTGCGCAGTTCGAGCAGTTCTTGGGTGCTGGCGGTTTGGCGTTTGGTGATCCATGTGTAGAGGGCGAGTACGGTGAGGACCAGCCACTGGACGGTTTGGAAGCCGAAGTTGAGTTCGTTGAGGTTCATTCAGGGCTCCGGGTCTTGAGGTTGGCTTAGCGCCCTGGGCTTTGTTTGATTAGGCGTGCGACGAACAGGAGGATGGCCAGTGCGCTGTTGAGGGTGGCGTAGGCGTTGGGTGAGAGCTGGGGTTGCCAGAGCGGCAATAGGTCCAGTTGGGCGAACGCTACCAGGGCGATGACCAAGCTGATTTGGAGGCTGTAGAGCTTGTAGCTGTGGCGCCAGTCGGTGATCAGTCTCATGCTGTCGGCCCTTTGAACTGGCCGTGGGCAATACCGCGCTCAATGCCTGCCAGTAATAGGCCGTCGGCGATGATGGTGTCACCGTACCAGCGGCCGCCTGGTAAGGGACCCGCGCCGTTTTCGTGGCGGATGATGACGGTGACCAGGGCGCGCATGATTTCGAAGTCGTAGACGTCGACGCTGGCTACGTCGGGGTCTAAGCCTAGGGCGCGCGCGACGCTGATGACGTAGGCGTCGGTGTTGTTTTCTGTGGGAGGTGCCCAGCGTTCGATGATTTCGCGCACGGTGTCGATGGGGCTGCCGTCGGCGGCGCGGCGTTTGTCTTGGTAGGTGATGAGGACGCGGGCGATGGCGCGGATGCCCCAGCGTGGGTTGATGAATTGGACGTATTGGCTGTCGGTCTGGTTGGGGGCTGTGCCTTGCCAGCGGATGCCTTGGGTGTGGCGGATGTTGCCGGGGTTGTAGTTGCGGATGCCGCGGGGGTGTTCGGGTCGCATGGGGGTTGCCTCCAGTCGTGGCGCCCCTGGGGTGGGACGCTGGATGTGCTGACGCCGCTATGGTGGGCGGCGTGGGCTGGAGGGGCTTTTAATCGGGTTTAAGGAGATGGTTAACCGAACAGACAACAAAGAGATTCTGTTGAGGTAAGCTGCAAACCAGCACCCGAGTACGTAGCCATTGCACAACAGCCGCCTAGGTCTATCCGCTAGCTCCGGCATCACGAGGTCAAAAAAATGGAAGCTGACAATTCAATGGTTGGATCGGTCGATGAAGAGACGCGCGAGATTATGCGTCTACTGGAGGGCGCTGAAGGTACTCGTGAGTTGCCACGACTCCTGTTGGGTGTCGGCAAGGAGGATCTCGCCCTGATCGGCGAACTTATCCAGATGTACTGCGTGGCAGACGCATTGTGCCGTGGGCTCATCGCTATGCTTCAAGAGCGTCGGCTTGGTACTTCAAGTGATTCGGCATACTCACTGAACGATACCGACGTCCTGATCCACACAAAAAAAGAAGCTCATGAGACCGCCCTGAATATTGACAAGGCCGGCATCATCTCCGCGGTGGAGACGTTTGAGATGCACAGAGTGTTCCGACACACATTCTCTCACTGGGTCGTTCACCGGTACTCGGATGGGAAGCATCTGGTGGCTCTCTCAAGAAGCGCGACAGACGCAAAAAAGCGCGATGGTATTGCGCCGGAAGGTGGCAACGCGAAGCTGATGATTTTCCGGATTGATCTGCTGATGACGGAGCTGGCTAAAATCAAGGGCCACTGCATATTCTTGTCGCAACTTCACGCATATCTGGAAGCCGCTCCCGCAAATTATGAGTGAGACAAAACAGGTAGGGCTGCGCCCTCACATGTGGGATGCCAGGGCAAATCATGCCCCCCCAAAGGGCGCTGTCCTATCGGCAAGGGTAGGCATCCGATAGCGCACTGGCGACAGCCACGTTTTGATTCATCTGGCGCAACTGCTCATCGTCTTCCAGGCGCAGCATCACCAACTTAATCAACTCGCTGTTAATAATACCCTTGGGAACGCACACGAATGGCTTCATCAATTGAGCCTGTTGCAAAGCGGATATCGTGCTCTTCGCGCTAAGTATGGTACCAACGCAGTAGCCGGCCCGGAACGGGTCTCTTCGGGATGCATCCGAATTGCTCCACTCGTGGCATGCGCGAAGTAGTTCATTGCCATCGTACTTGAGCGTCTGCTGTGCGGGCTCTTGGAGGGCTAGAGCAGAGGTAGACAGGGTTCCCATAAGAAGGAACGTGAATAGCTGTTTCGACATATCGATGCTCATTGTTCTGGTTGGATTCGTTTTTTGCTCTTTTTTTCTGGGCCTTAGTTTTCTTTCGAAAAATTCTCACAAGCATTGCCAAGCTCATCTGAGCTTAATGAGTTCGCCTTCGACTCTATCTTGGCGAATACACGAGCGTAGGCTTGCGAAGCCCGCAAGTTTTTGAGGGTGTCTGCGTCCGCATCCTGTAGGAGGTGGGCGGCCACCGCAGAGTATCGCTCCCGCATACCAGGATTCACCGAAGAGCACTTGGCTTCGAAAAAATCATAGGGTGCAATAAGGGAAGCCGATGCTTCGTCGACGCACCCATCACCTGTGCATGGTGACGTTGCGCTGGCTAATGTGGCCCAAAGCATCGGTAAGTAAGCCAAAGTTTTCAAAGTGTTTTGCATCGGCCGATCTTGATTAGGGTTGAAAATTGCAATTCGCACCTGCCACTTAGGCTTGGCGTGGCGATTATTGAAGTCGAGGTCATCCTCCGGCAGTCAAGTAAGCATAGCCATCTATTTGCCATTATTCCATCAACAGGCAGCTTTTGGCGATTTCTGCTTGTCGCCACCTGCATCGACGCGTTGCTCTCAGCAGGTCATCGCTGATAAGTGCGCTGACCAATCGGTCGTGTTTTTTCGATGGTTGACGTAGCGGTGTCGGCTGAGGGGGCCGCGCTTTGCAGGCAGTCAGCTCGGTTGAGTGTGTACTCATCCAAGTGGCTTTGGATCGCGCCGGGAATCGTCTCAGTACCTCCTTGGTGAACGGCAGTCACTTGGGCCTGCCACCAGCTGTTGGCAAAGACAGCCGCCGAGCTGCACCGACCCAAGGGTTGAAATACGGAGCGGCCAAATTGCGCGTAGCCCTCTTCAAGCAATGATTTGAATAGTTGGCTGTGGGCGGCCAGTTCAGGTAGCTGGTTGGCCTTCAATATGTACATACCTTCGGCCATTGCGCTATCCAGTTGCGATAGGAAGCGGGTTGCACTGCTCAAGGCCTGTGCACTGGCGCGGTTGTGTTGGGCTGCGGAGGGAAGCGCTTCAGATTCGCTGCCTAATGAGGGCGCGCCCGGTTCGGGTTTGTTCGGCAGGAATGCGTAAGCCATGAGGCTTGCGATGATTAACCAGCCGACGATCAGTGCAATTTTTTCGGCGGTTGGCCGATCATTCCAAGGCGTGCTGCGTTTTTTCTCGGTCATTGAAACCTCCTTTTAAAGTGTCGTTGGTCGTCCCTGACCGTTAAAAGCTGGCAACTACAGTGCTGTCCACCAGCGTTCTATTTGTGTGACCTCATGATCATGAGTGTGAGGAAACCAAGGACGCCTGTCAGGCCTAGGGCCAAGGCTTCTGGCGTTTCGGGCAGGAATTCCATGACGATAACGCTCAGCGCGGTAATGCCCGCGCAGCAGACTGCAATTTTCAGCACCTTGAGATTGTGGCGCTCTTGGCGTGCCCGTTCTTTTTCCTGCTCAGCAACTTTGTCGTGGCGGTGCAGGTTGTAGTCGCAGTGCATGCACAGTTGCGTGTAGCGCCAGGTGCAGTGGTGACATTGCGGACACTCTCGTGCGCGGTCACTGCCTTCTGGCGGGGGCGCTTTGGCGGTCTTTATGTCAAAGATTTGATGGCCGAGGTTGATGTGCCCCCGGTTGCCCTTGATCTTGATGGTGAGTTCGCGATTTTTTCCATCCCTGGGGAGATTTTCGATTTCCTCAGAAAGCCTGGCTGACAGATTGTTAACCAGGGCCTCGTCCTCTCTTCGCATAGAACTCCTTTGCTATTTAGCGATTCACTACCAACTTCAATATTCGCTCAACGCGTGGTTGATCAAACCCTTGATCTTCACCCAGCGCGTTGTAGATCTCGGCGGCCACTTCGGCCAATTTTTTGGCCGGCCAGCGCCGACCGGCTTGTTTGGCGGCGGCCTCTAGCATTTCGATGATTCGGCAGAGCTTTTCGCCATCGACGGGCGTCCAGGGCGTGGCGGGCGGCGTGGCGTCGATTTTTTGCCCGGTGATGATGAAGTACGTATCGGCACCGGCTTCGGTGATGGCAGCTAGGTAGTTGGCGTCGGGTACACGTTCGCCTGCTTCGTAGAGCATCTGCGTTTTTTTTGTCACGCCGGCCAGTGCCGCGAAGTCGGTCTGGTTGAGGCCAAGTCGCGTTCGTTCGGCGCGCAGCCGCTCACAAAAAGAAACCATTCGGTTGCCAAAAAGCCTTTTCATGGGAACCGATTGGTTCCAATATCAATTCACACCGTCCGACCACGAACGGCAACTTAGTCGGCACCCAAGTGGCGCCATTAGCCCCCCGGAGTGAACCCATGGAGCTACGTACAGCAGATCAGGCCCGAGCTGAGCTTAAGGCCAAAGGTATCTCGATTACCCAATGGGCAATCGCAAATCGTTTCTCACCCAACCTGGTGTTCGAGGTGTTGGGTGGGCGCAAAAAGTGTGTACGAGGTCAGGCCCATCAGATCGCGATCAAGTTGGGTCTTAAGGCCGGAGAAATTTGTACTGATCCGGCAGCGGCCCTTGAGCTCAACCGTTTTGTGGCGTGAGGCTCGTGATGAAAAATCATATCGGTAATTTGGAATCTACCGCTTTAAAACCTAGGCCGCGTGGGTACGCAGAGCAAAAAAAGAAACTTCCTACAAAAAAGCCACGAATTCACACCTTTTTCGTTGTTTTCAACACCTACCGGACCCCACCGCGAGTCGGAGCCAAGGGGGTTGATGTCGTCAATTTACCTGAATTGTTTATGCCGGAGGCGAGGTTATGAATCGCTCAGTGTCGGCGGCCGCACGTGTTTTGCGTGCGCTGAAGGCGTTGAAGGGCCACACGGTGACGGGGTTGAGTAATGCGGAGTTGGCCCATCTGACGCAGGACAGTCCCAGCAATATCACGCGAGCGATGCAAACGCTGATTGAGGAAGGCTTGGCGGTGAAGCTGGATAACGGCCGCTTTGCCCACTCGGTGGGTGTGTTGCAGATCGCGCAGGCGCATGCCGAGCACATGGCCCGTTTGACGGGCCGTATGCAGGAAATCAATCAGCGGATTGCCGCTGGGTCGATTGTTTAAGGAGGGTTGTATGGCACGGAGCAAGAGCATACCCGCGGAGGCGCTGGCGTTGCCTGTGTTGGATGGGGTGATGTTGACGGCTGATCAGAATGCGATGGCTGCGCTGTTGGCCTCGCACAGTGAAGAGTGCGACACGGTGAATCAGTTGCTGGGCCAGACGCAAATGGCCGGGGTGTTTGAGGCGTTTTCCCGCACGGTGCGGACGTCGAAGTTGGCGTTTGTGAAGGAGAACAAGCTGTATCGAGGCTTGGCCGGGCGCAAAAGTCCGCACGGTGCGGGAACGTTGAGCGGTACGTGGGATGAGTTTTGTGGGTTGCTGGGACGCTCGGTTGATCAGGTGGATCGGGATATTGCGAACCTGCGGGCCTTCGGTGAGGAGGCGCTGGATTCGATGTCGCGGATGGGGATTGGTTACCGGGAGTTGCGCCAGTATCGGCGATTGCCGCAGGACCAGCAGGCGGCGCTGGTTGAGGTGGCGAAAGCCGGCGATAAGGAGGCGTTTGTTGATCTGGCTGAGGAGATGATTGCCAAGCACATCAAGGAGAAAGAGACGCTGGGCCGGCGACTTGATGAGGCGAAGGCTGATTACGCCGCGCAAAGCGAGGTGATGGCGAGGAAGACTGGTGAGTTGGATAAGGCTCGGCGGGAGTTGGAGCTGGCTCGCAAGCGGATTCAGGCGATGCCTGCCGATGAGGCGGCGAAGGCTTTGCGTGCGGAGGTATCGGCGATCGCTTATGAGGCCGAGGCCAGTGTGTTGGGGCCGCTACGCGAGGGGTTTGCGAAGCTGGAGGCGTTGGCTGTCGGTGGCGAGGACCACCGTGTCTTTAGGGCCGGTTTGATTCGGCAGTTGGAGATTACGCTGGGGGCGGTTCGCAGCGAGTTCAACTTGCCAAATCAGGCGAATGGCGTGGCGTGGATGACGCCTGCGGAGGCCTGATTGATGAATCCAGTACACATTGAGCAGTTGATGCAGGTCGCACGGCGCGCTGATGCGGCTATGCACGGTGAGCGTACGGCTATTTACGAAGCTGGGGCGCTGGCTTTAGGGGTGTCGATTTCTACCCTGCAACGCCAGTTGAAGGCGGTGCGTTTGGCGAAGCCGCGTAAGCGGCGCAGTGATGCAGGTTGCAGTGCGTTGCCGCTTGAGGAAGCGCGGTTGATTTCGGCGGTGTTGTTGGAATCGATCCGGGCGAACAATAAGCAGTTGTCGACGATTGAGCGAGCCGTCGAGCGCCTGCGCAGCAATAACTTGGTGATGGCTGGCAGGTTGGATGAGGCTACGGGCGAGTTTCGACCTTTGAGTCGCAGTGCGATTAGCCGGGCGTTGCGCGCTTATAAGTTGCATCCCGAACAGCTTTTGCAGGACGCCCCGGCGGTGTCGTTGGCGAGTCAGCATCCCAATCATGTTTGGCAGATTGATGCCTCGATATCGACGCAGTTTTATCTGGCCGATGATGGTGCTCGGGTGATGAACAAGGCCGAGTTCTATGACGGCAAGCCCGCGAACCTGAAGAAGATCGAACGCCAGCGGCTGTGGCGGTATGTGATTACCGATCATACGAGCGGCACGCTGTATGTGGAGTATGTGTTGGGGGCGGAGTCGGCTGAGAATCTGTGCAGTGTGTTGATTAATGCAATGCAGAAGCGCAGTGAGTCGGACCCTTTTCATGGGGTGCCTTGGGTGTTGATGACGGACCCTGGGGCGGCGATGACGAGTGGTATTTTTCGCAATCTTTGCCGTGTTCTGTCGGTTGATTTGATGATTCATAGGCCCGGTAATGCGCGGGCCAAGGGCCAGGTTGAGCAGGCCCACAATATTGTTGAGCGTGAGTTTGAGAGCGCTCTGAAGTTTCAGGCCGCCACGAGTCTGGAGCAGATCAATGCGTGGGCCGGTCAGTGGATGCGGTATTTCAATGGGACGTCGATTCATACCCGCACGCGGCGTACCCGGTATGGCGTTTGGCAGTTGATTAAGCCGGAGCAGTTGCGCCTGGCACCAAGCGTTGAGGTGTGCCGCGAACTGGCGGTGAGTACGCCGGAAAACCGCAAGGTGAGCAATTTGCTGAGGGTTTCGTTTCGCGGCTCGCAGTTTGATGTGAGTTCAGTGCCGGATGTGATGGTGGGTGATCAGTTGCTGATCACTCGCAATTGCTGGCGCGATAAGGACTCGGCGATTGCGGTGCTGGTGGGCGATGATGGGCGTGAGTGCTATCACGTGATTGAGCGCGTTGGGGTGGATGCGTTCGGGTTTGCCGAGTCGTCTGCGATGCTCGGTGAGCGGTATAAGCGCCACGCTGAGACGCCGGCCCAGGTGTCGCGCAAGGTGTTGGAGCAGATTGCGACGGGGACGAGCAATCAGGCCGATGCGCAGGCCGCCCGCAAATCGAAGGCCGTGCCGTTTGGTGGGCTGATCGATCCACATAAGCACGTCAATGACACCGTGCTGCCGGCTTATCTGCCGCGGCGTGGTACGCATCTGGATTTTAATGCTCCCACTGTTGAGATTGCCCCGCTGAGTCATGTTGAGGCGGCGAAGCTTCTGCGTCCGCGTTTGGGCAATCTTTGGTCGGCTCAGACGTTTGGTTGGTTGCTGACGCGGTTTCCAGAGGGTGTTCCCCAAGAACAGATTGAGGCGGTTGAGGCTGAGTTGAAACGGCCCGCTGAGGTCATGCGCCATTCGATTGGAGTTGAGTGATGTTGAAGCTGAAAAGGATTTTGCAGGATGTGGGCCGACCTCAGGCGGCGTTGGCTCATTCGCTGAACTTGAGTTGCGCAACAATTGCGCAGTTGGTGAACCACAACCTTTGGCCTCGCCGTCTTGACGGTGAGGTTTTGCGGGGACGCATTCGGGGGTTCTTGGCGGAGTCCGGCGTCAATGATGCCGCTATTGGTAACGCTTTTGATGAAGTGGATCGGCCGTATGCCAATACGGCAGGTTCGGCCCTTGTGAAGGGGGCGTCCGGGGAGGAGGAATCGATGTTATTGCCCAAACAAGTACTGCAGCCAGCCACTCGCAAGGCGTTTGGTTTGTTTCGTGATCCGTTTGATGAGTTGCAGTGTGCGCAGGATATGTGGGTGAGCCCGGAGATTCGTTATGTGCGTGAGGCGATGTATCAGACGGCCCGGCACGGTGGGTTTCTGGCGGTTGAGGGGGAATCGGGGGCCGGCAAAAGTACGCTTCGCCGGGATCTGGTGAACCGCATTGCCGAGAACAATGATCCGGTGATGATCATTGAACCGTATGTGTTGGCTTCCGAGGATAACGACGCTAAGGGCAAGTCGTTGAAGAGCACGCATATCGCCGAGTCGATGATGGCGGCTGTTGCGCCGTTGTCGAAGCCCAAAAGTAGCCCTGAGGCGCGTTTCGCTCAGGTCCATAAGGCGTTGAAGGAGTCGCATGCGGCTGGGTATCGCCATTGCCTGGTACTTGAGGAGGCGCACAGTTTGCCGGTTCCGACGTTGAAGCACCTTAAGCGCATCCTGGAGTTGGAGATCGGGTTCACTAAGTTGGTGAGCATCATCATGATCGGTCAGCCTGAGCTTGGGGTGAAGTTGAGTGAGCGCAACGCGGATGTGCGTGAGGTGGTGCAGCGTTGTGAGCGGGTCAAGTTGATGCCGGTAGTGCATTCGCGTTTGGGGGAGTTTTTGACGTTCCGCTTTGATCGGGTGGGCAAGGTGCTGGGGGACGTCATTGATGACGGTGCCATTGAGGCGATTGCGGCGCGGTTGTCTCAGCCTACTCGCTATGGGGGGCGTGATGGGACTGTTTCGCTGCTTTATCCATTGGCGATTGGCAATTTGGTGATTGCGGCGATGAACTTGGCTGCTCAGTTGGGGGTGCCTAAGGTGACCGCCGATGTTGTTAAGGGGGTTTGAGATGGATTCTCTGGATCTGGTAAGGGATGCGGCGCCGGTCAAGCCGTTGAGTATTTTGACGGAGGCGTTTCCGGCGCAACTGGCCGCCTTCAATGAGTTGACTCGTGACATCCGTGAAGCTGGGGTCTCGATCATGCTTTTGGTGTTCTTGGACAATAGGATCTTTATCGAGCAGGACAGTCTTGGGCTGTTTATGCGCCGATTTGGATCTCAGCTGAGGGGGATTCGCTATTCAGTCGCGGGGCCGTTGACTTGTAACATCGTGACAGTTCGGGGTGTTGATGTGGCTTGGTTCACGCCAGTGAAGGAGCAGGATCAATGAATCTGGCCCTAGATGCTGCGGTGACTGATGTATGAGTGACTTCCGAAGCAAGGGGCCGGAACTGCTCGTTGATCTGACCGAACACGTTGCGGCTGCGCTTGGCGAGTTGGTGTCGATGGATGATGAGGCCGCTCGCCATGTGGCCACTGAGGTCGCCGATCGGATGGCAGCGCATTGGGGTGGGCAGAATGTCTATTTTCCCATGGGGCTGGCGGGCAAGCTGAGCCGGCGGGATCGGCAGATCTACGAGGAGTTCAACGGCACCAATCAAAGCGACCTGGCGCGCAAGTGGGGGGTATCGCTTCAGTGGATCTATAAGATCGTTAAGGCGGTTCGAAAGGATGAAATTGCGCGTCGCCAGGTCGATATGTTCGCCCCGCCAGTCGATGACTGAGCGGGGCGTTTTCATTGCACTGGTTGCAACGGTATTGCATAGGCTGTCCCAGTTTGTGCCAGCCTAGCCCGGAATAGCCCGGATTTATCTCGCTTATGCGGTAGGATTTATCTCAACCCTGAACACCATCCACCCCGAAAACCCGATAGAACTTCTCCCCCCGCCCTCGCCTCTACCTGACAAGCCCATCGCTCCGGTGACTGCATGGATCTTGTCATTGCCCGCCCCGAAGGCTTGTACTGCCCGCCCGGGGATTTCTACATCGACCCGTGGCGCGCGGTGGAACGCTCGGTCATCACCCACGCCCACGGCGACCATGCCCGCAGCGGCAACCAACACTACCTGGCGGCGGCACCTGGCGAAGGCATTCTGCGTTCCCGCCTGGGCCAGGACATCAACCTGCAAACCCTGCCCTACGGCGAACGCCTGCAACACCACGGCGTAACCTTGAGTTTCCACCCCGCCGGCCACGTCCTGGGCTCGGCCCAGGTGCGGCTGGAGTACCAAGGCGAGGTCTGGGTGGCGTCGGGGGACTACAAAGTCGAGCCTGACGGCACCTGCGCGCCGTTCGAACCGGTGAAGTGCCATACCTTCATCACCGAATCGACCTTCGGCCTGCCGATCTATCGTTGGCAACCCCAGGCGCAGGTCTTCGAGGAGATCAACCAGTGGTGGCGCGCAAACATTGCCGCCGGCCGGGCCAGCGTGTTGTTCTGTTATTCCTTCGGCAAGGCCCAGCGGATTCTTCACGGTATCGATGAAAGCCTCGGACCGATCCTCGCCCACGGCGCGGTGGAACCGCTGAACCGGGTCTATCGCGAGGCAGGCGTTCACTTGCCACCGACGCTCTACGCCGGCGATTTCAAAAAGAACGATCCAATCATGGGCCAGGCGCTGGTCATCGCCCCGCCCTCTGCCGGTGGCAGCAGCTGGATGCGCCGCTTCGGCGACTACAGCGACGCCTTCGCCAGTGGCTGGATGCGCCTGCGCGGTACGCGTCGGCGACGCGGCGTGGACCGGGGTTTCGTGCTGTCCGATCACGCCGACTGGCCTGGCCTGCTCTGGGCCATTGAACAGACCGGCGCCGAGCGGGTCATGGTCACCCACGGGTCGGTCGCCGTGTTGGTGCGCCACCTCTGCGAGCAAGGCCTCGACGCCCAGGGGTTCACCACGGAGTACGGCGACGATGAGGAAGACCTCGCCACGGCGGTCGAGAGCGGCGAGGCGGCGTCATGAAAGCCTTCGCCGAGCTGTACGCCGAACTGGACGCCACCACGTCCAGCAACGCCAAGCTTGCCGCCATGCAAGATTACTTCAGCAAGGCACCGCCGGAAGATGCCGCCTGGGCCGTGTATTTCCTCTCCGGTGGGCGTCCGCGGCAGTTGGTGCCGGTAAAAATCCTCCGGGATTTGGCGGCCCAGGTCTGCGGGTTGTCGCTCTGGCTGTTCGAGGAAAGTTATCAGGCCGTGGGCGACCTGGCCGAAACCATTTCGTTAGTCTTGCCTGAATCGCCCCACAGCTCCGATGAAGGCCTGGCGCTGTGGGTCGAGGAGAAACTGCTGCCGTTGCGCGGTGAATCGCCTGAAGTCCTGGCTGAACGGCTTCCGGCGCTATGGGCGCAGCTCGACCGAGCGAGCCTGATGCTCTGCATCAAACTCATCACCGGCAGTTTCCGCGTCGGCGTGTCCAAGCTCCTGGTGACCCGGGCCCTGGCGAGCATGGCCGGGCTGGACAGCAAACGGGTGGCCCAGCGACTGGTGGGCTACACCGATCTGTCCCATCGCCCCACGGCGGCCAGCTACCTCAAGCTGATCGCAGCCGAATCCGACGATGAACATGCCCAGCGCGGCGGCCAGCCTTATCCGTTTTTCCTGGCCCATGGGTTGTCCGCGCCCGTGGAGCAATTCGACGCGTTGCTGGGGCCCGCCAGTGACTGGCAGGTGGAGTGGAAATGGGATGGAATCCGCGCCCAGGTGATCAAGCGCGACGACCATTTGTGGGTCTGGTCCCGAGGCGAGGACTTGGTCACTGAACGTTTTCCGGAATTGCACTCATTGGCCCAGGCGCTGCCTGACGGCACGGTGATCGATGGTGAAATCGTGGTTTGGAAAGCCCCGCAGTCAGTCACCGAGGACGCCTTCGACCCCGACGCACCGCTGCAACCGGCAGTGCAGCCCTTCGCCCTGTTGCAGCAGCGCATCGGGCGCAAGACCCTGGGCAAGAAAATCCTCGACGACGCCCCCGTGGTGGTGATGGCCTACGACCTGCTGGAATGGCAAGGCGAGGACTGGCGCAGCCGCCCCCAAGCCGAGCGGCGCGAACAACTGGAGGCGCTGATCGCCCGTATCCACAGCCCGGTGTTGTTGCCCTCACCCATCGTCACCGGCCAGGACTGGCTCGACCTCGCCCGGCAGCGCGAAGCCTCTCGCAGCCTCGGTGTCGAAGGGATGATGCTCAAGGCCCGCAACGCGCTGTACGGCGTTGGCCGGACCAAGGACATGGGCGTGTGGTGGAAATGGAAGATCGACCCGTTCAGCGTCGACGCGGTGCTGATCTACGCCCAGCGCGGCCACGGTCGGCGCGCCAGCCTGTACAGCGACTACACCTTCGCCGTGTGGGACAACCCGCCGGGCAGTCGCGAACGCACCCTCGTGCCGTTCGCCAAGGCTTATTCGGGCCTGACCGATGCCGAGATGCGCCAGGTCGACAGCATCGTGCGCAAGACCACCGTGGAAAAGTTCGGCCCGGTGAGCAGCGTCACGCCCACCCTGGTGTTCGAACTGGGCTTCGAGGGGATCGCCCTGTCCAAGCGCCACAAGAGCGGGATCGCCGTGCGTTTTCCGCGGATGCTGCGCTGGCGCCAGGACAAGAGCGTCGACGAAGCCGACACATTGGCAACGCTCCAGGACCTCCTGAAATAACACCGCTCCCTCTGTGGCGAGGGAGCTTGCTACCGCTGGGGCGCGAAGCGGCCCTCTGGTTCTGTATGTCACACCGCAAGGGGAGGCTGCGCCTCCAGCGGGAGCAAGCTCCCTCGCCACAAAAGCGCGGGGCCAACGAACAGCACGCTCCATCCCGGTGCGCTTTTTGATGTACGCTCAGCCTCGCGCACCATCGCGTTCCGTCTTCCGCCACCCGTGCTTTTAAAACACCTGTTCGGCACTATGGTGCGGAAATTGCTACCTTTATGCCGTCATACCGTTCAGACCTTCACCGGTAACAATCTTACGCGCCACAAGCGCTCAAATTGGTTTTAGGGACTCAATAATGAAAAAAGCACTGCTGACCCTTTCTGCACTGGCGTTGTGCATGGCCGCTGGCGTTGCCACGGCCAAGGAATACAAGGAACTGCGTTTTGGTGTCGACCCTTCCTACGCTCCGTTCGAGTCCAAGGCCGCCGACGGCAGCCTGGTGGGTTTCGACATCGACCTGGGCAATGCGATCTGCGAAGAACTGAAGGTCAAATGCAAATGGGTCGAAAGCGATTTCGACGGCATGATCCCGGGCTTGAAGGCCAATAAATTCGACGGCGTGATCTCCTCCATGACCGTGACCCCGGCCCGTGAAAAGGCTATCGACTTCTCCAGCGAGCTGTTCTCCGGCCCAACGGCCTATGTCTTCAAGAAGGGCTCGGGCCTGAGCGAAGACGTTGCCTCGCTCAAAGGCAAGACCGTCGGCTACGAGCAAGGTACCATCCAGGAAGCCTACGCCAAGGCCGTGCTGGACAAGGCCGGCGTCAAGACCCAGGCCTATCAGAACCAGGACCAGGTCTACGCCGACCTGACCTCGGGCCGCCTCGACGCCGCGATCCAGGACATGCTCCAAGCTGAGCTGGGGTTCCTGAAGTCGCCAAAAGGTGAAGGCTACGAAGTCAGCAAGCCAGTGGACAGCGAACTGCTGCCATCCAAGACCGCCATCGGTATCAAGAAAGGTAACAAAGAGCTGAAGGCCCTTTTGGATAAAGGTATCAAAGCGTTACACGACGACGGCAAATACGCCGAGATCCAGAAAAAACACTTTGGCGATCTGAATCTGTACAGCGGCAAATAATGCGCGGCGCCCACCCGATCTCGGGTGGGCGTCTTTTTTCTGCCAAAGGCAACGTCCATGTTCGAACAATTCCTACAAAGTCTGGGGCTCTCGGCCTTCAGCCTGCAGGGCTTTGGCCCGCTGCTGATGCAAGGCACCTGGATGACCATCAAGCTGTCGGCCCTGTCCTTGTTGCTGAGCGTCCTGCTCGGCCTGCTGGGCGCCAGCGCCAAGCTGTCCCGCGTCAAACTGCTGCGAATCCCCGCCCAGCTCTACACCACGCTGATCCGCGGCGTGCCGGACCTGGTGCTGATGCTGCTGATCTTCTACAGCCTGCAAACCTGGCTGACCTCGTTTACCGACTTCATGGAATGGGAATACATCGAGATCAACCCATTCGGCGCCGGGGTGATTACCCTCGGCTTCATCTATGGCGCGTACTTCACCGAAACCTTTCGCGGCGCGATCCTCGCGGTCCCCCGCGGCCAGGTCGAAGCCGCCACGGCTTATGGCCTCAAGCGTGGCCAGCGCTTTCGCTACGTCGTCTTTCCACAAATGATGCGCTTTGCCTTGCCGGGCATCGGCAACAACTGGATGGTGATGCTCAAGGCCACCGCGCTGGTGTCGATCATCGGCCTGGCCGACCTGGTCAAGGCGGCCCAGGACGCGGGCAAGAGCACCTACCAGCTGTTTTACTTCCTGGTGCTGGCGGCATTGATCTACCTGCTGATCACCAGCGCGTCCAACTTCATCCTGCGCTGGCTTGAACGCCGCTACGCCGCCGGAGCCCGGGAGGCGGTGCGATGATCGAACTCCTGCAAGAATACTGGCGGCCGTTTCTCTACAGCGATGGCGTCAATATCACCGGCCTGGCGATGACCCTATGGCTGCTTAGCGCCTCGCTGCTGATCGGCTTCGTGGTGTCGATCCCGCTGTCCATCGCCCGGGTTTCCCCCAAGTTCTACGTCCGCTGGCCCGTGCAGTTCTACACCTACCTGTTCCGGGGCACGCCGCTCTATATCCAACTGCTGATCTGCTACACCGGCATCTACAGCATCGAGGCGGTGCGCGCCCAACCCATGCTCGACAGCTTCTTTCGCGACGCGATGAACTGCACGATCCTGGCCTTCGCCTTGAACACCTGCGCCTACACCACGGAAATTTTCGCCGGGGCGATTCGCAGCATGAACCACGGCGAAGTGGAAGCGGCCAAGGCCTATGGCCTGACCGGTTGGAAACTGTATGCCTACGTGATCATGCCGTCGGCCCTGCGCCGCTCGCTGCCGTACTACAGCAACGAAGTCATCTTGATGCTGCACTCGACGACCGTGGCGTTCACCGCTACCGTTCCAGACGTGCTGAAAGTCGCCCGGGATGCCAACTCGGCGACGTTCCTGACGTTCCAGTCGTTCGGGATCGCCGCGTTGATCTACCTGACCGTCACCTTTGCGCTGGTAGGCCTCTTCCGCCTCGCCGAACGCCGATGGCTGGCCTTCCTCGGGCCGACCCACTAAGGCTTTTGTTCCAGGACACACACGCACATGCGCCATCAGATCCATGACCTGCTGGCCCCGGTACCGGGGACCGCACGCAAGATCCACAGCTTCCACTTCGGCCCGGAAAAAGCCGTCGGCAAAATCTACATCCAAGCGTCCCTGCACGCCGATGAACTGCCGGGCATGCTGGTCGCCTGGCATCTCAAGCAACGCCTGGCCGAGCTCGAGGCGTCGGGCCACCTGCGGCACGAGATCGTGCTGGTGCCCGTCGCCAACCCCATCGGCCTCGAACAAGTGCTGATGGACGTGCCCCTGGGCCGCTACGAAACCGAGAGCGGGCAGAACTTCAACCGCCGCTTCGTCGACCTGAGCGAGGAGATCGGCAACGAGATCCAGGACCTGCTCACCGACGATCCGCAGCACAACCTGATGCTGATCCGCACCAGCTTGCGCGATGCCCTCGCCCGGCAAACCCCAGGCACGCAATTGCAATCCCTGCGCCTGGCCCTGCAGCGACTGGCCTGCGACGCCGACATGGTGCTGGACCTGCATTGCGACTTCGAAGCCGTGGCCCACCTCTACACCACGCCCGAAGCCTGGCCCCAGGTCGAGCCGCTGGCCCGCTACATCGGTGCCGAAGCCAGCCTGCTGGCAACCGATTCGGGCGGCCAGTCGTTCGATGAGTGCTTCACCCTGCTCTGGTGGCAGCTCAAGGAACGCTTCGGCGACCGCTTCGAGATTCCCCTGGGCAGCTTTTCGGTCACCGTGGAGTTGCGCGGCCAGGGCGACGTCAACCACGGCTTGGCGAGCCTCGATTGCCAGGCCTTGATCGAGTACATGATCCGCTTCGGCGCCATCGACGGCGAACCGATGCCCATGCCCGAGCTGCCCTACCCGGCCACGCCGCTGGCCGCGGTCGAGCCGGTGGCGACACCCGTGGGCGGGTTGCTGGTCTACAGCGCCTTGCCCGGTGAGTACCTGGAGGCGGGTCAACTGATCGCGGAAATCATCGACCCGGTCAACGATACCGTCACCCCCGTCCATTGCCGTAACGCCGGGCTGCTGTACGCCCGTTCGCTGCGCCGCATGGCCACGGCCGGCATGGTGATCGCCCATGTCGCCGGCACCGAGGCCTACCGCAGCGGCTACCTACTTTCGCCTTGAGGATGCATGCTCCATGTACAAACTGACCATCGAAGGCCTGCATAAAAGCTATGGCGAACATGAAGTGCTCAAGGGCGTTTCGCTCAAGGCCAAGACCGGCGACGTCATCAGTCTCATCGGCGCCAGCGGCTCGGGCAAGAGTACCTTCCTGCGCTGCATCAATTTCCTGGAACAACCCAACGATGGCGCCATGACCCTGGACGGTCAGTCGATCCAGATGATCAAGGACCGCCACGGCATGCACGTGGCCGACGCCGACGAACTGCAACGTATCCGCACGCGCCTGGCCATGGTGTTCCAGCACTTCAACCTGTGGAGCCACATGACCGTGCTGGAAAACATCACCATGGCACCGCGCCGGGTGCTGGGGGTGAGCAAGCAGGAAGCCGACGACCGTGCCCGACGTTACCTCGACAAGGTCGGCCTGCCGGCGCGGGTCGCCGAGCAGTACCCGGCGTTCCTCTCCGGCGGCCAGCAACAGCGGGTGGCCATTGCCCGTGCGCTGGCAATGGAGCCGGAGGTGATGCTGTTCGACGAACCCACCTCGGCACTGGACCCGGAGTTGGTGGGCGAAGTGCTGAAAGTGATCCAGGGCCTGGCTGAAGAAGGCCGGACCATGATCATGGTGACCCACGAAATGAGCTTCGCCCGCAAGGTCTCGAACCAGGTGCTGTTCCTGCACCAGGGCCTGGTCGAAGAGGAAGGCGCGCCGGAAGACGTGCTGGGCAATCCCACCAGCGAACGGCTCAAGCAGTTTCTCAGTGGCAACCTGAAATAAACCTCGGCCTCCCCTGACAAGGAGGCGCCAGGCGCTGCCTTTGTGGCGAGGGAGCTTGCTCCCGCTGGGTTGCCCTGTAGGAGCTGACGAGTGCAACGAGGCTGCGATCTTTCCCAAGACATTTGAGTTCCAAGCGAAAGATCAAAATCAAAAGATCACAGGCTTCGCCAGCTCCTACAGAGTCCAGCGGGAGCAAGCTCCCTCGCCACAAAAGCACGCTTGCCCCGATGTCCTGGATAAAACCTTTCACATCTCGCCGTGGTCACTGGAAGAAGACCTTCAGGGCGCACGCGGCAGGCATGGCGACATCCAACAATTTCGCGAAACAGTGGTTCGATGCCCGCGGCTGGAAGCCATTCGCCTTTCAAAAGCAGGTATGGGCCGCGGTCAAGCGTGGGGAATCCGGGCTGTTGCATGCCAGCACCGGTGCCGGCAAGACCTACGCCGTGTGGTTTGCCGCCCTCAACCGTTTCGCCCGCCCGACACCGCTGCCGGACACACCGCGCAAACGCAAGCCGCCGGCCGAACCGCTGACAGTCCTGTGGATCACGCCGATGCGCGCCTTGGCGGCCGACACCGGCAAAGCCCTGGAAGCGCCCCTGGCAGACCTGCAACTGCCGTGGAGTGTCGGCCTGCGCACCGGCGACACCAGCCCCAGTGAACGCGCCCGCCAGGGCCGGCGCCTGCCCACCGCGCTGATCACCACGCCCGAAAGCCTGACCCTGATGCTCGCCCGAGCCGACGCGCACGCCGCCGTCTCGACCCTGCGCATGGTGGTCGTGGATGAATGGCACGAGTTGCTCGGCAACAAACGGGGCGTGCAACTGCAACTGGCCCTGGCGCGCTTGCGGCACTGGCACCCCGAACTCGTCGTTTGGGGCGTGTCCGCAACCCTGGGCAACCAGGCCCACGCCGAGCAGGTGTTGATCCCGCAAGGCAACGGCGCCAGCGTGCAGGGCGCCAACGGCAAGGCGCTGCAGGTCGACACGCTGCTGCCTCCGGCCCTCGAACGTTTCCCATGGGCTGGGCACATCGGCCTGAAGATGCTGCCCCAGGTCGTTGCCGAAATCGACGCCAGTCGCAGTTGCCTGGTCTTCACCAATACCCGGGCGCAGTCGGAAATCTGGTATCAGGCCATCCTTGAAGCAAGGCCCGACTGGGCCGGGCTGATCGCCCTGCACCATAGCTCGCTGTCCCGCGACACCCGGGATTGGGTGGAGCGTGCGTTGAAGGACGGCCAGCTCAAAGCGGTGGTCTGCACGTCGAGCCTGGACCTGGGGGTGGATTTCCTGCCGGTGGAACGGGTGCTGCAGATCGGCTCGGCCAAGGGTGTGGCGCGGCTGATGCAGCGAGCCGGGCGCTCCGGCCACGCACCGGGGCGGACCTCACGGGTGACGCTGGTGCCGACCCACAGCCTGGAATTGATCGAGGCCGCTGCCGCCCAGGACGCGGTGGCCCAACGGCGCATCGAACCTCGCCTGTCACCCCACAAACCGCTGGATGTCCTGGTGCAGCATCTGGTGAGCATGGCCCTGGGCGGCGGCTTCGTTCCCGACGAGCTGTTCGCGGAGGTGCGGGGGGCCTGGGCCTATCGCGACCTCAACCCGGCCGAATGGGCCTGGGCCCTGGCCTTTGTACGCCATGGCGGTTTGTCACTGACCGCCTACCCCGATTACCGACGGGTCGAGCCGGACGAACACGGGATCTGGCGAGTCCCCGATGCGCGCCTGGCCCGGCGCCACCGCATGAGCATCGGCACCATCGTCAGCGATGCCAGCCTGCAATTGAAGTTCTGGAGCAAGGGCGGCGGCGGCAAGACCCTGGGCAGCGTCGAGGAAGGTTTCATCGCTCGCCTGCGCCCCGGTGACGGTTTCCTGTTCGCCGGGCGGCTGCTGGAATTGGTCCGGGTCGAAGACATGACCGCCTACGTGCGACGCAGCCAGGCCAAAAAGGCCGCCGTGCCACGTTGGAACGGTGGGCGCATGCCACTCTCCAGCGAACTGGCGGCCGCCGTCGTGGCCCGTTTGAGCGAAGCCGCCGCCGGTCGCTTCGAGGGGCCGGAGATGCAGGCCGTGCAGCCCTTGCTGACGACCCAGCAACGCTGGTCCGGTTTGCCCACGCAGCACACCCTGCTGGCCGAATCTCTCAAGTCCCGGGAAGGCTGGCACCTGTTCCTCTATCCGTTTGCCGGGCGCCAGGTTCATCTGGGCCTGGCCAGCCTGCTGGCCTGGCGCGTCAGTCGGCTACAGCCGGTGACGTTTTCCATTGCGGTCAACGACTACGGCCTGGAACTGCTCAGCGCCACGGCGGTGGATTGGTCGCACCACCTGACCCCGGGCCTGCTGAGCGTCGATCACCTGCTGGCCGACGTGCTTGCAAGCTTGAACGCTGGGGAACTGGCCCTCAGGCGCTTTCGCGAAATCGCCCGGATCGCCGGGCTGGTCTTCGCCGGCTACCCCGGTGCGCCAAAAAGCACCCGGCAAGTCCAGGCCTCCAGCGGGTTGTTCTTCCAAGTGTTCAAGCAATACGACGCCGACAATCTCTTGCTGGCCCAGGCCGGGGAGGAAGTCTTGCGTGAGGAATTGGATATCAATCGTTTGGAGCAGACTTTGCAACGCCTCAACACCTTGAAGCTGGACCTGCACAGGATCAAGCGCCCCACCCCGCTCGGCTTCCCGCTGCTGGTGGAGCGGTTCCGGGAAAGCATGAGCTCGGAAAAACTCGCCGACCGCATCCGGCGGATGGTCAACGAGTTGGAAAAGACAGCCGATCGCGGTGACGCCTGATGCCCGCGCCTTATCCCGTCAACCTCGCTGGGGAAGAACTCTGGCTGCTTCCGGAAAAAGCCCTGTACTGGCCCGCCCAGGAAACCTTGATGGTGGCTGACGTTCATTTTGGCAAGGCCGCCGCCTATCGCAGCCTCGGACAACCGGTGCCCCACGGCACCACCGCCAGCAACATCGCGGTGCTGGATGGGTTACTGGCCAGCCTGCCGTGTCGACAGCTGATTTTCCTCGGGGATTTTCTCCACGGCCCGGGTTCTCACGCGCCCGGCACCCTGAAAGCCCTTTCCGATTGGCGTGCGCGACATTCGCACCTGGCCATGACGCTGATTCGTGGCAACCATGACAAGCGCGCCGGCGACCCACCGCCGGAGCTGAATATTCGCGTCGTACCGGAGCCGCTGCTGCTGGGCCCGTTCGCCGTGCAACACGAGCCCACCCCGCACGCCAGCCGCCATGTGCTGGCCGGTCACGTACACCCGGTCTATCACCTGAGCGGCAAAGGTCGACAACGGCTGCGCCTGGCCTGTTTCCGCCTGGGTAGCGAGATCAGCCTGCTACCGGCCTTCGGTGCGTTCACGGGCGGCTATCGAGTCGATCAGGACAGCGATTGCAGGATTTTTGTCATTGGCGATAACGAAATATGGCCTGTCAGTTGAAGCCCTTCGCCATCGCTGGCAGGCCATCGTTTCATCAGGCAACAGGCGCAGGAGGCGGCTCGTCCGGCAGGGTGGGTTCGCCAGGTTCGGTAGGCTGTTCGTTAGGCGTATCGGGATCGGGCTGGCCGGGGATGCCGCCCGCCGCTTCGGCAGGATGGGCCAGCAATGACCAAGCCATGACACCGATCTGATTGGGCTCAAGCCTTGCCAGTTCGGCACTGATTCGCGGATCGATCTTCATAGAGCAACTCCTGAGCGAGGGCCCGCTGCGCTGACGCAAAAAAACGGGCAGTACACCCCATAGAGTGTCTGCCCGCCCAGGAATTCCAACAGCTCGTCAGATTCAGGTACGCGGCAGGGTCACGCCGCGCTGGCCCTGGTACTTGCCGCCACGGTCCTTGTAGGACACTTCGCATTCTTCGTCGGATTCAAGGAACAGCATCTGCGCCACGCCTTCGTTGGCGTAGATTTTCGCCGGCAGGGTCGTGGTATTGGAGAACTCCAGGGTCACGTGGCCTTCCCACTCGGGTTCCAGCGGCGTGACGTTGACGATGATGCCGCAACGGGCATAGGTGCTTTTGCCCAGGCAGATGGTCAGCACATTGCGCGGAATGCGGAAGTACTCGACGGTGCGGGCCAGGGCGAAGGAGTTCGGCGGGATGATGCACACGTCGCTCTTGACGTCGACAAAGCTCTTCTCGTCGAAGTTCTTCGGGTCGACCGTGGCCGAGTTGATGTTGGTGAACACCTTGAATTCGTCGGCGCAGCGCACGTCGTAGCCGTAGCTGGAGACGCCGAAGGAGATCAGCCGGTCGGCGCCTTCGCCACGCATCTGGCGCTCGACGAAGGGCTCGATCATGCCGTGCTCTTGCGCCATGCGGCGAATCCACTTGTCCGATTTGATGCTCATGGCGGTTTCCTGAAATAGCGAGGTGGAAAAAATACGTCCGGCATCTTACCGGGGCGCGGGGCAGGGTTCAAAGCGCGTCACGCAAATCTCGCCGATCCACCTTGATTTCCGGGTCCTGCCGGCCATCGCCCGCGCCGTCAGTCACCAAATAAGAGAAACCTTCGCAAAGACCATTGGCACATTCTGGAAAAAGGGTTAAGGTGGCGCCACTGTGTTGCTTGTGTCACTGAGAATCTCTACACGATATGTTGAATTTCGATCCAACCATCTACAAGAATTTTTCCTGCTCTTTGCACTCAGTCTCGGCCAGGGTTCTTCCTGAGTCGCAGTTATCTTTGTTCAAGGAGTTACACCATGTCTAATCGCCAAACCGGTACCGTTAAGTGGTTCAACGATGAAAAAGGCTTCGGCTTCATCACCCCACAATCCGGTGACGACCTGTTCGTTCACTTCAAAGCTATCCAATCCGACGGCTTCAAAAGCCTGAAAGAAGGCCAACAGGTTTCTTTCATCGCTACCCGCGGTCAGAAAGGCATGCAAGCTGAAGAAGTTCAAGTTATCTAACTTGTCCTTGCTTTAGTAAAAGGCCCCGCCCTCAAAAGCGGGGCTTTTTTGTGCCTGTGTGTTTTGCAGGCACAAAAAAACTGTGGGAGCGAGCGTTCTCGCGATAGCGGTGGGTCAGTGAAAATTTTTTCTGATTAAACACCCCCAGAGCAAGAACGAAAGAGACC
>NZ_JBIXJT010000004.1:235391-247649 GCF_052871455.1 Pseudomonas sp. LARHCG127
GCGAGCTTGCTCGCGATAGCGGCTGGTCAGTCAACATTGATGCTGCTGACCCACCGCAATCGCGAGCAAGCTCGCTCCCACAGGAGGGTTCGTTGATTAGCCTGGGATCACCAGGTAACGCCAAACCCCGCCGTATAGCGTGTCTTGCTCAGGTCGCTGTCCTCGGTGCCCTCGATGACATCCTTCTCGGCCTTGAGATTGAGCGATGCCCAGTCGGTGACCTTGTAGCGAAGCCCCATCTCGGCGTCATAGGCGTACTCCGCCACGCCGGACAGGGGCTTGCCCACTTCGCCGTTGGTGAAGAACTCGACGCGCTTGCCGATCAGGTAGCGGTTGTAATCCCACTTCATCGCCACGGAATAGAAGTTGTCCTTGCCGCCGTCGCGGTACTCGTAATCGGTGCGGTTGAGCAGCGAACCCAGGGAGAACGCCCCCAGTTCGTCATCCCAGAACTGGTAGCCCGGACCGGTACCCACCACGCGCTGGCGCGCCAGGTCTTCGACTTTGTCGCGCTTGTAATTCAGGCGGCCTTGCCAGAACCATTGGTCGGTAATGAACCGGTCGAGGGAATACTCCAGGCGCCAGTTATCGGCGGACACGACGTCATCCTGGAATTCACGGTTGTATTCGCCTTCAGCAGTGTGCCGCCATCTGCCGTGGCGTGCCGAAGTCTTGAAATCGATGTCGTAATCGTCGGTATCGGCTTCCGCACGCTGGTAATCCAGCGCGGCATCGACATTGCCTTTCCACACCAGGTCCTCGACCACCGGCTTGGGCTTGAGGATCTGCTGGATACTGGCCAGCTCGACGGTCTTGGGCGCATCACCGTTGGCCAACGTAACCTTGCCATCCTCGGCCGCCTGCAGAGCCTTGGCTTTCTCGCCGGCGTAGGCATCCTGCTTGACCAGGAGTTGCTGATCACTCTCCAGGGTCTTGACCTGTTTCCAGTCAATGGGAATCGCGCCGGCATAATCGGTCTGGATCAGCAACTTGCCGCCATCGAAAACGGTAATCTTGCCACTGAGTTTGTCCCCATTCTTCAACCAGACAGTGTCGGCGAGCAGGGGCATGGAGGCGCTGGCAACAGCCAGGCATAGCAGGGTTCTAGACAACATAAGCGATAAAGGGCTCAAGTTTGCGGTGAAAAGGCGGCATTATCCCCCAGGATGACACCTCAGCAAGGACTGACCTGTGTAGGACTGATGAGTTCATTTCTCAACCAGTCCTGTAGGAATTAATCTACAGACGGACACCCACCTCAGGAACCCCTACGTGACTGACACCCCAGCGGGCACCGAGAACGCCGCCCAGATCCGCCGCACCACCCTTTACCTGACCCTGGCACAGGTCCCGACGGGCAAGGTCGTCACCTATGGCCAACTCGCCGAAATGGCCGGCCTGGGCCGCGCGGCGCGCTGGGTTGGAAGAACCCTCAGCCAATTGCCGAACGACACCAAGCTGCCTTGGCATCGGGTATTGGCTGCCGGTGGTCGGATCAGTCTGCCGGCGGGCAGCGCCTCGGGGGATGAACAGCGCGCACGCCTGCGCATGGAAGGGATCAGTGTCCTGAACAATCGTGTTGATATTCAGCGCCATGGCTGGCGCCCGGTAGAGCACAGCGGTTAGAGTGCGCGCTTTGTTTTCGCAATTTTTGAGGCAGACTCCAGCCCATGCCCCGTAAAACCTGGCGCGCCGCCCTCGCCGCCTATGCCAGTCCCTCGACGCTCGTGCTGTTGCTGCTTGGCTTCGCCGCCGGCTTGCCATACATGCTGGTGTTTTCCACGCTTTCAGTCTGGTTGCGCGAAGCCGGCGTGGCCCGCGAAACCATTGGCTACGCGAGCCTGATCGGCCTGGCGTATGCCTTTAAATGGGTCTGGTCGCCGCTGCTCGACCAATGGCGCCTGCCGCTGCTCGGCAAACTGGGGCGCCGTCGTTCATGGCTGGTGCTCTCCCAGGCGCTGGTCATTCTCGGCCTGATCGGCATGGGCTTCTGCGATCCACAGAAACACCTGTCCTGGTTGATCGCCATCGCCGTGATCGTGGCCTTCGCCTCTGCGACGCAGGACATCGCCGTCGACGCCTACCGCCTGGAGATCGCCGACGACACCCGCCAGGCCGCCCTCGCTGCCAGCTACATGTCCGGCTACCGCATCGCCGCGCTGCTGGCCACCGCCGGCGCCCTGTTCTTCGCCGAAGGCTTTGGCTCCACCGGTTTCAGCTACAAACACTCGGCCTGGGCCGGCACCTACCTGTTGTTCGGCGTGCTGATGGTCCCGGCGCTCCTCACGTCCCTGTTCATGCGCGAGCCACCGGTACCGCTGCGCACCCAGTTGCAGGCCGGGCGCTACACGTTTGTCCATCAGTTGGCGTCGGTATTCGTACTGATCGTGCTGCTGGTCTCCGTCCCGGCGATGTTCACCCAACTCTTCAACACCGACTTCGCCAGCGTGCTGTTCGAGGGCGTCAGCCTGCTCGACCTGCTGCTCGAAGACCGCGCCTTCCTGCGGGCCATCCTCTATACCCTCCTGACCGCCCTGTGCCTGTCGGCCATGGGCCGGCGCGGACTGGCGCCAGTGCTGACGCCGATCAACGATTTCATCCTGCGTTATCGCTGGCAGGCCCTGCTGCTGCTCGGATTGATCGCAACCTACCGGATGTCCGACACGGTCATGGGCGTCATGGCCAACGTGTTCTACATCGACCAGGGGTTCACCAAGGACCAGATCGCCAGCGTCAGCAAGATTTTCGGGCTGATCATGACCCTCGTCGGCGCCGGCATGGGCGGCCTGTTGATCGTGCGTTTCGGCATCCTGCCCATCCTGTTCATCGGCGGTGTCGCCTCGGCCGCCACCAACATTCTTTTCCTGATGCTCACCGACATGGGCGCCAACCTGCAGATGTTGATTGTCACCATTTCCCTGGACAACTTCAGCTCCGGCCTGGCCACTTCGGCGTTCGTCGCCTACCTGTCGAGCCTGACCAACCTGAAATTCTCCGCCACCCAATACGCCTTGCTCAGCTCGATCATGCTGTTGCTGCCGCGTTTGATCGGTGGCTATTCAGGGGTGATGGTGGAGAAGTTCGGCTACCACAATTTCTTCCTGATCACCGCCCTGCTGGGCGTGCCGACCCTGTTGCTGATCGCCTTGCACTGGTTCCAGGAGAACCGTCGCCAGGACTCGGCACCCGCCGAGGAACCGGCGCCCACCCGCCCTGCGGAAGAGTCGTAGGAAACTTCAGAAAACACCGGGAAAACCGGTGCCCGCACCTGGCGACCGGCCACGCGCCTGTACGCCAGGGCATCTCGCCCGTACAATGCTCCGTCACTTCTCGTCATCAGCAACCGACAACGGCCAACCATGCGCACCAGTCAATTTTTGCTCGCCACACAAAAAGAAACGCCTTCCGATGCCGTCGTGATCAGCCATCAGTTGATGCTGCGTGCCGGCATGATCCGCAAACTCGCCTCGGGCCTGTACACCTGGCTGCCGATGGGCCTGCGGGTCATGCGCAAGGTGGAAGCCATCGTTCGCGAAGAGATGGACGCCGCCGGGTCCCTGGAAGTGTTGATGCCGAGCACCCAGCCGGCCGAGCTGTGGCAGGAATCGGGGCGCTGGGAAGAATACGGCCCTGAGCTGCTGCGCATCAAAGACCGCCACGGTCGCGACTTCTGTGCAGGCCCGACCCACGAAGAAGTGATCACCGACCTGATGCGCAACGAGTTGAGCAGCTACAAGCAGCTGCCGATCAACCTGTATCAGATCCAGACCAAGTTCCGTGACGAGATCCGTCCACGCTTCGGCCTGATGCGCGGTCGCGAATTCATCATGAAGGATTCCTATTCCTTCCACGCCGACCTGGCCTCGCTGCAGGTCACCTATGACCGCATGCACCAGGCGTACTGCAACATCTTCACCCGCCTGGGCCTGAAATTCCGCCCGGTTGAAGCCGACAACGGTTCCATCGGCGGTGCCGGCTCCCACGAGTTCCACGTGCTCGCCGAGTCCGGCGAAGACGACATCGTCTTCAGCAACGGCTCCGACTACGCCGCCAACATCGAGAAAGCCGAAGCCGTGCCACGGGAAACCTCCCGCGCCGCGCCAACTGAAACGTTGCGCCTGGTGGACACGCCGAACGCCAAGACCATTGCCCAGTTGGTGGAAGGCTACGACCTGCCGATCGAGCGCACCATCAAGACCCTGATCGTGCGGGCGGAAGAAGCCGGCAAGTTGATTGCCCTGATCGTCCGTGGCGACCACGAGCTGAATGAAATCAAGGCCGCCAACCAGCCAGGCGTTGCCAGCCCGCTGGTCATGGCCACCGACGCCGATCTGCGCGACGCCATCGGCGCCGGCGCCGGCTCCCTCGGCCCGTTGAACCTGCCACTGCCGATCATCATCGACCGTTCGGTGGAGTTGATGAGCGACTTCGCCATCGGCGCGAACATTGATGACAAGCACTACTTCGGCGTGAACTGGGAACGCGACCTCCCGGTTCCAACCGTCGCGGACCTGCGCAACGTCGTGGCCGGCGATCCAAGCCCGGACGGCAAGGGCACCCTGGAAATCAAGCGCGGCATCGAAGTCGGCCACATCTTCCAGCTGGGCGACAAGTACAGCAAGGCGATGAAGTGCGAAGTGCTGGGCGAGAACGGCAAGCCGGTCACCCTGCAGATGGGCTGCTACGGCATTGGCGTTTCCCGCGTGGTGGCCGCCGCCATCGAGCAGAACAACGACGAGAAAGGCATCATCTGGAGCGACACGTTGGCGCCGTTCCAGATAGCCCTAGTGCCACTGCGCTATGAAACCGACCTGGTGCGTGAAGCCACCGACAAGCTCTACGCCGAACTGACGGCCGCCGGCTTCGAAGTGCTGCTGGACGACCGCGACAAGAAAACCAGCCCCGGCATCAAGTTCGCGGACATGGAACTGATCGGCATCCCCCATCGGATCGTCGTCAGTGACCGTGGCCTGGCCGAAGGCAACCTGGAATACAAGAGCCGCACCGAGTCCGAGCCGCAAGCGCTGCCGGTCGCCGACGTGTTGTCGTTCCTCCAGGCCCGTATCCGCCGCTGACACCAGATAGAGACGTCATGTTCAAGCGAAACACCTTAGGCCTCGGTGGCGCCGCCCTGTGCGGCGCCCTGCTGGTCAGCGGCTGTGCCAACCAAATGTCACAACGCAGCGAGCACGAAGAGCGGGTCGAGCGCAAATTGCTCGACCACAGCCTGCAGATCGACGTGGGCGAACCCAAGGTGCTCGACCTGCCGCAGCGTCGGGTGCGCATCAATGAGCAGAAGACCTTCGAAGTCACTGAGTTCGAGGTCACCCGCCATTATGATCGCTACACACCGTACCAACCCTGGCGGGAGATCTACGAGATCCCCTTGGGCGCGGTGGCCGTCGTGGCCGGTGTCGGTGCGAACGTGGTCAATGTGTTCGCCCTCGGCACCCTGCCGGACACGGCGACCCGTGACTGGATCAGCTACGGTTTCGCCGGGCTCAACCCGTTCATGAACGTCCCTTCCCATGGCCGCGCCCAGCAGAACCTGGCGGGCATCGACGAAGTCCAGCGCGACAAGCGCACGGAACACTCGAGCCTGCCCTGGAGCGAACGCCCGGTGGAGGTCAAGGCCGCCCGGCAGACCTTCGAACTGAGCACCGACCGTAACGGCGTGCTGCGCTTGAACCTGCTGGAAAGCCCGTTCGCCGAACAGGACCTGAGCCAGTTCGGCAAATTGCAGATCAGCGTGACGGATGCCCAGGACGAGGTGCACACCGACTCATCCCTGAGCATCAGCAGCACCTTGCGCAGCAAGCTGGTGGAAGCCCACGCGCTGATCTACGACGACCTGGAAGACGACGAGGTGAGCCAGTGGGTCCATCGGGTCAGGCGCCTGTCGGAGCTGGGACTTGAAGAGGAAGCCAGTGAACTGGAACAGAGCCTGATCGAACTGACGCGCAACGATCCGGAGCTGCAGACCGAGTTCATGAAAGCCCTGACCAAGGATGGCGGACGGTTGGTGGCGGATCCTGGCGCTCACTGAGCCCAGCCTGGATGGGGCAATCTCTCTTGTGGCGAGGGAGCTTGCTCCCGCTGGGCCTGTAGGAGCTGTCGAGCGAAGCGAGGCTGCGATCTTTCCACTAACGCTTGCATCCCAAGCGAAAGATCAAAAGATCGTCCGAACGCGGCCCGAGCCTTCGGCAGCTCCTACAGCCAGCGGGAGCAAGCTCCCTCGCCACAAGCGCAAAAGGCATGGCCTTCATCAGCCAAGCGACAGCCTCACCGCTCAAACAACTCCAACTGCTCAAACCCACCCCGCAAATCTTCCAGCCGCACCCCGATCCCCAATAACCGCACCGGCTTGCCGCCCCGGTTGAACGCCTGGGTCAACAACAGCTGGTAACTGCCCAAGTCCCGCCCTGCCCCGGCCTGCTCCAGCGTGGTCTGGGTGAAGTCATGGAACTTCACTTTGACGAACGGCTTGCCCGGTCGATAACTGCTGTCGATCCGCGCCATGCGCCCCCTGAGGGTTTCCATCAGCTCCGGCAGTTTCTCGAGGCAGCTCACCAGGTCGGGCAAGTCGACATCATAGGTATTCTCCACGCTGATGGACTGCCGTCGGCTGTCGTTGTGCACCAGACGCTCATCGATCCCACGAGCCAGGCTCCAGAGCCGCTCACCGAAACTGCCGAATTCGCGCACCAGTGCCAACTTGTCCCATTCACGCAGCTGCAGGCAATCGACGATGCCGAACCGGTTCAGCTTATCGGCAGTGACCTTGCCCACACCATGGAGCTTACTGACCGGCAGGGCCGAGACAAAATCCTCGACCTGGTCCGGGGTGATGACAAACAACCCATTGGGCTTTTTCCAGTCACTGGCGATCTTGGCCAGGAACTTGTTCGGCGCGACGCCGGCGGACACAGTGATGTGCAACTGATTGGATACACGCCGGCGAATGTCCTGGGCGATGCGGGTGGCGCTGCCGCCGAAATGGGCGCTGGCGGAGACGTCCAGGTAGGCCTCGTCCAGGGACAGCGGCTCGATCAGGTCAGTGTAATCGCTGAAAATCGTATGAATTTCCTTCGACGCTTCCCGATAGGCGTCCATCCGCGGCTTGACGATGGTGAGGTCCGGACAGAGCTTCAAGGCGTGGCCGGAAGACATGGCCGAGCGCACGCCGTAGGCCCGCGCTTCGTAGTTGCAGGTGGCAATCACACCCCGCCGATCCGCCGAGCCACCCACAGCCAAGGGCTTGCCGGCCAGCCGCGGATCATCGCGCATCTCGATAGCGGCATAAAAACAGTCACAGTCGACATGGATGATTTTACGTTGCGTCATAGCGGAACAGGGTGTGCGACGAATCGGGCCACCAGTATCGCACCGGCACCTGTATATAGCACCAGTAGTTTGAAAGATCCTTCGTTGAGGCCCGAAAACGCCTACACAAATTTACTTCTTCAATCGCAACGAACCGCCCAATAGAGCGCCAGCCCTTGCCAGGCCTGCGTCACAGCGCTGTCACAATGCCTTTTACAAGGCTAAGCGCTTGAAGCGGAACAGTTTTTTAGATCAACAGGCTTGACAGCTGCTCGATCCTCTGTAGAATGCCGCCACACAGACGCGGGATGGAGCAGTCTGGTAGCTCGTCGGGCTCATAACCCGAAGGTCGTCGGTTCAAATCCGGCTCCCGCAACCAAACATCAAGAAAGGCTACTCGAAAGAGTGGCCTTTTTTGTGCCTGCTCATTTTTTGACCACTCGATCAGAGAGACGCCACCTACGACACCCCACGCGCCGCAGGTTGTAGGACAATTTTCTTTAGATTCCGAGCATTTAGCCAGGCAAGGGACGGATCAGTGGTTTATTTCTCCCCTTCGCCTTTTAACGGTTGACACTCGGGCGTTCGCCTGTAGAATGCCGCCACACAGACGCGGGATGGAGCAGTCTGGTAGCTCGTCGGGCTCATAACCCGAAGGTCGTCGGTTCAAATCCGGCTCCCGCAACCAAATACCAAGAAAGGCTGCTCGAAAGAGTGGCCTTTTTTGTGCCTGATGAAAAAAGGCTTCATTACAAATATTTTGTAATTATTTTCTACCGCAGGGATTGGTAACTTCGCTGGTTACCCCCATCCTGTCGCGCATAGCTCAAGAGGTGATTGATGCGCGCACACTCGTCTGACCCGCAAGACTCCGTTACTGCGACACAACCGATCAAGGCCGAGCGACTGCGCTGGCTGGATCGGATCAGTCAGTACCGCCAGCCCATCGGTCTCGCCGTCACGCTGCTGCTATTTGCGATTGCATTGGTTGCCTGCCGCCACTTGCTGAGCGAGCTCGATCTCTACGCCTTGCACGACTCGATTCTGGAAGTGCCCCGGCCTGCCCTGCTCGGCGCGATCGGCGCCACGGTCGTCGGCTTTATCATTCTCCTGGGCTACGAATGGTCCGCCAGCCGCTATGCCGGTGTGACGCTGCCACCGCAAACCATGATCCTCGGTGGGTTCACTGCGTTCGCCATTGGCAACGCCATTGGCCTGTCGCTGCTGTCGGGGGGCTCGGTTCGCTACCGCCTATATGCGCGCCATGGCCTCGGGGCTTCGGATGTCGCCCACATGACGCTCTTCGCCAGCCTGTCCTTGGGCTGTGCGTTGCCGCCGTTGGCCGCCCTGGCAACACTCAGCAACCTGCCCGCCGCGTCTGCCGCGCTGCATTTACCTGCCGCGTTGCTGGGGGCGATTTCCGTGGCCGTGCTGCTGCTCACCAGCGCCTTGGCCATCGGCATCTACCGCCGGCGCCTGCCGGAGCAGCCCCATCGGGACAGCCTTCTGATAAAGGCTGGGCGTCGCACCCTGCGCCTGCCGGGCCGGCGCCTGACCTTCCTGCAACTGGTGATTACCGCGCTGGATGTGGCCGCGGCCGCCACGGTGTTGTATCTGTTGCTGCCCGAGGCACCGCCGTTCGGCGCCTTCCTGCTGGTGTACCTGCTGGCGTTGGCCGCCGGGGTGCTCAGCCATGTGCCGGGCGGGGTCGGGGTATTCGAGGCGATCCTGCTGGCCGCGTTTGCCGACAAACTCGGCGCCGCCCCCTTAGCCGCGGCGCTGTTGCTGTACCGCTTGATCTACGTGCTGCTGCCAATGCTGGTGGCCTGCGTGTTGCTGCTGATCAATGAGGCACAACGGCTGTTCCAGACGCGCCAGACCCTGCGGGCAGCCTCGGGGCTTGCCGCGCCGATCCTGGCGGTACTGGTGTTTCTCTCCGGTGTGGTGCTGCTGTTTTCCGGCGTGACACCGGAAATCGACACCCGCCTGGAGCACATCGGTTTCCTGATCCCCCATCGGCTGGTGGACGCTTCGCACTTCGGTGCCAGCCTGGTGGGCGTGTTGTGCCTGCTGCTCGCCCAAGGCCTGCGCCGTCGCCTGTCGGCCGCCTGGATGCTGACCACGGTTTTGCTGCTGGTGGGCGCCCTGCTCTCGCTGCTCAAGGGCTTCGACTGGGAAGAAGCCACGCTGCTGACGCTGACGGCGGCCTTGCTGGCAGTATTCCGGCGCTCCTTTTATCGTCCGAGCCGCCTGACCGAATTGCCCTTCTCCCCGCTGTTCCTGATCGCCAGCCTCTGCGTGCTCGGCGCGTCGATCTGGTTGTTGCTTTTTGCCTACCAGGACGTGCCCTACAGCCATCAACTTTGGTGGCAGTTTACCCTCGATGCCGACGCCCCTCGCGGCTTGCGCTCTCTCTTGGGGGCTGCCGTGCTGTTGGTGGTGGTGTCCCTGACCTGGTTGCTGCGCACGGCACGGCCGGTGATCCATTTGCCGACGGCAGGAGAACTGGAACGGGCCAAAACGGTCCTCATGGCATCGTCGCAACCCGACGGCGGCCTGGCCCTGACCGGTGACAAGGCGCTGCTGTTCCACCCCAACGACGAGGCATTCCTGATGTATGCCCGCCGTGGTCGCAGCCTGGTGGCGTTGTATGACCCGATCGGCCCTACCCAGCAACGGGCCGAAATGATCTGGCAGTTCCGCGACCTGTGCGACATCCACCATGCCCGTCCCGTGTTCTATCAGGTGCGCGCCGAAAACCTGCCCTACTACATGGACATCGGCCTGACGGCCATCAAGCTGGGCGAGGAAGCACGGGTCGACCTCAAGCGTTTCGATCTCGAAGCCAAGGGCAAAGAGATGAAGGACTTGCGCTACACCTGGAACCGCGGCACCCGTGATGGCCTGTCGCTGGAGATCCACGAGCCGGGCCAGGCGCCGATGGACGAACTCAAGGTCATTTCCGACGCCTGGCTGACCGGCAAGAACGTGCGGGAAAAAGGTTTCTCCCTGGGGCGTTTCAGCGACGACTACCTCAAGCATTTCCGCATCGCGGTGATTCGTTTCGAGGGCCGGCCGGTGGCGTTCGCCAACCTGCTGGAAACCCACAGCCACGAACTGGCCAGCCTCGACCTGATGCGTGCCCACCCCGAGGCGCCGAAACTGACCATGGAATTCATGATGGTCGGCCTCATCCAGCATTATAAAAACCATGACTACGCCCGCTTCAGCCTCGGCATGGTCCCGCTGTCGGGCTTGCAACCGCGGCGCGGCGCACCCTTGACCCAGCGCCTGGGTTCGATGGTGTTCCGCCGTGGCGAGCAGCTCTATAACTTCCAGGGGCTGCGCCGCTTCAAAGACAAATTCCAGCCTGACTGGGAACCTCGTTACATGGCCGTGCCCGCCGGACTCGATCCGCTGGTAGCGCTGGCCGATACTGCCGCCCTGATTGCGGGCGGCCTGACTGGACTGGTGAAACGCTGATGATGCAACGCTCCTGGCGATACGTAGTGGCCGCCCTGCTGGTGCTGGCGGTGATTCTCGGTGGCGGTTACTGGTACTGGAACCGCCCGGCCCCACAACCCACCCTGGAACAACTGGCGCCCGCCGATGGCGCAGCACTGACCCGGGTCACCCCCGGCGCCAAGGCGCTTGCCCGGGTGCTGGTGGCGGTCAATGAGGACCAGAAGCTCAGCGACTCGCAATTGACGACCCTCAGCCGCAGCGGCTCGGCGCAGATCGTCCAGGTGATCCTGCCCAAGGACTGCATGCTGCAAGGCCGTGCCCTGCAAGCCGGCCTGAGGGAACTCCAGGGCCCAGCCACGCTGGTCAGCGGCATCGGCCCTGGCGCCGTGCTGGCTTGGCGCTGGCTGGCCGAGCAGAAGGACGACAAGGCCAAGGCCGTGTCGGTGGACCTGGCCCTGGAAAAACCCGGCTGCACCCACCTGTTGCCTAAAAGCGCAGCCCATGGTCATTGGCTGGTGGCCTGGAACGACAACCCCGACGACACCAGCGCCGGTTTCGTCAGGGATCAGAAAAACGCCGAAACCAGCATCAGCGACTACGACATCAACCTGCCGCAAGTGCTGAACAACGAGCTGCGCAAGATCCTGGTGGGCGCCGATAAGGGCAAAGGTGGCCTGAGCATTCCAGTGGTGGAAGTGCCTGCCAGCCAGGCGCGGGATACCGTGACCCTGTTTCTCTCCGGAGACGGCGGCTGGCGTGATCTGGACCGCGATGTAGCCGATGAAATGGCCAAGATCGGCTACCCAGTGGTCGGCATCGACACCCTGCGCTACTACTGGCAGCACAAGAGCCCTGAGCAGAGCGCGGCGGACCTGACCGAGCTGATGCAACACTACCGGCAGATCTGGGGCACCAAGCGCTTCATCCTGACCGGCTACTCCTTCGGCGCCGACGTGTTGCCGGCGATCTACAACCGCCTGCCGGCCACCGAACAACAGCGGGTCGACGCGATCATCCTGCTGGCCTTCGCCCGCACCGGCAGCTTCGAGATCGAAGTCGAAGGCTGGCTCGGTAACGCCGGCACTGAAGCCGCCACCGGCCCGGAAATGGCCAAGCTGCCTGCCGAGAAAGTGGTGTGCATCTACGGCGGCGAAGAAGCCGACGAAAGCGGCTGCACCGACAAAACCGCCGTAGGCGAGGCCATCAAGCTGCCTGGCGGCCACCACTTCGACGAAAACTACCCGGCCCTGGCCAAGCGCTTGATCGATGAGATCAACAAGCGCCAGAACAAGACAGCCGAACAGTAAGCAGATACAAGCCTGACAAAAGCCCCGGCAGCCTTACGGTTGCCGGGGCTTTTTTGTACCCGTACGGCTTACACACAACCCTCTGTGGGAGCGGGCTTGCTCGCGAAGGCGGCGTGTCAGTCGACATCATCGCCAACTGGCACGCCGCCTTCGCGAGCAAGCC
>NZ_JBIXJT010000004.1:247659-343168 GCF_052871455.1 Pseudomonas sp. LARHCG127
GGGGGGGGCCGCGGCTGCCCCGGGGCCCCCCCCACCCCCCCCCCCCCCCCCCCCCCCCCCCCCCCCCCCCCCCCCCCCCCCCGCTCCCACAAGGTACGCCTGGCGCCGACATTGTGTAGCCCATAAAAAAGCCCTCGCCGCCGCAAGGCAACGAGGGCTTTTTGTTTTCCTGGTGCTACATCTCGACCTGCGTCCCCAGTTCGATCACCCGGTTCAATGGTAGATTGAAGAAGCGCAGGTTGCCGTTGGCGTTTTTCAACATGAAGGCGAACAACGACTCACGCCAGCGGGCCATGCCTTCGAGCTTGGAGGCAATGACGGTTTCGCGGCTGAGGAAGTAGGTGGTGCGCATCGGGCTGAAATCCAAATCGTCCAGATGGCAGAGCTTGAGCGCCTCGGGCACGTCCGGCTCGTCAGTGAAACCGAAGTGCAGGATCACCCGGAAAAACCCTTCGCCGTAGGCGTCGACCTCAAAGCGCCGTTGCGGCGGTACCCGGGGAATGTCCTCGTACACCACCGTCAGCAGCACCACCTGCTCATGCAGCACCTGGTTGTGCAATAGATTGTGCAACAGCGCGTGAGGCACGGCATCCGAACGCGCGGTCAGGAACACGGCTGTCCCTTGTACGCGGTGCGGGGGTTGCACGCGGATGCTGCTGATGAAGATCGGCAATGGCAACGCCCCTTCGTCCAGGCGATCCACCAGCAGTTGCTTGCCGCGCTTCCAGGTGGTCATCAGCACGAACAAGGCAATACCGGCGATGACCGGAAACGCACCGCCCTGAATGATCTTCGGCACGTTGGCGGCGAAGTACAGACCGTCCACCAGCAGGAAACCGAACAACAACGGGACTGCCAGCAGCGGTGGCCATTTCCACAACAGCAAGATCACCGCGGACACCAGGATCGTGGTCATCAACATGGTACCGGTCACCGCCACGCCGTAGGCCGAAGCCAGCGCGCCGGACGATTCGAAGCCCAGCACCAGCAGCACCACGCCGACCATCAGCGACCAGTTCACCGCGCCGATGTAGATCTGGCCCTGCTCGGCGCTGGAGGTGTGCTGGATGTACATGCGCGGGATGTAACCGAGTTGGATCGCCTGGCGCGTCAGGGAGAACGCACCGGAAATCACCGCTTGCGAAGCGATGACCGTGGCCAGGGTCGACAGGCCGACCAACGGCAGCAACGCCCAACTCGGCGCCAGCAGATAGAACGGGTTGCGTGCCGCTTCCGGGTCACCGAGCAGCAACGCACCTTGACCGAAATAGTTGAGCATCAGGCCTGGCAACACCAGGATGAACCAGGCGCGGGCAATCGGTTTGCGGCCGAAGTGGCCCATGTCGGCGTACAGCGCTTCGGCGCCGGTCAGCGCCAGCACTACCGCGCCGAGGATGGCCACGCCCATGCCCGGATGGACCACAAAGAAGCGCACGGCCCAGGCCGGGTTCACCGCCTGCAACACTTCCGGATGCTGCACGATGCCGTACACCCCCAGGGCGCCGAGCACCAGGAACCAGGTCACCATGATCGGGCCGAACAGAATGCCGATCCGCGCGGTGCCGTGGCGCTGGATCAAAAACAACGCCACCAGCACCACCAGCGACAGGGGCACCACCCAGTGGTCGATGCCTTCGAATGCGAGGCCCAGGCCCTCGATCGCCGAAAGCACCGAGATCGCCGGGGTGATCATGCTGTCACCGTAGAACAGCGCCGCGCCGATCAAGCCGCAGATCACCAGGAATGTACGCAGCCGCGCCCTTCCCGCCGCCGCTCGCCGCGCCAGGGCGGTGAGCGCCATGATCCCGCCCTCGCCCTGGTTGTCGGCGCGCAGGACGAACATCATGTACTTGATCGACACGACCCAGATCAGCGACCAGAAAATCAGCGACAGGATCCCCAGCACCCCATCGTGATTGACAGGTACGCCATAGGCCCCGGAAAACACTTCCTTGAGGGTGTACAAAGGGCTCGTGCCGATGTCGCCATAAACCACTCCGACCGCCGCGACCAGCATGCTCAGCGGCTTCGCTGCCGAATGCTCGGCACCTGCCACCTGACTACTTGCATGACCCATCCAACACTCCCGATTCCCAGACCTGTCTTCTTGAACGAAACACGATGCTTTGTTGAGGCAGCGTGCGCTGTTTTACGTATTGTTACAGACGTTTTGTTGACTGTAGCAATCGCCAGAGCGCAAAGGCGCGCAGCATAGCGCAGCACTCGTCGTATTTCCCGGTATAAAGCTGGTCAAGCAGCCCGGCCACAGATAGAATTGCGCACTTTTTGATCAGAGGCGCGCCAGGCGCCCTGTCTCGACAAGAGACGATCCCCCTACACCGAGGTTAGACATGTCCACCACTCCCGCGCCCGCCAATCCGAAGGTTGGCTTCGTATCCCTGGGTTGCCCGAAAGCTCTGGTCGACTCCGAGCGCATCCTGACCCAGCTTCGCATGGAAGGTTATGACGTCGTGTCCACGTACCAGGACGCGGATGTGGTGGTGGTCAACACCTGCGGCTTCATCGATTCGGCCAAGGCCGAGTCCCTGGAAGTGATCGGCGAAGCCATCAAGGAAAACGGCAAGGTCATCGTCACCGGCTGCATGGGCGTGGAAGAAGGCAACATCCGCAACGTGCACCCAAGCGTGCTGTCCGTGACCGGCCCGCAGCAGTACGAGCAGGTGGTCAACGCCGTGCACGAGGTGGTGCCACCACGCCAGGACCACAACCCGCTGATCGACCTGGTGCCGCCACAAGGCATCAAGCTGACCCCGCGCCATTATGCCTACCTGAAGATTTCCGAGGGCTGCAACCACAGCTGCAGCTTCTGCATCATCCCGTCGATGCGCGGCAAGCTGGTGAGTCGTCCGGTGGGCGACGTCCTCGACGAGGCCCAGCGCCTGGTCAAGGCCGGCGTCAAGGAGCTGCTGGTGATCTCCCAGGACACCAGCGCCTACGGCGTCGACGTGAAATACCGCACCGGCTTCTGGAACGGCGCACCGGTGAAAACCCGCATGACCGAGCTGTGCGAAGCCCTCAGCACCCTCGGCGTCTGGGTCCGCCTGCATTACGTCTACCCGTATCCCCATGTCGACGAGCTGATCCCGCTGATGGCAGCCGGCAAGATCCTGCCGTACCTGGATATCCCGTTCCAACACGCCAGCCCGAAAGTCCTCAAGGCCATGAAGCGCCCGGCTTTCGAAGACAAGACCCTGGCCCGCATCAAGAACTGGCGTGAAATCTGCCCGGACCTGATCATCCGTTCAACCTTCATCGTCGGCTTCCCCGGTGAAACCGAAGAAGACTTCCAGTACCTGCTGGATTGGCTGACCGAAGCCCAGCTCGATCGCGTCGGCTGCTTCCAGTACTCCCCTGTCGAAGGCGCTCCGGCCAACGACCTGGACCTGGACGTGGTGCCGGACGACGTCAAGCAGGACCGTTGGGAGCGTTTCATGGCGCACCAGCAGGCCATCAGCTCGGCGCGCCTGCAAATGCGCGTCGGCCGTGAAATCGAAGTGCTGGTGGATGAAGTGGACGAGCAAGGCGCCGTGGGTCGCTGCTTCTTCGACGCGCCGGAAATCGACGGCAACGTCTTCATCGACAACGGCAGCAACCTCAAGCCAGGCGACAAGGTCTGGTGCAAGGTGACCGACGCCGATGAGTACGATTTGTGGGCTGAGCAGATCGGTTGATCCGCACAAAGCGGGACCGCTGTTGTGGCGAGGGAGCTTGCTCCCGCTGGGCTACGAAGTAGCCCCATCTTTGCGATTGCTACGCAATCGAGCGGGAGCAAGCTCCCTCCGGGAGCAAGCTCCCTCGCCACAGGTTGTTTGCAAGCCTCTCACCTGCCAGCACCCAAAAAATCCTCAAGCCCCGCTCTTGCGACAAGATGCGGGGCTTTTTTACGGCTATCGTATGGAGATATCCAGCACAAGGAGCAGGCGGGCATGCGTCAGCATTCGGTCATCCACACACCGAAACCGAGCGATTACCAGGAACTGACCCAGGTCTGGGAAGCGTCGGTGCGGGCCACCCATGACTTTCTACCGGACAGCTACATCGAATTGCTGAAAAATCTGGTACTCACTCGCTACCTGGATGCGGTGATGCTCATTTGCACCCGGGACGCGCGCCAACGGATCACCGGTTTCGCCGGTGTCGCGGCGGGCAAGATCGAGATGCTCTTTATCGACCCGCAACACCGTGGCCAGGGCCTGGGCAAGCTGTTGCTGCGCTACGCCATGGAACACCTGAACGCCGATCAACTGGACGTCAACGAACAGAACCCGCAAGCCTTGGGCTTTTACCTCAAGCAAGGCTTCGAAGTGGTCGGGCGCTCGGCAAAAGATGGCATGAACCAGCCCTACCCGCTACTGCACATGCGCTACAAGCAGCCTGACCTGAAGGCGGGACGCGGCTAAAAGTTGCATGAGGCAAATGGACCCGCGATTAACCGGCGCCAGGCAGGTACAATGCCCACCCTCTTTTTGTTACGGCCCCCGTCATGACTGACCCGATTCGTCTCTCCAAACGCCTCATCGAACTCGTCGGCTGTTCCCGTCGGGAGGCTGAGCTGTTCATCGAGGGCGGCTGGGTCACTGTGGACGGCGAAGTGATCGATGAGCCGCAGTTCAAGGTGACGGCCCAGAAAGTCGAACTCGATCCCGAGGCCAAGGCCACCGCGCCGGAGCCGGTGACGCTCCTGCTGAACGTCCCGGCTGGCATGGATGTAGACACCGCAATGGCTTCCCTCGGACCGCAGACCCTGAGCGAAGAACATCGCTTCGGCAAACGCCCGCTCAAGGGGCATTTCCTGCGCCTGACCGCCAGCGCCGACCTGCAGGCCAACGCCAGCGGGCTGCTGGTGTTCACCCAGGACTGGAAGATCTTGCGCAAGCTCACCGCCGACGCCGCCAAGATCGAGCAGGAATACGTCGTGGAAGTCGAAGGCGAAATGGTCGCCCATGGCCTCAATCGCCTGAACCATGGCTTGACCTACAAGGGCAAGGAGTTGCCGGCGGTCAAGGCCAGTTGGCAGAACGAGAACCGCCTGCGCTTTGCTATGAAGAACCCGCAGCCCGGCGTGATCGCGCTGTTTTGCCAGGCGGTCGGCCTCAAGGTCGTCGCCATTCGCCGCATCCGCATCGGCGGCGTGTCCATCGGCAAAGTGCCGCTGGGCCAGTGGCGCTACTTGTCTGCCAAAGAGAAATTCTAATTTTCCCGGCGCCGCACCGAACGCAGGCGCCCACTGCCGATTGATCAGGACAGCACACATGATTCACAACGACGTACTGCGCAGCGTGCGCTACATGCTCGACATCAGCGACAAGAAAGTCATCGAGATCATCAAGCTGGGCGGCCTCGACGTCTCCCTGGCGGACTTGGCGGGCTACCTCAAGAAAGACGAGGAAGAAGGCTTCGTGTTCTGCCCCGACGAGGTCATGGCGCATTTTCTCGATGGCCTGGTGATCTTCAAGCGCGGCAAGGACGAAAGCCGTCCGCCGCAGCCCATCGAAGTGCCGGTGACCAACAACATCATCCTCAAGAAACTGCGGGTGGCCTTCGAACTGAAGGAAGACGACATGCACGCCATCCTCAAGGCGGCCGAGTTCCCGGTGTCCAAGCCGGAACTGAGCGCGCTGTTCCGCAAGTTCGGCCACACCAACTACCGGCCGTGCGGTGACCAGTTGCTGCGCAACTTCCTCAAGGGCCTGACGCTGCGCGTTCGCGGCTGACTTCCCAGGCCTCCTGGGCCTTTGTGGCGAGGGAGCTTGCTCCCGCTGGACGCGCAGCGTCCCCTCGCGGTGTGTCAGACAACACCAGGGGGCCGCTTCGCGGCCTAGCGGGAGCAAGCTCCCTCGCCACAGAAGCGCTCTTGCCATGGAGAACAGTGCCAACCTGGTCCCTCGCGTTATGATGCCTTTTCAACCTCGCCCCGATCCCAACCCATGACCTACAGCGTCTCCCCCATCGGCTTCCTACGCTCCTGCTTCAAGGAGAAGTTCGCCATTCCCCGCCAACCGCAACTGGCGCCGGCCGCACGCGGCGTGCTGGAACTGGTGGCGCCGTTCGACCAGGGCGAGGCGGTGCAGGGCCTGGAGCAAGTCAGCCATGTCTGGCTGCTGTTTCTGTTCCACCAGGCCCTGGAAGACAAGCCACGCCTGAAAGTGCGGCCGCCACGCCTGGGCGGCAACAAGTCCATGGGCGTGTTCGCCACCCGCGCCACCCATCGCCCCAACGGCATCGGCCAGTCGGTGGTGAAGCTGGAACGGGTGGAAGCCGGACGCCTGTGGCTCTCGGGCATCGATTTGCTGGACGGCACCCCGGTGCTGGACATCAAGCCCTACGTGCCCTATGCCGACATCATCGGCTCGGCCTCCAACAGCATCGCCAGCGCCGCGCCTGAGTTGATTCCGGTGCAATGGGCGGATACCGCCCTGCTGCAAGCACGCGAGCATGCCATGCGACTGGGGGAACCCCTGGTGGAGCTGATTGAACAATGCCTGGCCCAAGACCCACGCCCGGCGTACCAGATTCCTACAGCCGAACGGGAATATGGTGCGCAGTTCTGGGATCTGGATGTGCGCTGGCATTACCCGCAGCCGGGGGTGATCCGGGTGTTTGAAGTAATCCCAACGAAGGAGTAATCGCCGGAAACGAAAAAGCCCGCGCGGCCTTCATCAGGCGGCGCGGGCTTTTTTCTTGGTCTGTCAGTGTGACCGAGTCGCTGCCATCGCGAGCAAGCTCGCTCCCACAGGGTTTTGTGTTGTGTCAGATCTCTCGAACAACACAAATCAACTGTGGGAGCGAGCTTGCTCCGGGCGGCGATCCGACGATGGCGATCTATCAATCGCCACAAATACAGCTTACTTCTCTACAAACGCCCGCTCGATCAGGTAATCACCCGGCTCGCGCATACGCGGCGAAACGGTCAGGCCGAAGCTGTTGAGCACTTCGCTAGTCTCGTCGAGCATGCTCGGGCTGCCGCACAACATGGCGCGGTCGTCCTGCGGGTTGATCGGTGGCAGGCCGATGTCGCGGAACAGCTTGCCGCTGCGCATCAGGTCGGTCAGGCGGCCTTCGTTCTCGAACGGCTCGCGCGTCACGGTCGGGTAGTAGATCAGCTTGTCACGCAGGGCTTCGCCGAAGAACTCGTTCTGCGGCAAGTGCTCGGTGATGAACTCGCGATAGGCGACTTCATTGACGTAGCGCACGCCGTGGCACAGGATCACTTTTTCGAAACGCTCATAGGTTTCCGGATCCTGGATGACGCTCATGAACGGCGCCAGGCCAGTACCGGTGCTGAGCAGGTACAGATGCTTGCCAGGCTTGAGATCGTCCAGCACCAGGGTGCCGGTGGGTTTCTTGCTAATGATGATCTCGTCGCCTTCCTTCAGGTGCTGCAACTGGGAAGTCAGCGGACCATCAGGCACCTTGATGCTGAAGAATTCGAGATGCTCCTCCCAGTTCGGGCTGGCAATCGAGTAAGCGCGCATAAGCGGGCGGCCGTTGGGCTGCTGCAGGCCGATCATCACGAACTGACCGTTCTCGAAGCGCAGGCCCGGATCGCGGGTGCACTTGAAGCTGAACAGAGTGTCGTTCCAGTGATGAACACTGAGGACACGCTCGTGGTTCATGTTGCTCATGTACGGGGACTCCTGGGAATGATGCCTGCGCCGATAATCTGCGCAATTGCATCGCATTCTAATGGCGGCGACAATATCTGTTAAATGGATTATTAAGATAAGGGTTATCGGTTATATAGATATGCGATTTACTCTACGTCAACTTCAAGTCTTCGTCGCCGTCGCCCAGCAGGAAAGCGTGTCTCGCGCTGCGGGCCAGCTCAATCTGTCGCAGTCGGCGGCCAGCACCTCCATCACCGAACTGGAGCGGCAATCGAGCTGCCAGCTCTTCGACCGTGCCGGCAAACGCCTGAGCCTCAATGCCCTGGGCAAACAACTGCTGCCCCAGGCCGTGGCGCTGCTGGACCAGGCCAAGGAGATCGAAGACCTGCTCAATGGCAAATCCGGTTTCGGCTCACTGGCGGTCGGCGCGACACTGACCATTGGCAATTACCTGGCGACCTTGTTGATCGGCGGTTTCATGCAACGCCATCCGGAAAGCCAGGTGAAGCTGCATGTGCAGAACACTGCCAATATCGTGCACCAGGTTGCCCACTATGAAATTGATCTGGGTCTAATCGAAGGCGACTGCAGCCACCCGGACATCGAAGTGCAAAGCTGGGTCGAGGACGAACTGGTAGTGTTCTGTGCCCCTCAACACCCGCTGGCCAAGCGCGGCCAGGCAACCATGGAGGAACTGACCCATGAAGCCTGGATTCTGCGGGAGCAGGGTTCGGGCACGCGACTGACCTTCGACCAGGCCATGCGCCACCACCGTAGCGCGTTGAATATCCGCCTGGAGCTGGAACACACCGAAGCCATCAAGCGCGCCGTGGAGTCCGGCCTGGGCATTGGCTGCATCTCCCGCCTGGCCTTGCGCGACGCCTTTCGCCGCGGCAGCCTCGTCGCGGTTGAAACCCCGGACATGGACCTGGCGCGGCAGTTCTATTTCATTTGGCACAAACAGAAGTACCAGACCTCGGCCATGCGCGAATTCCTCGAACTGTGCCGGGCCTTCACCGCCGGGGCCCAACGCAGCGACGAAATCGTGCTGCCGGCCATTGCCTGACCCGTTACAGCAGGATCAGGCCCCACACCAATGCGATCATCGTCAGGGCGACGAACTGGGCGGCGCTGCCCATGTCCTTGGCGTTTTTCGACAACGGGTGCAACTCCAGGGAGATGCGGTCGATGGCTGCCTCCACCGCCGAGTTGAGCAACTCCACGATCAGTGCCAGCAGACACACGGCAATCAGCATCGCCTGTTCGACACGACTGACGTTCAGGAAGAACGACAGCGGAATCAGGACGACGTTGAGCAGCACCAACTGACGGAAAGCCGCTTCGCCGACAAAAGCCGCGCGCAGCCCGTCCAAGGAATAGCCGGAGGCATTGAGGATGCGTTTCAGGCCGGTCTGGCCTTTAAAAGGTGACATAGAGTGGGCAACTGATCGAAAAGGAGTGGAGAAACTAATTCAAACCCGGTCAAAAAAGCGTGAAGCAGCGCATCAAGCCTGCGGCGAAATTGACTCAAGTTGTTGCAACAACAGGGCCGCCTGGGTCCGGGTGCGTACATTCAGTTTACGGAAGATCGCCGTGACGTGAGCCTTGATGGTGGCCTCCGACACGTTCAGTTCATAGGCAATCTGCTTGTTCAGCAAGCCTTCGCAGACCATGGTCAACACCCGGAACTGCTGCGGTGTAAGGCTGGCCAGGCCCGCGCTGGCGGCCTTGGCTTCTTCGGACACGCTCACGGCTTCGAACGCCTGGGGAGGCCAGCAGACGTCGCCGTCCAGGACCGCCTTCACGGCCTTTTGAATCATTTCAAGGGAACTGGACTTGGGTATGAAGCCACTGGCGCCGAACTCCCGGGCCTTCACCATCACCGAGGCTTCTTCCTGGGCCGAGACCATGACCACGGGGATCTGCGGATATTGGCCGCGCAACAGCACCAGCCCTGAAAAACCATAGGCACCGGGCATGTTCAAGTCCAGCAGCACCAGGTCCCAGTCGGCCTTGTCCGTCAGCCGGGCCTCCAGTTCCGCGATGCTGGCCACCTCCGTCAACCGGACAGCCGGGCCAAGGCCCAGGGTCACTGCCTGATGCAACGCGCTGCGAAAAAGCGGGTGGTCATCGGCAATCAGGATTTCGTATGTGGCCATTTTTCAAATGATCCTGTTTTTAATGGCAGGCCCGATGCATTCGCGCCTCGCCAAGACAACTCGAGACACCGCCCGGCGACGGTATCCACAGGGGCACGTTCAACGCCAAACATAGCGTTTCAAACAGTGGGCGGCGCCCTGGTCGGCGCCAAGCATGCCCAGCGAAGCCAGGGTGGTCAAGCAGCACGGCCGCCCCTTTGTCCAGTATGGGCCACTATTGGGCCAATACTGCGTGCGGCGTACGGATGAAGGGTTGCAACTCGGCATGGGCCGGAGTCGACAGGTTCACCTCCCGCTGGCCCTTGGCGCCCAGGTAATGCTGGCTGAACACATCGAAATAGGCATCCAGGGCCGACGCGGCGTCGCTGTCCCCCGCCAATTCCAGGCACAACGCCGCCACCTCAGCGGTGCACAAGTGCTCGCTGCGGGTCGAACGGCGCAAGCGGTAGCGCGACAGTTTGTCGGGAAGCAGGCTCAGGATCGGCAGTCGGTCGAAATACGGGCTTTTACGGAAAATCTTCCGCGCCTCCGTCCAGGTCGCGTCCAGCAGAATGAACAGCGGACGCTTGGCGTGATCGAGATCCACCGTATGGGTGACTCGCGATGGCTCGACATATTCGCCGGGGAACACCAGGTAAGGTTGCCATTGCGGATCGTTCAGCAACGCCAGCAGTTGCTCATCGACCTCGGTGCGCGACCAGATGAACGCATGGTTGTCCCGCACCACATCGGCTATCAGCCAACCGGTATTGCTTGGCTTGAACACCTCCTTGTTGGTCATGATCAAACAAACCCCGGAACGGGTCTCGACGCTCGGACGCCAGGCGCACAGGCAATGGCTCTCGATCACACGGCAGGCGCTGCAACGGGGCGCGCGCCAGCCCCGGGCCTGAATCGGCTTGATGCCTTCATCGATGCGCTGGTCGCGCAGGCGGGCTACGGCGTTAGGGGCGTGATTCATCGTGGGCAACGCCGGCGGACAGGAAAACTCGACACGAACAACACTCGGCAGGGCAATAAAGGCCGGCAGTCTACCAGAGCGCACGAACCTGTACCGTCCACACGGGCTCCCCTATAATCCCCGGCCACTGAACGCACAGTCATGTGATCGGTCGAACCACCAGTCACTGAACCAGGAGAGTTTCATGCTGCGCCTTATCGTCCCTACCGTTGCCGTTCTGCTGGCGACGTCCTTCAGCGCTCAGGCTGCCTCGCTGAAAGAACTCGAACTGAACAAGATGCTGCAGAACGTTGCCAAGGAAAGTAGCGTCGGCACGCCGCGGGCGATCAACGAAGACATTCTCGACCAAGGTTATACCGTCGAAGGCACCGAGCTGATCAACCACCTCAGCGTGCAGAGCAGCCATGCCCAGAAGATGCGCGCAGACCCCAAGGCCGTGTATTTCCAACTGGGTTCCACGGTGTGCACCAATCCGGGCTTTCGCAAGTTGATGGCCAAGGGCGCGACGATGCGCTATGAATTTACCGAGGTTAAGACCAACCGTCCGGTCGCGACCGAACGCTTCCAGGAATCGGATTGCCCGAAACCCGCCAAGACGAAGAAGTAATCAACCCGAGCTTGCGCGCCGCTGCTCATCGTCGGCGCGCAGTTCCGCCACCAGCGCCTGTAGATAGCGCGAGCGCCATGCTCGCCCGCCCAGCCGGCGACAGCATTCTTCCTCAAGACTCACCCGATTGGCCTGTGCCGATTCCAACAGCATCAAGTACAACTGCCTGTCGAGTTCCAGAGTCACCCTGGCCATCTCTCCCGCCTCCCTGCCCGATCCGCTTCAATCCAATCACGTGGCACCCAGCCCTGGGCGTCAATTACGTTGGCACGCTTGTTATCAGTAAATCAGAGCGACACGCAGTCGGCCGGCAATCTGACGAGCGGCGCGATATTGCCGTGTGCTTATCCAGCGGTTGCCAACGGTCACTTTTGAGCGCCATGATCAGACAGCAAAGATCGGCTAGATTCAGAAGTATTCTTAGCAGTTGCACCGGGCAGAAAGAGCCTGTCCGGCCAACACTTTGGCGTGCTTGTTTTTATCAAAGGGAAGAACAGAACCCGTTGGATGGCTTGGTCGCCTGCCTCAGGCCGCGTCGAGCCAGGTCAGCCGCCAGCCGATGCCTGGGCTGACAACGACACACGGAGTGTCGTGGCCCGAACGAATCTCTCGTTCGGGCCGGGGTCCTGTTAAGAAGGAGAAGCTGAATGCCTTATAAACCGAATGACCTGCTCAATCGTCATTTTGAGAACCACGGCCACGACCTCACCCGCAAGGTCGAAGAACAACTCAACCTGGTATCCCCCGACAGCCCCAACCTCCCCATTTACCGCGACATGATCCTGACTGTGCTGCGCATGGCCCAGGAGGATCACAACCGCTGGAATGCCAAGATTACGCTGCAAGCCCTAAGGGAATTGGAACAGGCCTTTCGTACGCTCGAACCATTCAAGGGCCGGCGCAAGGTGACGGTCTTCGGCTCGGCCCGAACGCCCATCGAACATCCTCTGTACGGCCTGGCCCGAGAGTTGGGCGCTGCGCTGGCCCGCTCAGACATGATGGTCATCACCGGTGCCGGCGGTGGCATCATGGCCGCAGCCCATGAAGGCGCAGGGCGTGACCATAGCCTGGGATTCAATATCACCCTGCCTTTCGAACAGCATGCAAACCCGACCGTTGAAGGCACGTCGAATCTGTTGCCGTTCCACTTCTTCTTTACCCGCAAACTGTTTTTCGTCAAGGAGGCCGACGCACTGGTGCTCTGTCCCGGCGGTTTCGGCACGCTTGATGAGGCACTGGAAGTCCTTACGCTGATACAGACCGGTAAAAGCCCATTGGTACCGGTGGTCCTGCTGGATGTTCCCGGAGGCAAGTTCTGGCAAGGCGCCCTGGATTTTATCCGCGAGCAGTTGGAGGAAAATCGCTACATCCTGCCCACAGACATGAAGCTCATGCGCCTGGTGTACAACGCCGAGGAGGCCGTGGACGAGATCAACCAGTTCTACCGCAACTTCCATTCCAGTCGCTGGCTCAAGCACCAGTTCGTGATCCGCATGAATCACAAGCTAAGCGAACAGGCCGTGCAGCAGATGCAGGTGGATTTTGCCGATCTGTGCCTGAACGACTGTTTTCATCAACATGACTACGGCGGTGAAGAGCACGACGAGGCCCGATTCAGTCATCTGACGCGGCTGACGTTCGCCTTCAACGCCCGCAACCACGGTCGCTTGAGGGAGCTGGTGGATTACATCAACCTGCCGGAAAACTGGGCCCAGCCCACCCAGAAGACCCACCCCCTCACATGGGAGCCGATCAAGGTAACCTGAGCCATAAAAAAACGGCCCGCTATCGAAATAGCGGGCCGTTTTTATTCAATCATCCATACCGCGACCGCTGAACAAGCGGTTGATCATTTCCATGGAATACCCTCGGTACGCCAGGAAACGCCCCTGCTTGGCTCGCTCCCGTGCATCGATGGGCAAATGCCCTGAAAACTTGCGACGCCAGGTGTCCGTCAGTTGCTCCTGCCAATCGATACCGCTTTCGCGCAGGGCAAGTTCGATGTCCGGGCGTTGCAAGCCGCGTTGGCCCAGTTCCTCACGAATGCGCAAAGGACCATAGCCGGAGCGAGCACGATAAGCGACGAAGCTTTCCAGGTAACGGGACTCCGACAACAAGCCCTCTTCAGTCAAGCGGTCGAGGGCTGTGTCGATCAACTCATCGGCTGCGCCGCGCTGACGCAGTTTACGCGTCAGCTCGACCCTACCGTGCTCGCGTCTGGCGAGCAGGTCCATCGCGGTTCGCCGCACCGCGACGAGGGTATCGAGTACGACGGTCATCGGATCAATCAGATGTCGGCATCAGCCAGGTCGTCAACGGGCTCGCGATTAGCCACGGACTTGACGTCTGCCACCGGGCTCAACAGCTTGTCACGCAGCTGCTTCTCGAGGGCCGCGGCAACTTCCGGGTTATCCGCCAGGAACTTGGCCGAGTTGGCCTTGCCCTGACCGATCTTGGTGCCGTTGTAGGCGTACCAGGCGCCCGACTTCTCGACGAAACCGTGCAACACACCCAGGTCGATCATCTCGCCATTGAGGTAGATGCCCTTGCCGTAAAGAATCTGGAACTCGGCCTGGCGGAACGGCGAAGCCACCTTGTTCTTCACGACCTTGACGCGGGTTTCGCTGCCGACCACTTCGTCACCTTCTTTCACCGCGCCGGTACGGCGGATGTCGAGGCGAACCGAGGCGTAGAACTTCAGTGCGTTACCACCGGTGGTGGTTTCCGGGCTGCCGAACATCACGCCGATCTTCATACGGATCTGGTTGATGAAGATCACCAGGCAGTTGGCGTTCTTGATGTTACCGGTGATTTTACGCAGGGCCTGGGACATCAGGCGAGCCTGGAGGCCCACGTGCATGTCGCCCATTTCACCTTCGATTTCAGCCTTTGGCACCAGTGCAGCCACGGAGTCGACGATGATCACGTCAACCGCATTGGAACGCACCAGCATGTCGGTGATTTCCAGGGCTTGCTCGCCGGTGTCCGGCTGGGAAACCAGCAGGTCGTCGACGTTGACACCCAGTTTGCCGGCGTACTCCGGGTCCAGGGCGTGTTCGGCATCGACGAAGGCGCAGGTCGCGCCGGCTTTTTGGGCCTGGGCGATCACGGACAAGGTCAGTGTGGTTTTACCGGACGATTCAGGACCGTAGATTTCAACGATCCGGCCTTTTGGCAGACCGCCAATGCCTAGCGCAATGTCCAGGCCCAGGGAGCCGGTGGAGATGGAAGGAATAGCCTGACGGTCCTGATCGCCCATACGCATTACGGCACCCTTGCCGAATTGACGTTCGATCTGACCCAAGGCCGCAGCCAAGGCTTTCTTCTTGTTGTCGTCCATTAAAGTCCTCACGTAATCAATAAGGCCTGGCGGCCAACACCTGTATAAGTAGCCAGTATTATTCCACAGCGATCCGGGATCGCCTACCCCTGATTTGAGATTTCTACGGCGGCATGTTGTAACAGCCCGTCTAGCGCGGCCTTCACCGTTTGTCGGCGGACCTCGTCGCGACTGCCTGGGAAGAATTTCTGCTCGCTGTACACCGTCTCGCCGACCCTCCAGGCGATCCACACGGTACCCACCGGTTTGCTCGGCGAGCCCCCGTCCGGCCCGGCCACGCCGCTGACCGCCACGGCAAATCGCGCCAGGCTTTTGCGCTGGGCACCTAGCGCCATGGCCTCGACCACCTCGCGGCTGACCGCCCCCACCTTTTCGAACAACCCGGCGGGCACATCCAACTGCTGGCTCTTCTGACGATTGGAATAGGTGACATAACCGGCCTCGAACCAGGCCGAACTCCCGGGGATCCGCGTGATGGCCTCGGCAATCCCCCCGCCCGTACAGGACTCGGCTGTGGTCACATGGGCATTGAGCCGCTGCAGGCGCCTGCCCAGTTCCGCGGCCAGTTCGGTAATGTCGTCCACGGTGCTCTCCTGATTCCACGCAATTGGGGCCTACCGTACACGAGCAGTCGAAGCTTGCAAGGCTCGCCAGACTACTGACCCAGGGCCCTGATGTAGGCCTGGCAAGCCTGCAACGCGATCAATCCGCGGTCACCGGCGTCGGTGATGGCGATAATTCGTTGAGCATGCGCCGGGTCAAGTCGGGCGCGTGGGGCGCCATGATCCACGCCGCTGGCGCGGGCGGCGGCAGGCACTGCACAACCGGCGGCAACCTCGTCGGCGTCGAGGAGGACTGACAGCCGGACATCGGCAGTAGCAAGGCGATCGCGCAGGCGATCCTGGTCACGTTGGGCATCGCTCAAGGCTCGGTAATGGGTTTGTTCGCTGGCAGCGAGTTGTAGCTCCAGGGCCAGGCGCTTGTCCTGCTCGGCCTTTTGCTGTATCGCCGCCGCCTGGGTGATTTGATTCAGCGTTTCGGCCTGGGCCTGTGCGAGTCGGGCCAGTTGCTGACCGTAACGCCAGTCCTGAAACCGCCACGCAAGCAGCGCCGAACCGCCGGCCAGCAGCGCGAGCAACACGACAACGCCCAGGGCACGGGATGAAAAAGGCATCAGGTCGAAGGTTGGCACAACACCTCCTTCGCCCGCGCCCACAATTGCAGGCGGTCCTCCAGGCCGTTCAAACCGCCGTTGATACGGCGAATGATTGTGTTGAACTGATCGCGGTCGGCCAATTCGTTCAAGCCGTTCTGCTCCCAGAACCAGGCGGCGGATTCGGCGGCCCATTGCGGCCGTTCGAGAAGCTCAGGCAAGGCCAGCAGGCGTTCGTCGCCGAACAGGCCGAGGCTGCAACGCAGATAGTTGTCGTGGCCGGTAATCTGGATCAGCCCTCGGCCGCGATACTTTTGACCGTCACCATCAGCCTGGGGCGAGTTGCCCAGGCGAACGGCCAGGGTTCCGGTATCGTATTTTCCAAGGTACTGCTCGCTGCCTAGCTCGCGCACATAACGCAATTGTCCCGACTCATGACCGACCTGGGCCAGGAACGCGGCCATTCGTTTGGGTGTGTCGATACGATGGCGCGACATGGCGGTGTTCAGCGCGGAAATAAAAACGCCCGCTTGGGCGCGGGCGTTGGGCATGATGTTGATGAGTTGCTGTTGCGTAAGGTCCATGTTCAGGTCATCGCCAGTGCATGATCAAAGATGTCCGGCCAGCCAGGATGGCGCAACCGGACGATACTCCGCGGCTGGAAAATGCTCATCCTGCGGCCAGTCCCTCAGCGCCCGACGGTAAGCCTGGAGCTGTGTGTACTGCGTCTGGTCCAGCGTCGTACCACCGCCGTCATCCATTTCGTCGCGATCTCTCGCGATGAGGCGGTCGGTCGCTGTGAGCCGGGCGTTGCGCCAGGTGTATTCGTTTTCTGAAGCCAGGGCCGATGTCAACGCGGGTGGGTCAACGAGAATGGGATAACCGTTGTCGGGGTTGGCCGAAACACGCTTGGGCGAGATGGCGAGTTGCTGGAGTAGCGATAGCCAGTAAGCCCGAGGAATCTCGATGACATCGTCGGGAATATCAGAAACATTGATACCTGGAACATACGCTCCGCAAGTGCTTGGACTGAACAACAAAGTGAATTCATTCATTCAATAACCCTTCGCAAAATAGGTAACGCCCCATCCCGCACTGAAGTGTCCAGAATAGTCTCGGACTTTCAGACGCACGCCTTGGCGGGTGGCGGTTCCACTGACCATAATCACCATGGCGCCATCACCACCTACATGGTTCGCAACGACCGAAACAAAAGCATTGGGGAATGATATCGGGAACGTAACGAACACTTCTCCATTGGCGTCAGTTGTACCGTAGCCCCACTGATCGATGTTTCCGCTCGCGTACTTTTGGTAACCCGGATTGCCCAACTGGCCTGAAAACAACGAGGTATATTTCAGAAGAACGGTGCCACCTATCAATCGCCATTGATTATCCAACTTGACGAATTCCGCCGTTTCACCACGGCCCAGTTCGATTGGCCCAAGCGTTGAGGATGAAGGTCCCAGCGTATCCGCAGACGAGGCTGTCGATACGTTCACGACGGCCCCAACGTTGATCAGTGTCAGCGTCGCTCCATGGATGATTCCCACTGTATTGGGCAACGTGACGTTGATTGCCGTCGTGCTGGCAAAACTGACGGCTCCGCCAACATGGGCGGGTGTCAGCGCCGTACTGACGGCGTACGCGGAAAAGCCGGAGTATTGAACACCGCTGCGTTTTACAAACTCCGTGGTGGCCACGGATCTGTCGTTATCAAATTGCGGAGCCGTGGTGAATAATCCGCTGCTACGCAAGGCCGTCAACAACTGATTATCCAGTTGTTCCGACGGTGTCAGTCCTGCGGCTTGAATGACACTCAGCAACTCCTGCGTCACGCCATTGCCCCAACTGGCGGGAATCAAGGAGCCCGGCGTACCCGCCTGCGGATCCTCATCCACGAACCTGCCATTCGACAAACCCGCACTGGGTATACTTTTTGGATAATCCAACTTTTCTCTCCAGATTGGCCAGCGGCGAAACGAAGGCGATATGAAGTCTCGCCTGTTGATTCATTCAGCAGCGGCATGGGAAATTGAGTTTTTAAAAATAGGCTACTGTGGAGGAGCTTAAGCGGCAGGCTCAGGCATGACCGGCCAGTTGATATCACTTGGAAAACCAACCTGATGCTGAACTCGATTCAATTCAACGCTGTAGAGCTTCCATTCCATCAGCGCCAGTTGTTCCTGGTCGCTGGCGTCGCCGATGTCTTCGGCGTATTGAAGCGGAGCTATGCGCAGAACCGCATCGCGAAGAAGAGCATCACGCTGAGCCAGTACCTGGGCCTTGAGCTCGCTCAACTGTGACTCAGCGTCGAACTGCCAGGTGTTGTCTTTCCAGATGTGATAGTTACCCGGCCAGGGTTCAACTGTGAATGCCGCCGGCAATTCTCCCAGTTCGCTCCAGATCTGCTGGCCGCCATCTTCCTTGCGATAAACCAAACCGCGCTGATCAACCACCTCTCGCGGAATATTATTGACCAGCGCCCACGTACGGCCACTTTCAGGTGACGGTAGCTCAAAAGAAATTTCAACGGCATTGCTGGGGGTCTGAACGCCAACACCCGGCGTTACGGAAAACTCCACGGGTCCGGACAATGCGCCGGCTTTATCGAATAGATAATAAAACACAGACACCTCAGATTAGTTTTATACGCGCGGGATAGGCGACGTTGCGCGGGCGGGACCGGAACGAGTAGAGCAGCGTATTGGCCGGATCCATCTGGTAAGTGGTCCCGGCCGGAAAAGTGGGACCGCCATTAACCAAGTCCCCGATGATTTTGATTTCTTCGCGAGTATTGGCACCAAATCCGGTAAGGCTATCGGACCACCTTGATCCAACCGCACCCGCTCCTTGAGCTCCTAGTGCATGAGAATGGACAGTGCCGGGTTGAAAGGTCCCCATCGCCCGTCCGGCGTCAACAGAACGCCCTTCATCCAGAATTCGCAGGAACTCACCTCGTCCCTCTGGCGCACGGAAAGTGACCGCGCCATCACCAGAACTCCATTTGCCTTCATTACCTTCCCGAGCGGCCTCTGTGCCGAGCATTCCAGACTGCTGGGCGTGATCCCAAAGCCAAGGCCATTCAGCACGCTTCATGACGGTGCCATTTAGCGCACCGTAACCTCCCGGGCTCAATTGGATAGTCGTTTCAAAAAACGGGCGTCCCAAAGGCGTGTTGTCAAACCGCCCCATGGGCCACCAGCTCCCTGCCCCATCACTGCGCAAATGCCACCAGTCACCACTGCCCATCAATACCAGGAACGGATAACCGACAGCCGAAAGATGGGTGTGGAACTTGATTCGATCAGTGCCGGCCGCCTGGACCACCAGACGATTGCCACTGTTGTCCAGGCGTCGAATGATGACGTCTCGAACACCCAGGGCAACGTTGGCCGGGGGCAGTCCGATCGAGGTGACGCCAGCGTTGGCATCAATCAATACGAGGCCAAGTTCATTTGCTGTCAGCGCTTTCGACAGGGTCAGCCGTGTAACCACTGAGCGTGTAGGGGTGGTAGTACCGATAATTTTCTGAACAGCTTTGAAAAGCTGGTTGGTGTCCGCTTCGGATGGCGCCATATCGGCGCCCGCAATCACCCCCAGGATTTCTTGTGTGACGCTGTTACCCCACATAGCGGGGATCAAGGATCCTGGCGAGCCCTCAACGGGGTTTTCATCCACAAACCGACCGTTCACCAGCCCAACGCTGGGAACACTTTTTGGATAATCCATGTTTTATTTTCTCTCTATGAGACCGGGCTCAAGCCTGAAGAGGTAGCGCTCGGAGGGTCGCGAGCACGTCATCAGCGACTTGGGCGGCGAGATCCGCCTTGCCTTTGGCGATGTATGCGCGGATCTGTGCCTTGGCCTTGAGGCGCAGCTCGCGAAGCGCCACCAGGTTCGCGTCGAATTCAGTAGCCTTGGCGAGAATCTGATCCGCTGCCTGCCTGGCGGTGCGGCCTTTGACGACCCAAGCGGAAACCGACAACGGCACCGCTTTTTTCGGGTAGCCCTGGTCCTTGAAAGCCTGCGCCTCCAGGGCGGCTTGTTGATATTCCAAGGCACGCAAGGGATCACCGGCCAACGTGCGACGCGCGCTGTCGGCAGCGGCATCGACCTTGGCACACAGGCGTTCGGCTTCCTGGCGCAACTGCTCGGCAGCATTCTCTTCGGTAAGCACCCAGGTATCGTCCACCCAGATATGCGCCGCGGAAGGTGCAGGCGGGCGAAGTCCGTCTTCGTACTGGTGCAACTCTTGAATGACTTTCATCGGATCAGCTCCCAGGACAAATGAACGTTTATTGCGTTGGTAAAATTGACGCCGATGCCCACGCTGTAATCCGTCAGGGCCTGGTGCCCCTTGATCCCCATGCTCAATAGCAATTCGTCGCTATCGGCATTGGTAACGCCCAATGTGTGCTCGGCCTGGTACGACTGCCAAAGCGAACGCAACTGGGTATGGTCAAAACTGGCCGTGACCGTGGAAACGCTCACATCATTGACTACGTTACTGGAGAACAGCACGCACATGGACGGACTTGCGGGGTTTGTCCAACCGGCGGCGTTGTTGCCGGGCGTCGCCGCGACAGGTGACAGGTAGCTGTAATTGCCTCCAACCCACCCGGCCTGAACGAAGGCCAACGAAGTCACGGCACTCGGAGAGGGGGTGGGATTGCCCGCCACAAGCCGCGCCGCACGCGCATGGGGATCCAGCGGCAGATAAACCACCCCCGTGCCATTCACCGTTTGAGTCCAGGTCAATTGGGCACGGTTGTAGATCGTACGAATCGTCGGCAAGGAGCCCGGCGCCCCGGTCATCACCCAGGCCAGGCACATGTCCAGGGGCGTGGACGCAAACCCGCCGCCGGACGCGCCGTTGACAGTCCCCTTCAAGGACTCCGGCGCGAGGTCATACAAGCTTCCACGCTGCAGGTAGAACGTCAGCGCACCGCCTATGACTTGCGCTCGTAGAAAGTAACTGGCGCTGGGCAACAAATCGGCACTGCTCCACGCCGACGTCACGTAAGTGCGTGATCGAGCCAACCGCCCACTTACCACCTCTTGTCCGATGCAGATGTACACACCCGCCGGAATCGAAACACGGCCGCCGCTGGTGGACAGTGCCATTGGCGTGACTGCCAGGCGGGCGTCCGCGGTCGCAATCGTTGGCAGCGGCAACGCGGCGATCGGAAGCGCGAGGTCCTGGTTCCAGCCCTTGGCCGTGACCGACTGAATCGCCTCGAGCAATTGATCGTTCTGGGTTTCATCCGGCGTCAGATCCCCCGCCTTGATGACATTCACGATCTCCTGCGTCACCCCATTTCCCCAAGCGGCCGGAATCAACGACCCCGGCGTCCCGGTCAATGGGTTTTCATCAACGAACTTCCCATTCACCAACCCGGCGCTGGGCACACTCTTCGGATAATCCATCCGTTTACTCCCTAGTCATAATTGATGTGGACCTTGGTATGCGCCGGCGCACTGCGGTGGATCAGGCATTCCAAGGCCGAGCCTGGGTTAACCCCAAAACGCTCGCCCCAATAGCTGGCGCCAAAGCGGCGGCCCAATAGCAGGCGGCCGCCCGTGTTGAGGGTCCACATGAATTGCGCCTGCCAGGTTCCGAAATGCGCCTCGCCGAACCGTGCGCGGCCCATGCGCGGCGCCTTGAGTTCGGTGATGGTGGCGTTGGGGTAACCCTGGCTCTTGGCGATTTCCACGTAATAAGCGATGGCCTGGCTGCCGACCGCCAGCAAGCGACGGCGCACCGCCAAGCGACGATCGTCATACAGCGGCGTAGCCCCAAGGCACGGATCCGGCAGGTTCATCACCCGCTCCCAATCCGGCACCAGTTCACTCACCCCTGCCGGGTCCATCTCATTGAGCAAGTCGGCGGCACGGGCGTCGAGGCGAGCCAGTTCCTGGGCGATGCCTTGCAACACTTCCTCCAGTTCCGGCACACGCTCCGGATCCCACGCCGGCCCGCTGGGCAGCAGGCTGCGCAGTTGGGCCTGGTACTGTTCGGCGGTTCTTATTCCAGCCATGTGCAGCCTCCGAACGTCAGCAACTGATTGCTGGCGGCGGCCACGTCGGCGACCGGCGCGCTGAGCTTATGGTCGGTTTCGCCGGCGGCGCTGCTGATGGCTTCGGCGATATGACTCAGCAACAGCGTTTCGCCGAGGCCGGCTTCGCGGTTATGCAAATCGCGCAGTTGCGCCTCGATGGCCGCCCGCACGGCGCTGGTGTCCGGGGTGATGCGCAGCTTGTAGCTCACCGGCACTTGCGTTGGCGCCAGCACATGCAGCTCGGCGGTCACCGGACGCAAGGGCTCGATATAGGCTTGCACTTCTTCCAATTGCTCGGCGTTGGGGATCGGCTGCGGATCGTCGTCGCGCATCACGAACAGGCCGACAGTGCCGGGTCCCAGGTAGCTGCCCCGACACCACGCGCGGGTGATGCCCGGAATTTCCAGGGCCCAGGTTTCATAGTCCTGGGCCGAACCGCCGTGAGGAATGACGCGATAGGAACGGATCACCCTGGCTCGCAGGGATTCAAGGCTTTCCCGGGCGACACCGCCGGTCAACCCTGGCGCCAGCACGGTGAAACGATTGCCAATGCCCAGCAGCGGCTGCACCGGTGTCAGCACCAGGCCGGTCTCCGCGTTGCCCAGGCTACCGGCCTCCAGTGCTGCGACGGTGGCGGTGTTCAAGCCATTGCTGGTGGTGCCGGCGGTGATCACTTTATAAGTACGCCCATCGGTCGATTGCAGCAGCGTGTCGACATCCAGCACGGCGCCAGCCGTGGCGGTGAAGCTGACACTGCCGCTCGCCGCCTGGGCGGCCTTACGCGCCTGGTTCAGGCGCAAGGCGGCGATGCGCTCCAGGGTGGATTCATCGGCCTTGTCCGGCAGGATTTGCTCGGCGATCCAATCCAGGTAGCCATACAGGCCATAGGCGGCGCCGCCGAGGGTGCGGGCCAGCACTTGGGCATCGGACTGGCGCAGCGAATCGCTGGCCAGGTCGCTTTGGGCGCGTTTGATCAGCACCGGCAGCGAAGGGGTTTCAAACGGCATAGGTCACCTGCCAACTGTTATCGGGGTTGATGTCCAGGCGCTCGCCGTCAGCCAGGGTCAGGACCGTGCGCAGGTTCAGGCGCTGGGCGTCGAGGCGTTCGCTGATGATGTCGATGGCCTTGCAATGGCCGTCGTCGATCAGCCATTGCAAGGCTTCGCGGGCATAGAATTCGGCGTCGAGCTGGGTCTGGCGAGTCAACTTGACCCGGCGCAACAGCCACAGCCGCGAGCCAATGCGGTCGTCGGCCACAGTGGGAAAGGTATCGCCCCACCAGCCGAAACGTTCCTCGTCATCGACGGCATCGTCGTCGGCGGCACGACGCCAGGTGAAGAGGCTGATCAGCACCGAACGGGTCAGCGCGGCGTGCAGGTTCTGGCTGATGAACATCATTGGCCTCCCGCCGGAGCGCCGGTCTGACCGTTGCCGGCCTGTACGCCGACGTGCACGTGTTTGATCTGGCTGACACCGCCGGCGATCTGGTCGCCCTGGGAGACAATCTTGCCGGTGTGGTTGATGACCGGGCTGTCGATGTTCACCGCGCTGCTGGCGCGGATATTCAGGGTGGCTGTCTGGATGTCGATGACACGGCCGCGCTTGAAGTGGAGCTTGTCGCCTTCGTCGGTGTAGAGCGCCACTTCGCCCGGGGCCAAGGCCTGGAGGCGGAAGCGGCGATCGGCGACCACCAGGACCACGGCATGGGAGCGGTCGCCGCCCAGGAACGTGGCGATGCCTTCGGCGCCGGCCAGGGGGTTGCTGGTGAAACCGTAGGGTTCGAAGTGCTCCATGTCGTCGTTCACTTCGCCGGCGGTGAGGCGCATTTGCAGCGATTGCAACTTGGTGGCCGAGTTGGCGAGCACGACAGTGCCGCGCGCCAGGAGGCGGGTCAGTAGGCTCATTGGGTTTTCCTTCAGAATCGGATTTAGCTGCAGACACCTGTGGGAGCGAGCCTGCTCGCGAAGACGGCGGCACCTCCAACATTGATGCAAGCTGGCCCACCGCTTTCGCGAGCAGGCTCGCTCCCACAGGGGATCGGTGGTGGCAGCAGCAGCGTGGGGCTCAGGTTTTGGGCGGCACCGGGTTGGCGTCGAAGGTGTGCGGCGGCGCGACTTGCAGGGTGGTGACGGAGCCTTGTGCCGACAGCGAGTACGTCACTTTGGAAATCAGCATGTCACCGTCGAACCCCAGCACAGGATCGATCACCCGCACCAGCGTGTTATGCCGCCACAAGTCGCCATTGGCCTGGCGCCAGCCCTGCACGCGATAGGTGGTGGTCAGGGCCCTGCCGCTGCGAATGGCGCTTTCCCAATCGGCCCGTTGCTGGGCCAGTTCGAAGGTCAACTGCGTGCTCTCGCTGATCACCGTCACCCGCCTGCGCTTGAAGCTCAAATCGGTGGCGGTGCCGCAGACTTCGCTCACCGCCGCCCCGCTCTGCTGGTCATTGCCCTTGTGCTGGCCGATGACCCGGTATTCGGAGAACACCTGGCTGTAGTCCATCGGTGCGTTGCCCGACAAAATGTTCTTGCCCAACTCCAACACATCGCTGGCCCGCCCGCCGCTGCCGGGCTTGGCCAACAGCACGCGGCCTTGGGCATCGTCGGTGGAAAACACGCGGAACAACGTCAGCAAACGGTCGATGGATTGAAAGACCGTTTCCCCCGGTACGATGCTGTGTTCGCTCAACCGCGCCGTTTCGGGGATTTCACTGACCACCCCCACGCCATATTGCGCCGCCAGGGCCTGGACGATGCTCAGCAGCGTTTGCCCACGCCATTGGCTCGGGCGATTGATGGCCGCGCAGTCCACCAGGTCCTGGGTCTTGGAGCCGCCCTCGATGCTCAGGCTGATCTGCCGGCCGTCATAGCTGACAGGCGCCTTGAACACATAGCCGCTGAGGACCAGGTCGGTACCAATGCGCACCTGGCATTCATCCCCCGGACGAATCGGCACCGCTTGGGTCTGCCCCGGCCATTGCCAGGTGATGTCGAGTTTGAAGGTGCGAAACTGGCGCTCCAGGTCCGCACTGATTTCCACGCTTTTCCAGCCGCCGTAATCCAGCCCGCCGACGGTCAGCGAAACAGCGTTGTCGAGTTCGGCCATGGCTTACTCCCCCGAGACTTTCAGGTCGTTGGGCGGCAGGGAACCCGGATGGGCGACGCCATTACGCTGGGTCACTTCGGTCACCCGGGTGGCATCGGCGAATTGCTGGTACGCGACCACCAGTGCCGGCAGGCTTTGCTTGAACGACAGGTTGATCAGCCTTACGCCCGAAGACGCCACCGCCGTCAGGTGCGCGGCCATGTGCTGACGCAGGTTGTTCATCGCCTGATAGTGCTCCGGATCAGCCTTGAGGGAGGCCTGCCAGATCGCATCGTTCAGCGCGTCGCGCAGGGCCAGCACATCGTCGGCCACCGGCACATCCCGGCGCTGGACCGGTTGCACGGCCTGTTGCGCCACCGACGGCGTGGCGCCCAACTTGACCGCAGGCGCCGCCACCGGCATGGCCGCAATCCATTGCGCGGCCTGCACCAGCAACGTGTCCTGCACCAGATCGGCCACGGCCTGAGCCGCCGCCATGGTGTCCTTGCCGGTGGTGAGTTTCGGAGCATCGGCCTTGCGAATGGCCTCCACCTGTTGCGACACGCCGGCAATCACGCCGCGATAGCCGTCACGGGCAAAGTCCTTCAGCTCGCGGATGTCGCCCAGCAACCCCTTGAATTCGGCGACCACTTCCTTGGGCAATGCTTTCACCGCCTTGACCAGATCGCTGAGTTGCCGATAAGTCTCGATCAACGGCTTGAGCGCTTGTTCGATCACGCCGTAGATATCCTTGAGACTGTTGCGCAGGTCCGCGATGCCGATTCGCGCAGCCTTGATCAAGCGCATGGCGTCTTCGAAGCGTCGCACCGCCGATCCGAGGAAGCTATCGGCCGAGACCAGCAGCAGTTTCTGGCTGTTGATCGTGGCCGAGGGGAACTGCAGCGGCTGGTCGGGGTAGAACTTCAGGGCAAACGTCACCAGCCCGCCGTCCTGGCGAGTCTGGGTCATGTCGCATTCGCCGACCTTGACTTGCAGGCGTCCCAGCCACGGGTGCACCAGTTCACCACTGCCCTGCTCCAACGCCTTGAGCAACTTGTCACGCTGCTCCAGGCAATCGGGGCCGACGATGAACGCGGTCAACTCATGAATCTTCGCCTGCTGGCCGAGCCCTTCGAAAAACGGCTGGTCGCGCTGCGGATATTCATGCAATTGACCCTTGTGGCCGACCGGGGTTTTCGCCTGATCGACCCAGAACCCGACGCCACGAAACGACGCCGGCAACAAACGATCACGCCAGCTCATTGGAACCTCCTGCGGAAAGTGAGCGGTAGCCGATGCGCGAACTCACCGCCAGGGCCGGCTGATTGGTCTGGGGCGGATCGGCGCGCAGCCCGGCCGGCGCGTTTTCGAAGCGTACGGTCAGGCCGCCTTCGAGTTGCGTGCGGTTGTTGGCGGCGCTTTGTTGCACCAGGGCGCTGGAGGTTTTCGGCAAAGCTCCCGGCGCCAGCGAGGTTTTCGCTGGCACGGTGGCGGACGATGGCGCCAGGCTGGATGACAGGCCCGCTGGCTGTTCGCCGGCCCCACCAAAAAACGCCGGCGCCAGCTCACCCTTGCCTTCGGCATTGGTGGCGCGCTGCGCCTCGGTCAGTCCTTCGACCTTACCGGTGAACGAGGTGATCATCTCGCCGAAGCCGCCATTGAAAAACGCCTTGATCGGCGCGATCACCGCCTGCAACTCGTTCCACCACTGGCTGAACCACTCGCCCACCGGCCCCCATTGTCGGGTCAGGCCTTCGATGGGCGACCAGTCGAACAGGCCGCTGAACACCGCCAGCATGATCGACACCTGGTTGCGGATGCCTTCCCAGATCCCGGCGAAGACCTCGCCGATCGTGCCCCAGTTGGCCATGATCAGCCCCAGCGGCGTCCAATCGAACAGTCCTTTGAGGGCGTCCATCACCGGCACGGTCAAGGCCTTGAGCAGGTCCCAGATCGCCGCGAACAAGCCGGTCAGGGGCGCCCAATTGGCAACGATCAAACCCAAGGGTGACCAGGCGAACAGCGTCTGCATGAAACCGATGACGGGCGTTGCCGCCGCCACCAGCACATTCCAGAGCGCGCCGAAAAAGCTGCTGATCGGTCCCCAGTTGCTGATCACCAACCCCATCGGGGTGAAGGCGAACATCGTCTTGAAGAACTCGACCATGGGCAGCACGATCGGCGCGAGTCGTTGCCAGAGCCCGGCAAAGAACGCCGAAATCGGCGTCCAGTGGGCAATGATCATCCCTGCCGCCAGGGCGATGCCCATGGCAATCAAGCCGATGGGGTTCATCTTCATGGCCAGGTTGACCACTTCCATGGCCTGGCTCGCACCGCTGACCGCGGTCTGGATCGCGTTGAACGCCACGACGCCCGTTGCCAGGCCCTGCACCAGTTGCGGATTGTCCTGCAGCACCTGGGCCACGCTGCTGACCATGGGTTGCAAACTGACCGCCACCGCGTTGACCGCAGGCCCCAGCGCCGAACCGAATTGCACCGACACGTTGCTGATGGAAGTCTTCAATCCATCCAGGCTCTGTGCCGCCACACGAGGCGCGTCCGGCGCCTGCAGGGCGCTGGCCGCCGCGTTCACCGCACCGACTTCCCCCTTGAAGGCCAGCGCCGACTTGAGCCCGTCCATGAACGGCTGGGCCAGGCCGCCGCTGGGCAGCAGGCCGGAAATATCCAGGCTGCCCAAACCCGTGGCATCAAGGTTCTGCTTGAAACTGGCGACCTTCGCACGAAGGCTCGCGAGCTTGGGTGACAGCTCGTCAATGCCCGTCAGCAGCACTGCTTTTTTCTCTACCTTTTCTGTGTCTGCCATCACTGCACCTGCTGCATCGCATTGATCCGTTGCGCGTGCTCCAAGGATTCACGGAGCACGTCCAGTGGCCTGGCCATCATCTGTTCGGGGTCAACCTTCCAGAACCAGGCCAGGTCATAGGCGGCGGCGATCAGGTCGCCGATGGCTGCGACGCCGCACTCATGAAAAAACTCGCGACGGCCCAGCTCAAGGCATTGAGGTCAGCCAGGTCCAACTGGTTGACCGACGATGGTGGGATACCGGCGCACACCGCGATGTATTTGGCCGCGACGTCCATGTCCAGGCTCACCTCCTCGCTCTTGTCGATCTTGTAGGGCAACGCCTTTATCGCCCGCACTTCCTGCACCGTCGGACGGCGCAGGGTCAGCTCGCTCAATGGCTCGCCGTGGGCCTCGATGGCCACGCGCAACGTCACGACGTCAGTCATTGCCAGGTCCCCTTGATGCCTTCGAATTTCAGCTCGATGGTGGCGTCGTCGCCCTTGGACACCGGCTCCTCCACCAAGTAGGCGCCGGCCAGCACGTAGACCTTGCCGTTGTTGAATTCGCAGGTGACCGTCATGTCGGTGCCGGCCACGAGCTGCTTGAGCGGGAAGTCCGCGGTGTGCAGCGCCGTCACCTTGAAGGACGGGGCGATGTCGGTTTCCTTGTAGAAACCCGGTACGACGGTTTCACGTTTGGTGAACATCAGTGGCGCTTCGCAGCCGCCATTGATGGTCAGTTGAGCGCCGTCCACTTTGACGTAGCAGGTGCCCGCAATCAGTTGACCCATGGTGTTTCTCCCTTTCAATAAAAAGCCCACGCAAGGTGGGCCAGTGCTGTTCACTTAAGGTTTGTTTACGTGGCGAGAGAGCTTGCTCCCGCTGGGCTTTGTAGGAGCTGGCGAAGCCTGCGATCTTTTGATTTTGATCTTTCGCTCTCGACTCAATTGGCGTTGGAAAGACCGCAGCCTCGCTTCGCTCGGAGGCTCCTACACAGCTCCTGCAACCCGGCGGGAGCAAGCGCCCTTGCCACGGTCAGGCGGCGGCGTCGTATTGCAGGCGGAACTGGTTGAGCAGCGCGAACACCCGCAGGCCGTTGATGTAGTCCGGCGGGAACAGCACGTTGACCCGGCTCGGATCCTGGCTGTCGCGCTCGACCACCAGGTGCTCGGCGAACAGCTCGGCGTTTTCCACATGGCCTTCCAGCTCAAGCTTGGCGTATTGGGCGATCAGCTCGCCACGAATCGTGCTCGGAGTCACGATGGGCTGGCCGGCGCCGAAACGGGTGCCGTCGGCGGCCAGTTTGTGACGACCGTACTTGCTGGTGATCACGCTTTGCAGACGGCGGACGATGAACGCCGACTGGTGCAGGGTTTCGCTGTCCAGGTAGGAGTTGTCAGCCTGGCCGAAAGCGTTTTTCTGATACGTGGTAATGGAACGCTGGATGCGTACGTAGCCACCTTCGTAATACGCCGTGGCGATGCCGTAATTGAGCAGGGACTGACGCTCGGTCAGGGTAAAGCGCTCACTGGCCGGTGCCGGATCGAGGCCTGGCAGGCTGCCGCTTTGGGTCGGACGGCTGGCATCGGCGGAGATGAACACCGCCGTGCGAGCCGCCAAGGCAGCGGCCTGGACCCAGAACGGTTGCGGTACGCCCAGCTCCAGCGCCTGGATGGTCATGTGCTGGTCGTTGCGCGCCTGGCCGGCCGCAACCAGGGTGCCGAGGGTGCCGCGCTTGGCGCTGTAGACATGGCCGAACAACTGCTTGGCCCAGGACCAGCGACCGGTGCTGTCGTCCATGACCGCCTGCCAGGTATTGAGGCTCGCCACATCGGACCAAGGCATCGCGATGAACTCGAAGGGCTCGTCGCCCAGGGCCGCGACGGCAGCGGTCTGGTCCGGCACACCGGCGCCGCCGGTCATCGCGGTGATCGCGGTGGTCAGGCCCGCCGGGGTGTCTTCGCCATTGCTCTTGCCCAGGCGATTGAATTGCAGGCTGATGTCGTTGCCGCTGTCGCCGGTCCATTTGGCGCTGAGGGTCACGACGCCTTCGGCGGCCGCAGCGGTCACCGGCAGATCGGCGCTGGCGTTGATTTTCAACGCCAGCGCAGTCGCGGCCTGGGCTGCCGTGGCGCCGTTGACGATGGCGGCCTGGACGCGCACACCGCCGACGTACAGGTTGAGCACGCCGCTTTGCGTCGCGGCGCCGGTGAGGGTCAAAACGCCTTGGGCGATGGCGCCTTCGACGTTGTGCAGCGGCAGGCACCAGATTTCACCGAGCGGGTCGGTCTTGCGCCAGGTCTCGTACATCGAGGCGAGCATCGAGCCCTGCCCGCCAATACTCTTGGCCAGCGCGACGCTGGACACCAGCACCAGCTTGCCGACCTCGGACGGAGCGACGTTGTCGTTGACCTGGGCGACGATCAACCGGCGCATGGCTGACGACGCGCTATTGGCGGCCGAATTGTCCATTTCGGCGTAGAACAGCGGAACACGAATGTCCGCGGGAATGTTGCTGAATCCGATCGCCATTATTTGGCTCCCTGTGTTTTTGCCGCTTTCACGGCTTTGGTAGTGATATCGCCATCGGCCAGACGTCGACGCCACCAGGCGTTGTCCGGCACTTCACGGCCCTCGAGGGGCAACAGATCGCCCGCCTCCGGGTCCGGTACGGCACGGCCCGGGGCCGGCAGCACGGTGATGCGTTTGCTCATGGGGTTACGTCTCCAGAAAAAGTCAGTTCCACGCGCCCGTCGGGGCCGGGGCGTTTCAGGTTGGGGTCCGCCGGATCGATGGCATCGACCCGCACGGTGGCCCCGGTAAAGGACGACAAGCCGTCCAGTTCACGCTCGTGCCAGCTTTCGGCAGGCTGGCTCGCCAGATTGCGGCCCAGCTGGAACTCGGCGAAAAAGCGCAGCCGGTACAACACACGGCTGCTGTTGATGGAAACCAGTTCGCTGCCGTCGTACTCGACGCCGGTGTACTCAGCGCCCGGCTTGAACCCCACCAGCGCGCGCCACAGTTCGGCCCGCAGGTCGTGCAACAGATCCAGCGCTTTTGTCGCGTCAGTGGCGTCGAGCACCAGCACGGCATCGAAGCGATCACGCACCGCTTGCAACGTGACGTTTTGCGCCGCGTTCTTGCTGGCGATGTCGGCAGTGGGCAGGACATAGGCGCAGGGGGTTTGCAGCGGGGCCTCGGCTTGCAGCGTGGCAACGTCGAAGCCTGCGGCCACGCGACGGGCGAGCGTGGGGCATTGCTCACGCAACTGCGTGAGGATCGGGGTGATCTTCATGGAGGTGCTCCGGTATCTGAAGGTGCGAGTGAACCCTGTTGGAGCGAGCTTGCTCGCGAAAGCGGTGGGTCAGGCAGCATTGATGTTGGATGTACTGACGTCTTCGCGAGCAAGCTCGCTCCCACAGAAGAACTCGGTTGGACGCGGGGGTATGTGCAACGCTGAACAAAACCTGTGGGAGCGAGCTTGCTCGCGATGGCGGCGTCTCAGGCAGCAGAGATGTTGAATGCAAGACCGCTATCGCGAGCAAGCTCGCTCCCACAGGGTGGGTAGGGCCAGGCCTTGGCGTCCAGGCAGGTCGCGTCAATGGTGCAGCGGTAGCTTTTTTCCCGGTCGCCGCTGGCGGTGACTTTGTCGATCGACCAGCGACCGCGCATGAAGTCCGGCCAGGACGGGTCCAGCAGTACGATGCCTTCGGCGGACAGCCCCGGGTTGCCAGGGCATTCGATCTTTACCTTGAGGGCTTCGCCATGGCTTAGCCCTCGAGTGCGGTGTATTGGTCCGGGTCGTCGATGTTCGACACTTCCCAAATGCGGGCAAACTTCGCGATGCCCAACGGGTCATCCATCAGCGTCGGGCCGAGGTACAAGGTTTGGCGGAAGGAAAGGGTCCAGGCGGTGTACGACCTTGTCGGGTTGATGAACGTAGATGGCAGGCCATCGATCTCCGTGGGCAAGTCGCATTGATCGCCCGACAGACCCCAGCGGTTATCCATCACCAAGTGCTTCAGCTCAGCGGCCAAATCGCAGGCCTCCCATCCCGGGACGGCCATGACCACTTGCAGGGAAACCGTCAGGACATGGGCGATATGCCCATTGTTGGCGCGGTGACCGGGCGCATCACGCTCGATGGCAATCAGTATCCAGGGTTGATCGTCGGTGCCATCGAACGCCTGAGGGCTGCCGACTTTCAAGGTGGGATAAGTGGCGCGCAGCGTCTGGGCAATGGCCGAGAACAACTGCGACGGTTTTTCGATAAGGGCAGGCATTGATCGCCTCCTTGTGTAGGGATCAGCGCTGTCGATTCACGGCTGGTCGGGAGGAACGTCTCGCGGAGGGACTTCACACACGCCGATCCGCTTGGCGACCCAGCGCTCGTAAAGACCGATGGCCACATCGGCACCGGCCATGGCGGTCAGGCAACCCAGGGCGCAAGCGCTCCAGATCGACATCCCGAGGGCGTACAACAGCATCGTTGCCGATACGCCGCAGACCACGCAGGCACCGGAGCGCAGAACCACGCGGCGCAGCAACGGCCAGCCACGGGCGCCCTCCTTGTCGGCGCGCCACATCTCGCCGGACACCCCGCCCACCAGGGCGAGCACGATGACCAGCCAGATCGGCATGTCCAGCAACGCTTGTTGCTCGTTTGTCATGTCAGGCTTCCTGGGGGGTGGGTTAAGAACGAGAGAATCGATCACGCTATCGAGTGATGAGCATGTCGAGGCTGGTCGCGTCGCAGGAGTTGTTGGCTTTCCTATCGATGACCAGATAAAGCGAAGACGTCGGCGTGACGGCGACGCTGTTCAACATGAAGGTAGTGCTGCCGCCGTTTGCCAGGCTCCCGGACTGGAGCACGGTGTCGCCCAGGTTCAGCGACCAGCCGACACCGTCTCCGCAGGCGTTATGCAGGTCATTAACCCGGCCGAGTACGTTGATATTGCCGGTGACAGGACTGGCCCAGCGGAAGATGCTCTGGCTGTTGGTGCCCGGATGCGCAACCACATCCCCCTGTTTGAATACGAAGCTGGTGCCCGAGCCGGTGAAGGTGAAGCTCTTCTTGGGAATAGCGATCCAGGAAGCCGGGACGTCGTCTCGCCAGCAAGTGGTTGGATTACCGTTACACACCTCGGCCTGGAACGTCGGAAAGAGCGTGTAGTTGGCCGAGGCGTTTACCCCCGATTTGTTTTGCATGAAGGACCAGGGCGAACCGGCCGGTGTGGCTTCGGTCATCAGGTACATGTCCCGGGCCAGGTTCCACGACAGGGCCGTATCAGCCCAACTGTTCAGGGATACGAAGGACGACAGAAACGCAGTCGCCAGTAGGATTGTTTTGAGCAATTTCATTTTTCTTACCTCGGTTGATGTCATTGAGTACGGCGTGCAGGATCTATTCCGCACGCTGTTCGCTCGCCGGCGTCCACTCGAGGCTCAACGGCCTTCACATGATTCAACGTTCCGCATCGGGAACACTTGATCTGGAGTTCGGTGTTCTCACATACCGATAAATGTTATTTGGTAATCAGCATGTCGATGGTGCTTGAGTCGCAAGAGTAATTAGTCTTTTTATCAAGGACGAAGTAAATGGGTGAGGCGGCGGTGACAGGTACATTGCTAAGAGAAAAAACAGCCCCCGTACCTTTGGCCAAGCTACCCGACTGCAGAACCGCACCGCCCTGATTAAGCGACCATGCGACACCATCACCACAGGCGCTGTGGATACTGTTGATACGCCCCAGAATATTGACGGCACCAGTGACAGGGCTGGTCCAGCGGATGATGGTTTGACTATTCATGCCTGGATGAAAAATCACGTTACCTGGCGGAACAGTAAAGCTGCCGTTCCCGCTGTAGTTATAGGTTTCCTTGTGAACGGTTACATGAGCCCCGGATGGAATGTCTTGCCAGCAGGTCGCAGGTTTTCCGCCACACACATCGGCCGTAAACGAAGGCAGAAGGATGTAGTTGTCGGGATTATTCACGCCAGAGGCGTTTTCCATGAACGCCCAAGGCGAGCCTGTCGCAATACGCTCCTTTGCGAAGATCACATCTTTTGCCAAGTTCCAAGACAGGGCGGTTTCTGCCCAAGCGTTAACGGATGCACCAGAAAATAGAAACAAGCTCAGCAATGCAGCAATCGTAAGTTTTTTCATGAGATCACCTTTTGAGTCGGATAATTTGAACTGCGCGGCTTTAACGCTCATGTCGCTCGACGGCGTTCACTCGAAGCTCAACGGCCTTCACATGATTCAACGTCCCGCACCGGGAACACTTGATCTGGAGTTCGGTGTTCTCGCCCACGCGGGCCAGAAGTTTTTTACAGTGACCGCATCTGAAATCCTTCAGCATCGAAAGCCCTCCCATTGGCGGCGGTTTGAAGTGCCTCGCGGCACAGGCATTCCAAAAAGCCCGGTTGCCCAGGCTTTTCAGTAATGCGCTTGATCTTTCGGCGCGACTGGCGCGGTACGGATCCATTCAAATTGTTCCTCCGGCCGCGGTCCCTGCCCGCCGGATAACTGCTTCTGGTGCTTTACGCTGCACACCCGGGCCAGTTGCCAACCCTCTGAACCGTTAAGGCCGGTTCATCGCTGCCTGTTGGTGGAACTAAAGAGCTTTGTTGCCAGCCGCTTTGTCGAGCGGCTTGGACACAGAATATGCATGGATGCATATACAGTCAATGCGTAAATGCATTTATTTATGCATGGCAAATGCATGAGCGCATGAAACCCGCAGAAACACTGAGGGTTGCCAGTTTTCAGGAGACGAAAAAAAACCCGCGCAGCGGCGGGTTTTATCTGACAGCGGAGGGGTTAACGGGCGTACATGCCCCACCAGAAGACGTGACCGAGGATGACGATCTGCTCGTCCTGCATTTCCTGGAACGTGTAGTCCTCATCCGGATGTTCATCGCGATTGAAGCTACGCAGGCGGATGCCGGTGGGCAGGCGGTAAAGCTGCTTCACCCGCAGTTGGCCGTTGTGATTGATGGCGTAGAGGTCACCGTCGACGATGTCGCCGATTCCGCATTTGCCCGCATTCACCCCAACCGTGGCGCCGTCGCGCAGCACCGGCAACATGCTGTTGCCGCGCACCGTCACGCACTTGGCCTGGTCGAACTGCACCCCATTGTGGCGCAGGCTGCGCTTGCCGAACCGCAGGCTGGAGCGCTCGCTTTCCTCGATGACGAATCTTCCTGATCCAGCAGCCAATTCAACCTCACGCAGAAAAGGGACCGACACTTCGTCTTCTTCGACGGGTGTTTCGTCGTCCCACAGGCTTATGTCCTTGAGTTCGGAATGCGGCTCGTCGCGGCGGGCATTGCCGACGGGCACAACGTCGGCGCGCCCGCGCAACTGATCGGTGCTCACGGCAAAATATTCGGCGATCTTCGAGATGTGTTTATCCGAAGGGTCGACGATCTTGCCGCTGAGGATCCGCGAGAGGGTGGACTGAGGCACGCCGGTACGCCGGTGAAGCTCCGTGGGGGAGATCCCGTGCTGATCGAGCAATGCTCTTAATACGGTCGAAACGTTGCGTTTTTGCATAACGCGCATAGTGCTTGTTCTTTTCGCAGAAGACAAATGCTGTTTTGCATAAATATGCAATTCCAACCAGTTGCATTCATTGTGGCGAGGGAGCTTGCTCCCGCTTGAGTGCGAAGCGCTCACAAAAGGGTCTGCTGCGCAGCCCAGCGGGAGCAAGCTCCCTCGCCACGGAATCGCCCTACACGCCGTTGGGAAAAGGCTCCAAAGCCGTCCTTCAAATATGCGTCACAAGGCTACGCTTTCTTGCGCCTCTGCCTACAACTACGCCAGAATCCGCCGGCTTGTGCGCCTTGGGGGCCACCGGTACTTTTGATCCTGTCACTGCCCATCAGTGATCGGGTTTAGTAGCCCGGTATTTCCAAGATGTACATCGCTCCATCCAGTCAGGTATTCCCATTCCTGCATTCGATGGTAGCTGTGCGCAGGGCGCCCTCGGGTGCGCCGGTTTCTTGGATCCCCGGTCTACTAACCTGCGTACAGCTGCCACCCATTTCGTTTAGTAGCGAATCGGTGACGGCTCCCACTTCGAGGATCCAAGCATCATGAGCAAGAACACTCCAAATCCCCCAGACGATCACGTCTCCCGCAGCCAATCGGCCAACGCCAAGAAACTCGACGACGCGGCCACCCGCGCCCTGGACTATTACCTCAAGCCGAAAACCGACAAGGAAACCGCTGACACACCCGACACCCTTTTCATCATCGCCCCCAACGTCGACGCCGAATGCCTGCTCGCCAACCTCAGCGAAACCCTGGCCTCGGCCAACGCCATGGTCAGTGACCTGGCATTCGACCTGAAAGGCTCGCGGCGGAATATCTTGCTGGGGGTTCAACAGATGATCGAGCTGAGCCAGTTGTTGGCGAACCGGGCGTTGGATGTGGTTGAGGTGAGGTAGCACTCATGATGCAAGCCACGGCCTAAGAGAAACCCGAGTCATCACTGTGGGAGCGAGCTTGCTCGCGATGGCGGTAGTCCAGTTACAACTAAGTTGTATTGGCAGCCGTCATCGCGAGCAGGCTCGCTCCCACAATTGGATCGGAGTACAGCCGGAGAGACAGGTCGGCTGTAAGGCCGCCTCGCGAGCAAGCTTTGCTCCCACAGATATGATGGATGTACGACCGGGAGAGCCAGGTCGGCTATCAGGCCGCCTCGGTTTTGTTTTTGATCTGGCGCGCCCCGTTAACCACGATGGCTGAACGAAGGTATTGCGCAGTGGGCAACCCGGCATGGATGCCGGGTTAGCCGCGCTGGGCCATGGATGGCCCTTCGCGGCGGCCCACGGAGCAATGCCTTCGTTCAGGCATGCCGAGCCTAGGCGAGGCACCGAGTGGTGGGGCAGGAGCGTTTTGGTTACTTTTGCGCTCTTCAAAAGTAACCCGCCGTCAGGGCGGAACCATAAGTAGCCGTTACCGCGGCAACGGATATACACCCAATCCCAAACTGGGTCCCCCCCGACCACCCATGTTAACCTTGCGCCCATCGCGGAAAAGCCGGGCCAATGCCCCTCCTTTTGCCCCACACCTTTCAACGAGCTTCCCTGACACCCATGAATACCGCCGTGAACGACCTGTCCTCCCACACGCCGATGATGCAGCAATACTGGCGCCTGAAGAACCAGCACCCCGATCAGCTGATGTTCTACCGCATGGGGGACTTCTACGAGATCTTCTACGAGGACGCGAAGAAAGCCGCCAAGCTGTTGGACATCACCCTGACGGCACGTGGGCAATCGGCGGGCATGGCGATACCGATGTGTGGGATTCCTTACCACGCGGCGGAAGGTTACCTGGCGAAGCTGGTCAAGCTCGGCGAATCCGTGGTGATCTGCGAGCAAGTCGGCGACCCGGCCACCAGCAAAGGGCCTGTCGAACGCCAAGTCGTGCGGATCATCACACCGGGTACAGTCAGTGACGAAGCCTTGCTGGATGAACGCCGGGACAACCTGATCGCCGCGGTGCTGGGCGATGAGCGCCTGTTCGGCCTGGCGGTCCTGGACATCACCAGTGGCAATTTCTCGGTGCTGGAAATCAAGGGCTGGGAAAACCTGCTGGCGGAGCTGGAGCGGGTCAATCCGGTAGAGCTGTTGATTCCCGATGACTGGCCCAAAGACCTGCCGGCGGAAAAACGCCGTGGCGTACGTCGACGGGCACCGTGGGATTTCGAGCGCGACTCGGCGCTGAAAAGTCTCTGCCAGCAGTTTTCCACCCAGGACCTCAAGGGCTTCGGTTGCGAGAACCTGACCCTGGCCATCGGCGCGGCCGGTTGCCTGCTGGCCTACGCCAAGGAAACCCAGCGCACCGCCCTGCCCCACTTGCGCAGCCTGCGTCACGAGCGCCTGGATGACACCGTGGTGCTGGACGGCGCGAGCCGACGCAACCTGGAGTTGGACACCAACCTGGCCGGCGGGCGCGACAACACCTTGCAATCGGTGGTCGATCGCTGCCAGACCGCCATGGGCAGCCGCCTGCTGACCCGCTGGTTGAACCGTCCTCTGCGGGACCTGACGGTACTGACAGCGCGCCAGTCTTCCATTACTTGCCTGCTGGACCGCTATCGCTTCGAGCAGCTGCAACCGCAGCTCAAGGAAATCGGCGACATCGAGCGGATCCTCGCCCGTATCGGCCTGCGCAACGCCCGTCCCCGTGACTTGGCGCGCTTGCGCGATGCCCTCGGCGCGTTGCCTGAACTGCAGGTGGCGATGACCGACCTCGAAGCGCCGCACCTGCAACAACTGGCACAAACCACCAGCACCTACCCGGAGCTGGCCGCGCTGCTGGAAAAAGCCATTATCGACAACCCGCCGGCGGTGATCCGTGACGGTGGCGTGCTGAAAACCGGCTACGACGCCGAACTCGACGAGCTGCAAGCCCTGAGCGAGAACGCCGGCCAGTTCCTGATCGACCTCGAGGCCCGGGAAAAAGCCCGCACCGGACTGGCCAACCTCAAGGTCGGCTACAACCGAATTCACGGTTACTTCATCGAACTGCCAAGCAAACAGGCAGAGCAAGCCCCGGCTGACTACGTCCGCCGCCAGACCCTCAAGGGCGCCGAGCGCTTCATCACCCCGGAACTCAAGGCGTTTGAAGACAAGGCGCTGTCGGCCAAGAGTCGCGCCCTGGCCCGGGAAAAGATGCTCTACGAAGCGCTGCTCGAGGATCTGATCAGCCAATTGCCGCCCTTGCAGGACACCGCCGGCGCCCTGGCGGAACTGGACGTGCTGAGCAACCTGGCTGAACGCGCGCTCAACCTGGACCTCAACTGCCCACGCTTCGTCAGCGAACCATGCATGCGCATCAGCCAGGGTCGTCATCCCGTGGTCGAGCAAGTCCTGACCACGCCGTTCGTGGCCAACGACCTGAGCCTGGACGACAACACCCGCATGCTGGTGATCACCGGTCCGAACATGGGCGGTAAATCCACCTACATGCGCCAGACCGCGTTGATCGTGCTGCTGGCCCACATTGGCAGCTTCGTTCCGGCGGCCAGTTGCGAGTTGTCCCTGGTGGACCGCATCTTTACCCGGATCGGCTCCAGTGATGACCTGGCCGGTGGACGCTCGACATTCATGGTGGAAATGAGCGAAACCGCGAATATCCTGCACAACGCCACCGAACGCAGCCTGGTGCTGATGGACGAAGTCGGCCGCGGCACCAGCACCTTCGACGGCTTGTCCCTGGCCTGGGCCGCGGCCGAACGCCTCGCGCACCTGCGGGCCTACACGCTGTTCGCCACCCATTACTTCGAACTCACCGTGTTGCCGGAAAGCCAGCCGCTGGTGGCCAACGTTCACCTCAACGCCACCGAGCACAACGAGCGCATCGTCTTCCTGCACCACGTGCTGCCCGGCCCGGCCAGCCAGAGCTACGGCTTGGCGGTGGCGCAACTGGCCGGCGTGCCGAGCGAAGTGATCAGCCGTGCCCGCGAGCACCTGAGCCGCCTGGAAACCACCAGCCTGCCCCACGAAGCACCACGCCCGACCAAAGGCAAACCGGCCGCGCCACAGCAAAGCGACCTGTTCGCCAGCCTGCCGCATCCGGTGCTCGATGAACTGGCCAAGCTCGATGTGGACGACCTGACGCCACGTCGGGCACTCGAATTGCTCTATACATTGAAGACACGGATCTAACGCACAGGCTTTCAAGCTGTTAGAATCTCGCGCGGTTTGGGATGCTGCGGGCTATTAGCCTGGTTCGCAGACTACCGCTCCCAAACCTCGCGACCCCGCCGTGAAGGGGCTTCGCGACAGCCGCCTGAGGAGAGAATTAGAAATGACCTTCGTCGTCACCGACAACTGCATCAAGTGCAAGTACACCGACTGCGTAGAAGTGTGTCCGGTGGACTGCTTCTACGAAGGGCCGAATTTCCTGGTCATTCACCCGGACGAGTGCATCGACTGCGCCCTGTGTGAACCGGAATGCCCTGCCGTGGCCATCTTCTCCGAAGATGAAGTGCCCGCTGGCATGGAAAATTTCATCGAGCTGAACGCCGAGCTGGCGGACATCTGGCCGAACATCACCGAGAAGAAAGACCCTATGCCAGGCGCCGAAGAGTGGGATGGCAAGACTGGCAAGATCGCAGACCTGGAACGCTGATCATCCCTGCGTTCGTCGAAAAGGCCCCTTGCGGGCCTTTTTGCTTTTTCGGATCAAGAAATCGCAGGCAAAAAAAAGGGGCGGTTTGACCCGCCCACATTTTTTCCCTAATCCCTTTAATCCTATTCATCGTCCTGATGAATCGCGTCCTGCGATGTCCTTCCTTCCCATCGTCCTTGACGGGTGTGTCTGTCCGTCGACACAGGGCTGATATTAGTGTCTTCCCAGGCGAGTGCAACGCGGGTGATACAGGTGGGTTGCTCTGTCACACTATGTTCACCAAATAATTTCCCTTATAAATCAGGTGAATACGAAAAGATCACGGCGTTTATAGCAGTCTATCCCGGTGCAGGGGAACCGATCGCTTACGTAACACTCGGCAAAAGCTTACAAGCTGAACCTATAAATGGAGCTGGGTTGGGGAAGCGACCCTCTGGAAACGCAGAAGCTTCGAACCTGTTGGTCTATCGTTTTACGAAGGGGGTTCAAGGTTGGTGTGTATATCCATTGCTGCGGTAACGGCCACTTAGGGTTCCGCCCTGACGGCGGGTCACTTTTGGAAAAGCCGGGAGCCGGACCAGCCAAAAGTAACCAAAAGCGCTTTGCCCCACCACTCGGCACCTCGCCTAGGCTCGGTGTGCCCTCACTCCGGCATTGCTCCGTGGGCCGCCGCGAAGGGCCATCCATGGCCCAGCGCGGCTAACCCGGCATCCATGCCGGGATGCCCACTGCGCAATGCCTGCGTTCGGCCAGCGTGGTTTAACGGGGCGCCCAGATCAAGATCAAGATCCAAAGCAAGAGCAAGAGCAAGAGCAAGAGCAAGAGCAAGAGCAAGAGCAAGAGCGGGGCACAGGCCGGCACTGATGTGGTTGAGCCACCGCTATCGCGAGCAGGCTCGCTCCCACATTGGATCTAAAGCAGACACAAAACCCATACACACCGCAAAACCTGTGGGAGCGGGCTTGCTCGCGAAGAGGCCAACACATTTCAATCTTCATTGACTGAGCCACCGCTATCGCGAGCAAGCTCGCTCCCACATTGGATTTTCAGCAGACATAAAATTCATGCGCACCCAGTCCCCTTGTGGGAGCGAGCTTGCTCGCGATGGGGCCAGTACATTCAATCATCATCGACTGTAACGCCGCCTTCGCGAGCAAGCCCGCTCCACAGGGGAAACGCGGTCTCACCAAGAACCAGGTCGGCTACAAGGCCACCCCGTTTTGAAACGGATATCCCCCTAAACCCAAGCCCAAAAAAACGGCACTTCCCATTTCTGGGAAGCACCGCTTTTTCAAACTGCACAGCATCACCGCCAGTCAGGGCGCGTTTCTGCTGCACTTACCTGGGTGTTACTGAAACAACGACTCACTCGACAAGCCGTTCTTCTCCAGGATCTCTCGCAAACGCTTGAGACCTTCAACCTGGATCTGCCTGACCCGCTCACGCGTCAACCCAATCTCCAGCCCGACATCTTCAAGCGTGCTGCTTTCGTGCCCCCGCAAGCCAAAGCGGCGAATCACCACTTCCCGTTGCTTGTCGGTCAACTCCGAGAGCCATTGGTCGATGCTCTGGGACAGGTCATCATCCTGAAGCAGTTCACACGGGTCGGTGGGCCGATCGTCCGTGAGGGTATCCAGCAAGGTTTTATCCGAGTCCGGCCCCAGGGAAACGTCCACCGAGGAAACCCGCTCGTTAAGCCCAAGCATGCGCTTGACCTCACCCACCGGTTTTTCCAGCAGGTTGGCGATTTCCTCAGGTGAAGGTTCATGATCGAGTTTCTGGGTCAACTCACGGGCAGCCCGCAGGTAGACGTTCAGTTCCTTGACCACATGAATCGGCAACCGGATCGTCCGGGTCTGGTTCATGATCGCCCGTTCGATGGTCTGGCGGATCCACCAGGTGGCGTAGGTCGAGAAACGGAAGCCGCGCTCAGGGTCGAATTTCTCGACGGCGCGAATCAGGCCCAGGTTGCCCTCTTCGATCAGGTCCAGCAGCGAAAGCCCGCGATTGACGTAGCGTCGGGCGATTTTCACCACCAGGCGCAGGTTGCTTTCAATCATGCGTTTTCGACCGGCCGGGTCACCACTTTGCGACAGCCGCGCAAAATGAACTTCTTCCTCGGGGGAGAGCAGTGGCGAGAAACCGATTTCGTTGAGGTACAGCTGAGTGGCGTCCAGCGCCCGGGTGTAATCGATGTACTTATGTTGTTTAAGTGAAGCGGAGTGTTTGGATTTGGCACGAACGGAAGGTGGAGTCGCCCCTTCATCATTCGACATCGAATCCATAGCGATGCCGGTCTCCATAAGGAGAACCTCATCGTCGATGTCAAACTCCGGCACTTCTTTACTGAGAGCCATTGTTATAGTCCTTTGGTGAGTTCGACCTCAAGCTCGAGCGACGCCTTTATCCTTGGCAACGCTGGAGCCTGTTCCCTCTACGTGACGGAACAGGCTGACAATCAAATCAACGACGTGGCAGGAATTGCAGCGGATCGACTGGTTTACCTTGCCGGCGAATCTCAAAATGCAGTTTCACCCGGTCTGTTCCCGTTGATCCCATTTCGGCAATTGTCTGTCCGACCTTGACCTGCTGCCCCTCCCGAACCAACAGCCTGCGGTTGTGACCGTAGGCACTGACGTAGGTATCGCTGTGTTTGATGATGACGAGTTCGCCGTAGCCCCTCAAACCACTCCCGGCGTACACAACCGTGCCATCAGACGCAGCTAAAACAGGCTGTCCCAAATCCCCGGCGATATCAATTCCTTTATTCAAACTACCGTTTGAAGAGAATTTTCCAATGAGAACGCCATTAGAAGGCCATCCCCAGCCTGTCGGGGCGGGGCCTGCGGGAGGCATCGGAACAGGGGTCGGTTTGCTCGCGACGGACGGTACTACAGCCGTTCCAGCCCCCGCTGGCCGGCGGATGACTGTGGTTTTGCTCGACGATGAAGGCGTCGAACCCGACTGCGTCACCACCGCGGTAGGCGTTGAACCGCTACGGCCATCGAAGCGAATCGTCTGACCGGGGTGAATCGTATAAGGCGCAGGAATGTTGTTCCGCGCCGCGAGGGCCTTGTAGTCCCAGCCGTAGCGAAAAGCGATGGAAAACAGCGTATCGCCGCGACGGACTACATATTGGCCGGTCGTTACCGTAGGACGTTGAGGTGTTGCGCTGTTGCGATCGACAACCCGGACATTGCTCGACGGCGTACTGGAACAACCGACCAGCAAAGTGCTCAAGACAAGGCCAGTCACCAGGCGCTGAAAGCTCGTGATACCCATACGCTGCGCAATGACTGTGAGACTCACCCGCCGCTCCCTTTGTGGTGGCTGAAAAATTGGAGGCTGCCTGTCCAGGCAGCGTTCATACAAATATAGCTGGCGACGACTGCGCCTCTATTAATGAAGCGCAATTCACCACCGCACACGTTTGCTCGACGCCATTGGGCTCTGTTCAGCGAATCGATACCGCTGTAAGACACAGGCGTTGCCACGGAATTCAGCGTCTGTATATAAATGCTCAGGCCAACGGTCCATTGAGTAACGGCACAAACCGCACCGCCCCCAAGACGTGTCGCGAAAAACCGTGTTCCTCGCGCACGATCAGCATCAGTTGCTGAACCTCGCCGGCACCCACCGGGATGACCAGCCGTCCACCGGGGGCGAGCTGATCCAACAGGGCTTGAGGCACGTCGGTGGCCACGGCGGTGACGATGATGCCGTTGTAGGGCGCCAAGGCCGGCCAACCTTCCCAGCCATCGCCCCAACGAAACACCACGTTGCGCAGGTTCAGCTCCACCAGGCGCTCCTTGGCGCGATCCTGCAGGACCTTGATCCGCTCCACGGAAAACACCCGCTCGACCAGTTGCGACAACACCGCCGTCTGGTAACCCGAACCGGTGCCGATCTCCATCACCTTGTCCAGCGGTCCCGCCTCCAGCAGCAACTCGCTCATGCGGGCCACCATGTACGGCTGGGAAATGGTCTGGTTGTGGCCAATCGGCAACGCCGTGTCTTCATAGGCGCGATGGGCCAGGGCTTCATCGACGAACAAATGACGCGGCGTGCGGCGGATCACCTCCAACACTTGGGCGTTGGACAGGCCTTCTTCGTAGAGACGCTGGATCAGTCGTTCACGGGTGCGCTGGGAGGTCATGCCGATTCCACGGCGCAGCATATCGTCTTGCTCACGAGCCATCAGCGCAGCCCCTCCAGCCAGCCATCGAGACTTCGGAAGGCATCGTTGAAGGTACGGTCGAGTTGCAACGGCGTGATCGAGACATAACCTTGCATCACCGCATGGAAATCAGTGCCCGGCCCGCCATCCTCGGCATCGCCGGCGGCGGCGATCCAGTAACCGGCCTTGCCGCGCGGGTCGACGACGTGCATCGGTTTGGCGGCGCGGGCACGATGGCCCAGGCGCGTGAGTTGGATGCCACGGATGTGATCGAGCGGCAGGTTGGGGATATTCACGTTCAGTACCGTGCGTGGCGGTAAGTCCAACTCGCCATGGGCTTCGACCAGTTTTCGGGCGAAGTAGGCGGCGGTCGGCAAGTTATCGACCTGCCGGGATACGAACGAAAAGGCGAACGACGGCTTTTCCAGGAAGCGACCTTCCAGGGCAGCGGCAACCGTGCCGGAATACAACACGTCATCCCCCAGGTTGGCCCCCAGGTTGATGCCCGAGGCCACCATGTCCGGCTCACGCTCCAGCAAGCCGTTGAGGCCCAGGTGCACGCAATCGGTCGGGGTGCCGTTGAGGCTGATGAAACCGTTGTCCAGATAGCAGGGATGCAAAGGACGGTCGAGCGTCAGCGAGCTGCTGGCGCCGCTTTTGTCCTGGTCCGGGGCGATGACCACGCACTCGGCAAAATCCGCCAGCGCAGCATAAAGCGCGGCAAGACCGGGTGCTGTCACCCCGTCGTCGTTAGAAATCAGAATACGCATGGGCTGTCCGTCTGCCCCACCGGCACCAGATCGACGAGTTCGCGCACCAATACAGTGGCGAAACATCCGGCCGGCAGGACGAATTCCAGTTGCAGAATGTCAGGCGAGGGATAATGCCACGACAGCCCGCCAATGGGCAGTCGCAGGATGCGACGTTCGTGACTCATTCCCGCGTTTATCAACCAGTCGCGCAAATCCGCTTCGCCTTCGGCGATAGCCTGCTCCAACTCGAAGACCACGCCAGCGGCGGGCGAAGGTCCTTCGCCCCACTGGGGTCCGGTCGGGTGCAAGTCGAGAATCGCCAGGCGCGGATCGCTGCACTCAGCCTCCCCGGCGGGGAAGAAACTGCGGCTGTCGGTGAAGGCGAGTAGATCGCCTACCTGGGCACGCTGCCAGGTCCCGTCGACGACCCGCGCCGCCAGCACCCGGTTGAACAGGAAACTGCGGGCGGTGGACAACAGCCGCGAGCGCACATTGCGCTGTTCTGGCAATGCCTTGCGCGCGGCCCAGGCACGAGCATCGACGACATTGCCGCCGTCATGGCCGAAGCGCTGGGCGCCAAAATAGTTGGGGATGCCCTGGTGAATAATCTGTTGCAGCCGCGCGTCGATCGCCGCCGCGTCGCCCTTGAATTGAGTCAGGCGCAAGGTAAAACCGTTGGCCGAGTGCGCACCCCTTTGCAGCTTGCGCCGATGGCGTGCGGTCTTGAGGATTTTCAGCGTGTCGTTCTCTGCCGCCGACAAGTCGGGATCGGCCTTGCCTGGCAATTGCACACTGAACCATTGGCGGGTCAGGGCCTGACGGTCCTTGAGCCCGGCATAGCTGACGGTGCGCAACGGCACGCCGGCGGCCTTGGCGATTCGCCGGGCGGCCTCTTCGGTATTCAAGCCGCGCTTTTCAACCCAGATCCACAAGTGTTCGCCATCGCCGGTCAACGGGATGTCGAGCACTTCATCGACCTGGAAATCTTCAGCGCTGGCCTTGAGTACCGCGCTGCCCAACGACTCGCCGTAGGCCCGCGGCCCCAACAATTCCAGTTCGGTCATGGGCGCAGCAACAAGGCAACGGAGTGGACGGCAATGCCTTCTTCGCGACCGACGAAACCCAGCTTCTCGGTGGTGGTGGCTTTCACGTTCACTTGGTCCAACTCAACTTGGAGATCCTCGGCGATCAACTGGCGCATCGCCTCGATATGCGGGGCCATTTTTGGAGCCTGGGCCACGATGGTGTTATCGACATTGCCGACTTTCCAGCCCTTGGCATGGATCAGCGCGACCACATGGCGCAACAGCACGCGGCTATCGGCACCCTTGAATTGCGGGTCGGTGTCGGGGAAGTGCTTGCCGATGTCACCCAGGGCTGCGGCACCGAGCAATGCATCGCTCAAGGCATGCAGCAGGACATCACCGTCAGAATGCGCGAGCAGCCCGAAGCCGTGTGCGATCCGCACGCCGCCCAGAGTAATGAAGTCGCCTTCAGCGAAACGGTGAACATCGTAGCCGTGGCCAATACGCATAAAAAAACGCCCCGATTTTTGTCAGGGCGTGATTCTACCTGCATTAGGCGTTTAGAGCGCGCGCATGATGCTGCAAGTGGTCGTCAATGAAGCTGGCGATGAAGAAGTAGCTGTGGTCATAGCCTGGTTGCAGGCGCAGCTCCAACGGATGATCGGCGGATTTGGCCGCCTGTTGCAACGCTTCGGGCTTGAGTTGGTTGGCCAGGAAATCATCGCGATCGCCCTGGTCTACCAGCAATGGCAGCTTCTCCTGCGCCTCGGCAATCAATGCACAGGCATCCCATTCCCGCCATTTCGAGCGGTCTTCTCCCAGGTAACGGGAGAAAGCCTTCTGGCCCCATGGGCAATCCATCGGGTTGTTGATCGGCGAAAAAGCCGACACCGAACGGTAACGCCCCGGGTTGCGCAAGGCGCAGACCAGCGCACCGTGGCCGCCCATGGAGTGACCGCTGATGCCGCGTTTGTCCGAAGCCGGGAAATGCGCTTCGACCAGCGCCGGCAATTCCTGCACCACGTAGTCATGCATCCGATAGTGCCGCGCCCACGGATCCTGCGTGGCGTTCAGATAAAAACCTGCCCCCAGGCCGAAGTCCCAGGCATTGTCCGGGTCGCCGGGCACGTCGGCGCCACGAGGGCTGGTGTCCGGCGCGACAATGATCAGGCCCAGCTCGGCGGCCATGCGCTGGGCGCCGGCCTTTTGCATGAAATTCTCGTCGGTGCAGGTCAGCCCGGACAGCCAATACAGCACCGGCAACTTGCCGCCCTGCTCCGCTTGCGGCGGCAGGTACACGGCAAACACCATGTCACAACCCAGCACATCGGAACGGTGCCGGTAACGCTTGTGCCAGCCGCCGAAGCTTTTCTGGCAAGAGATGTTTTCCAGACTCATGACCGACCTCAGAAATGGATTACGGTACGGATGCTCTTGCCTTCATGCATCAGGTCGAACGCCTTGTTGATATCTTCCAGGCCCATGGTGTGGGTGATGAAGGTATCCAGCGGGATCTCGCCCTTCTCGGCCATTTCCACGTAGCTTGGCAACTCGCTGCGACCACGCACGCCGCCAAAGGCCGAACCGCGCCAGACGCGCCCGGTTACCAACTGGAATGGACGGGTGGCGATTTCCTGGCCGGCCCCGGCCACGCCGATGATCACCGACTCGCCCCAACCTTTGTGGCAGCACTCCAGGGCGGCACGCATCAACTGGACATTGCCGATGCACTCGAAGGAAAAGTCCACGCCGCCGTCCGTCATGTCGACGATGACTTCCTGGATCGGACGGTCGAAGTCTTTCGGGTTGACGCAATCGGTGGCGCCCAGTTGCTTGGCGATTTCGAACTTGGCCGGGTTGATGTCAATGGCGATGATGCGCGCGGCCTTGGCCTTCACGGCGCCGATCACGGCCGACAGGCCGATGCCGCCCAGGCCGAAGATCGCCACGGTGTCACCCGGCTTGACCTTGGCGGTGTTGAGCACCGCGCCGATGCCGGTGGTGACGCCACACCCCAGCAGGCAGACTTTTTCCAGCGGCGCTTCTTTTGGAATCTTGGCGACGGAGATTTCTGGCAGCACGGTGTATTCAGAAAAGGTCGAGGTGCCCATGTAGTGGAAAATCGTCTCGCCCTTGTAGGAAAAGCGCGAGGTGCCGTCCGGCATCAGGCCTTTGCCCTGGGTGGCGCGAATCGCCTGGCAGAGGTTGGTCTTGCCCGACTTGCAGAACTTGCACTGGCCGCACTCCGGCGTGTACAGCGGGATCACATGGTCACCCACCGCCACCGAGGTCACGCCTTCGCCGATGGCTTCGACAATGGCGCCGCCTTCATGGCCCAGGATCGACGGGAAGATTCCTTCCGGGTCGGCGCCCGACAAGGTGTAGGCATCGGTGTGGCAGACGCCGGAAGCCACCACGCGCAAGAGCACTTCGCCCGCCTTGGGCATGGCCACGTCGACTTCAACGATTTCCAGGGGTTTCTTGGCCTCGAAGGCAACGGCAGCGCGCGACTTGATCATCCGGATTCTCCAGCAAATAAAAACAAGACCGGGAGTGTAATCCTCCGCCGGACAATGAATAATCCAGCCAAAAGCAAAACATTATTGCTGCATAGGGATAATCCTGCATGTCTGATAACCGCTGGGAAGGCATCGACGAGTTTGTCGCCGTGGCCGAATGCAGCCAATTCACTGCCGCCGCCGAACGCCTCGGGGTGTCGTCTTCCCATATCAGTCGACAAATCGTACGGCTTGAAGAGCGTCTACAGACGCGCTTGCTCTACCGCAGTACCCGCCGCGTGACGCTGACCGAAGCCGGACAAACCTTTTTGCAGCATTGCCAGCGCCTGCAGGACGGACGCGAGGAAGCACTGCGAGCCGTCGGCGACCTGACCAGTGAGCCCAAGGGCATGCTGCGCATGACCTGTGCCGTGGCCTATGGCGAGCGGTTTATCGTGCCGCTGGTGACGCGGTTCATGGGGCTTTATCCGCAGCTGCGGGTCGACATCGAGCTGAGCAATCGCCCGCTGGATCTGGTGCATGAAGGCCTGGACCTGGCGATTCGCCTTGGCCGCTTGCAGGACTCGCGCCTGGTCGCCACGCGCCTGGCACCGCGACGCATGTACCTGTGCGCCTCACCCTCTTACCTGGAACGCTACGGCCGCCCCCATAGCGTGTCGGAGCTGAGCCGCCACAATTGCCTGATCGGCAGCTCCGACATCTGGCAACTGGAGCAGAACGGGCGGGAGTTTTCCCAGCGAGTCCAGGGAAACTGGCGCTGCAACAGTGGGCAAGCGGTGCTCGATGCAGCGCTGCAAGGGGTGGGCTTGTGCCAATTGCCGGACTATTACGTGCTGGAACATTTGCACAGCGGTGCGTTGATCTCGCTGCTGGAAGCGCATCAACCGCCGAATACGGCCGTCTGGGCGCTATATCCGCAGCAGCGGCACCTATCGCCCAAGGTGCGCAAGTTAGTGGATTATTTGAAGGGGGGGTTGGCTGAGCGGCCTGAATATCGGGGATGATTAGAGTTCTTCGTTGCCTGGGGTGACGTCATCGCGAGCAAGCTCGCTCCCACAGTGGACCGGTGTGAACACACGTCCATCATTCGACGATAAACCCTGTGGGAGCGAGCTTGCTCGCGATGGCGCCGGCCCAGACGATGACGATCCAATGAGCAAACAGATCCAGCTTAATGCCGATTCGCCCACCGCTGACGCAACCACTCCAGGTCTTCCGGCCGGGTGACCTTGATGTTATCCGAGCGCCCTTCGATCAACCGAGGCGCCTGCCCCGCCCATTCCATGGCAGAGGCTTCGTCGGTAATCACCGCATCCGCCACCAAGCTGTCGGCCAGGGCCCGATGCAAGGCACCGAGGCGGAACATCTGCGGCGTGTAGGCTTGCCAGATCACGCTGCGATCAACGGTTTCCAGCACACGGCCATGCTTGTCGACGCGCTTGAGGGTGTCCCGCGCCGGGACGGCCAGCAAGCCGCCAACCGGGTCGTTCGCCAACTCGCCAAGCAATGTGTCCAAGTCGTCCCGGGACAGGTTGGGCCGGGCGGCGTCGTGCACCAGCACCCAATCGAAATCATCGGCGCCCTGCTCGTGAAGATGCAACAAGGCATTGAGTACCGAATCCGAACGCTGCTCGCCACCGTCGACGCGCTGGATGCGTGTGTCGTTGGCGCAGGCCAGGGTCGGCCAGTAAGGATCGTCGTGGGCAAGGCTGACCACCACCCCCTTGACGGTAGGGTGATCGAGGAAACAGCCGAGGCTGTGTTCGAGAATTGTCCGTCCGCCCAACTGCAGGTATTGCTTGGGACGGTCGGCGGCCATCCGGGCACCAACGCCCGCGGCAGGAATCACGGCCCAGAAGGCCGGTAGACGAATGCTCATTGGGCCAACTGGTAGAGGGTTTCGCCCTCCTTGACCATGCCCAATTCATGACGAGCCCGCTCTTCAACGGTCTCCATGCCTTTTTTCAACTCGGTCACTTCGGCATCCATCACCCGATTACGCTCCAGCAACGCCTCGTTCTCAGCGTGTTGATCGGCAATTTGCTGAGTCAGGTCGGCCACTTGCGCCAGGCTGCCATTACCCACCCACAGGCGGTACTGCAGGCCGGCCAGCAACAGGAGCAAGACAAGAAACAACCAATTGGGACTGCGCATCGAATATCAGGTATCCAGTGAAAAAAGACCGCCATGCCAAACTTTGAAGCGTCTGATAGCACGAAGCCTGGAGAACCCAGGCTTGTGCTTGATAAGGCATCAGGTTAGAGGCAAAACCGCCGTCATGGCGACCTTTACGACCTAACCCGCTGTCTTTTTACCATTTACCGCTTAACCGCGAAACTCGGCGCGACCGTTGTACTTGGCCTTGCCATTCAACTGCTCTTCGATACGCAGCAGTTGGTTGTACTTGGAAACGCGGTCGGAGCGGCACAGCGAACCGGTCTTGATCTGGCCTGCCGCGGTGCCCACGGCCAGGTCGGCAATGGTCGAATCTTCGGTTTCACCGGAGCGGTGGGAGATCACGGCGGTGTAGCCGGCAGCCTTGGCCATCTGGATGGCTTCCAGGGTTTCGGTCAGGGTGCCGATCTGGTTGAACTTGATCAGGATCGAGTTGGCGATCTTCTTGTCGATGCCTTCTTTCAGGATCTTGGTGTTGGTCACGAACAGGTCGTCACCCACCAGCTGGGTTTTCTCGCCGATCTTGTCGGTGAGGATTTTCCAGCCGGCCCAGTCGGACTCGTCCAGGCCGTCTTCGATGGAGATGATCGGGTAGCGTTCGGTCAGGCCCTTGAGGTAGTCGGCGAAACCTTCGGCGGTGAACACCTGGCCTTCGCCGGACAGGTTGTACTTGCCGTCTTCGTAGAACTCACTGGCGGCGCAGTCCAGGGCCAGGGTGACGTCGGTGCCCAGCTTGTAGCCAGCGTTGGCCACGGCTTCGGAGATCACTTTCAGCGCGTCTTCGTTGGACGCCAGGTTCGGTGCGAAACCGCCTTCGTCGCCAACGGCGGTGCTCAGGCCACGGGCTTTCAGCACGGCCTTGAGGTGATGGAAAATCTCGGTGCCCATGCGCAGGCCTTCGGAGAAGGTCTTGGCGCCAACCGGCTGCACCATGAATTCCTGGATGTCGACGTTGTTATCGGCATGCTCGCCGCCGTTGATGATGTTCATCATCGGCACCGGCATCGAATAGACACCTGGAGTACCGTTGAGGTTGGCGATGTGCGCGTACAGCGGCAGGTCCTGGTCCTGGGCGGCAGCCTTGGCGGCGGCCAGGGACACGGCGAGGATTGCGTTGGCACCCAGGGTGGCTTTGTTCTCGGTACCGTCGAGCTTGATCATCGCATGATCGAGGGCTTTCTGGTCGGCAGGGTCCTTGCCCAGCAACAGTTCGCGGATCGGACCGTTGATGTTGGCAACGGCCTTGAGCACGCCCTTGCCCAGGTAACGGCTCTTGTCGCCATCACGCAGCTCCAGCGCTTCGCGCGAGCCAGTGGAAGCACCGGACGGCGCGCATGCGCTGCCGATGATGCCGTTGTCGAGAAGCACGTCCGCTTCAACAGTGGGGTTGCCACGGGAGTCGAGAACTTCACGACCTTTGATGTCGACGATTTTTGCCATTGTTGTAAACACTCCAAAGTTGACGAAAACGACGCAGCGAGAGGAAATCTTTTACCGTCGGCGGGTAGAGAGCAGCGGGCAGGCTTGCCGACGATAACGCCCGGCCCGCAGGCCAGAGCGTTTATCGAGCGGTACTTTACCGGAGAAAACCGCGTTACGCGGTTTCTATCGTCGGAAAACCCTTGACCAGCTCATCCAGGGACTTGAGCTGAGACAGGAAAGGTTCCAGCTTGTTCAAGCGCAAGGCACAAGGGCCGTCGCACTTGGCGTTGTCCGGATCGGGGTGGGCCTCGAGGAACAGCCCTGCCAGGGACTGGCTGATACCGGCCTTGGCCAGGTCGGTGACCTGGGCGCGACGACCGCCAGCGGAGTCGGAACGACCACCAGGCATCTGCAACGCATGGGTCACGTCGAAGAACACCGGGTACTCGAACTGCTTCATGATGCCGAAGCCGAGCATGTCCACCACCAGGTTGTTGTAACCGAAGCTCGAACCACGCTCGCAGAGGATCAACTGGTCGTTGCCAGCCTCTTCGCACTTGCTCAGGATGTGTTTCATTTCCTGGGGCGCGAGGAACTGGGCCTTCTTGATGTTGATCACCGCGCCGGTCTTGGCCATCGCGACCACCAGGTCGGTCTGGCGCGACAGGAAGGCCGGCAACTGGATGATGTCGCAGACCTCGGCGACGACCGCGGCCTGGGCAGGCTCGTGGACGTCGGTGATGATCGGCACGCCGAAGGCTTGCTTGATGTCCTGGAAGATTCGCATGCCTTCTTCCAGGCCCGGGCCACGGTAGGACGTCACGGACGAGCGGTTGGCCTTGTCGAAACTGGCCTTGAACACATAAGGGATCCCCAGTTTCTGGGTGACCTTCACGTACTCCTCGCAGACCTGCATCGCCATGTCGCGGCTTTCCAGTACGTTCATGCCGCCGAACAGCACCATGGGCTTGTCGTTGGCAATCTCGATATCGCCGACGCGGATGATTTTCTGGGCCATCGTCTTATGCCTTTTTCTGGTGTTGAGCCAAAGCGGCCTTCACGAAACCGCTGAACAACGGATGACCGTCCCGTGGCGTCGAGGTGAACTCGGGGTGGAACTGGCAGGCGACGAACCATGGATGGTCCGGGGACTCGACCACTTCCACCAGCGCGCCGTCACCGGAACGACCGGAAATCTTCAGGCCGGCCTCGATCAGTTGTGGCAGCAGGTTGTTGTTCACTTCGTAGCGATGACGGTGACGCTCGACGATCACATCCTTGGCGTAGCAATCGTGCACCTTGGAGCCGGCTTCGAGCAGGCACTCCTGGGCACCGAGACGCATGGTGCCGCCCAGGTCCGAACTTTCGGTACGCACTTCCACGGCGCCGGTGGCATCTTCCCACTCGGTGATCAGGCCGACGACCGGATGGCCGCTGGCGCGATCGAATTCGGTGGAGTTGGCGTCTTTCCAGCCCAGCACGTTACGGGCGAACTCGATGACCGCCACTTGCATGCCCAGGCAGATCCCCAGGTAAGGCACCTTGTTTTCACGAGCGTATTGCACGGCGGTGATCTTGCCTTCCACGCCCCGCAGGCCGAAGCCGCCCGGCACGAGGATCGCATCGGCGCCTTCGAGCAGGCCGGTGCCCTGGTTCTCGATGTCTTCGGAATCGATGTAGCGCAGGTTGACCTTGGTGCGGTTGCTGATACCGGCGTGACTCATCGCTTCGATCAGCGACTTGTAGGCGTCCAGCAGCTCCATGTACTTGCCGACCATGGCGATGGTGACTTCGTGTTCCGGATTGAGCTTGGCATCGACCACGGCGTCCCATTCGGACAGGTCGGCGCCGGCACACTGCAGGCCGAAACGCTCGACGACGAAGTCGTCCAGGCCTTGGGAATGCAGGATGCCCGGGATCTTGTAGATGGTGTCAGCGTCTTCCAGGCCTATGACCGCGCGCTCTTCGACGTTGGTGAACTGGGCGATCTTGCGGCGCGAAGAAATGTCGATCGGGTGATCGGAGCGGCAAATCAGCACGTCCGGCTGCAGGCCGATGGAACGCAGTTCCTTGACGGAATGCTGGGTAGGCTTGGTCTTGGTTTCGCCGGCGGTGGCGATGTACGGCACCAATGTCAGGTGCATCAGCATCGCGCGCTTGGCGCCGATTTCGAAACGCAACTGGCGGATGGCTTCGAGGAATGGCTGGGACTCGATATCGCCCACGGTACCGCCAATTTCCACCATCGCCACGTCGGCGTCGCCGGCACCCTTGATGATGCGGCGCTTGATTTCGTCGGTGATGTGCGGGATGACCTGGATGGTCGCGCCCAGGTAGTCACCACGACGCTCTTTGCGCAGGACGTGCTCGTAGACACGGCCGGTGGTGAAGTTGTTGTTCTGGGTCATGGTCGTGCGGATGAACCGCTCGTAGTGGCCCAGGTCCAGGTCGGTCTCGGCGCCGTCGTGGGTGACGAACACTTCACCGTGCTGGAACGGGCTCATGGTGCCCGGGTCGACGTTGATGTACGGGTCCAGCTTGAGCATGGTGACCTTAAGTCCCCGCGCCTCCAGGATGGCCGCCAATGAAGCCGAGGCAATGCCTTTCCCCAATGAAGAAACAACACCGCCCGTGACGAATATGTAGCGCGTCATGAAAAACCCTAGAAGTCTGCGTTAAAGCGGTCCGAGCCGCCGGGGAAAGCGAAGGAAGGCCGAAGCCCCCGATCACCTGCATTAATCACAGTGCACCTTTCAAAAAAACCGCCGCGTTGGGACAGACCGGAAGTGAAATCACCGGTACGTTGCTCGCTACACATTTTTTGGAATCGCCCAGCAAAGACTGCTTGGTAATCGGCAACTCCTGCAATTCAGGCGAATCCACAGAAGTTGTATCAAGAAGGGAGCGTAGTCTACCGGAAAGCCCCTTTCAGCTCAAACCCAGATCTTGGTTTCCTGGCGTCCAGATCAATTGCCAACTGCCATCAGCCTGTGCATCGAGGCCGGCCAGGTTGGCCACCGCCAGCAATTGCTCGCCCTGATAGAGCAGCGGCAATCGGTCGCGAACGAACGCCGGCACGCCCTTTTCGTTGAGCAAACGCTTGAGATCACGATGACCACGGCCAGGTAGCACCATCACCTCGCCGCCTTGACGATAGCGCACGCTAAGCGCTCCCGCAGGCGGCTTGCCGTTGAGCACCAGCTGACCATTGCCCGGCAAGCGCAGCGCAACCGCCGGATCCGCCCAATCGACGGCGCCTGGCGGCGAAGACAGCCAGTGGTCGGATAACCACCAGACCCGCCCGCCGGCCCGGTGCAACTCGCCGCCGGCCAGGCGCCAGACTGGCCGGGCATCGTCCGCGGCATCGCGCAACGAATCCCAGCTCGCCCAGTGATCGCTGTCGGGCAGCAGGGTCAGCGGCGCCAGCCAGTGGCTCAAGGCATTGCGCTGACGGGCCGGCGACAACGCCCGCAAAGGCGCCAGCGCCAGGGATTGCAACCCAAGCCAGTCGAACGCACACGGGATGGCGGCCTGGGCCAGGTCGATCCGCGCCAAGTCGTCCAGCAAGCCTTGGGCCTCGCCCATGTGCGCTGCGCCGCGAGCCAGGGTTGACGAGGCTTGCGGCCAGTGCTCGGCCAGCATCGGAAAAACCCGCTGGCGCAAGTAATTGCGCGCGTACCGGTGATCGTCATTGGACGGGTCGTCGATCCAGCTCAAGCCTTGCTGCGCCGCATAGGCTTCCAGCTCCACGCGGGACACATCGAGCAACGGCCGCAGCAGATGCCCCTGGCCCAATGGACGTTGCCGTGGCATCGCCGCCAGCCCCCTCACCCCCGCCCCCCGCAGCAGGCGAAACAATAGAGTCTCTGCCTGATCATCACGATGTTGGGCGGTGAGCAGCACTTCATGGCTGCCGATCGCCGCGACGAAGGCGGCGTAGCGCGCCTCGCGAGCAGCGCGCTCGACACTGGCGCCGGGACGCACGTGCACATGCACCACGTCCAATGGCACGCCCAGGGCCGCACAGACCGAACGGCAATGCTCCGGCCACGCATCGGCCACAGCCTGAAGGCCGTGATGCACATGGATGGCGCTCAGCGCGGGCAAGGCGTGGTGTTGCGAAAGGGTCGCGAGCAGGTGCAACAGGACGGTGGAGTCGAGGCCACCGGAGAAGGCGATGCGCCAGGCGGCGGCGTTGCGCCAGGGAATGAGCTGGGTCAGCAGGCGGCTTGGCAGATCGTTGCTTGCATTCATGGGTTTCAGCCTTGTCACAAACAACTGTGGGAGCGGGCCTGCTCGCGAAAGCGGTGTATCAGTCAACTCATCCGTTGAATGTTAATCCGCTTTCGCGAGCAGGCTCGCTCCCACATGGGTGTTGCAGTTCGATCAGAGACCGTAGCTCATCAACCGCTCATAGCGACGGGTCAGCAACGCGTCGTTGTCGAACTTCTTGAGCATCGACAGCTGCGAACTCAGCTCCGCACGGATCAGTGCGGCGGCTGCGGCTGGGTCGCGATGGGCGCCGCCCACTGGCTCGTTGATCACTTTATCAACGATGCCCAGCCCCTTGAGACGCTCGGCGGTAATGCCCATGGCTTCGGCGGCATCCGGCGCCTTCTCGGCGGTTTTCCACAGGATCGAGGCGCAGCCTTCCGGCGAGATCACCGCGTAAGTGGAGTATTGCAGCATGTTCAGCTGGTCGCAGACACCGATGGCCAACGCACCGCCGGAACCGCCCTCGCCAATCACGGTGGCAATGATCGGGGTTTTCAGCCGCGCCATGACGCGCAGGTTCCAGGCAATCGCTTCGCTCTGGTTGCGCTCTTCGGCATCGATGCCTGGGTAGGCACCCGGGGTGTCGATGAAAGTCAGGATCGGCATCTTGAAGCGCTCGGCCATTTCCATCAGGCGGCACGCCTTGCGGTAGCCTTCCGGACGCGGCATGCCGAAGTTGCGGCGTACCTTCTCACGCACTTCGCGACCTTTCTGATGACCGATGACCATCACCGGCTGGTCGTCCAGGCGAGCAACGCCGCCGACGATCGCGGCGTCGTCGGAGAAGTGACGGTCGCCGTGCAGCTCATCGAACTCGGTGAAGATGTGGTCGATGTAGTCCAGGGTGTAGGGACGACGTGGGTGCCGCGCCAGGCGGGCAATCTGCCAACTGGTCAGCTTGCCGAAGATGTCTTCGGTCAGCGTGCGGCTTTTGTCCTGCAGACGAGAGATTTCATCGCCGATATTCAGCGAATTGTCATTACCGACCAAGCGCAACTCTTCGATCTTGGCTTGCAGGTCGGCGATCGGCTGTTCGAAATCTAGAAAATTCGGGTTCATAGGCGTCCGTCTAGGGTCGACGTCCAAGAGAGCTTGGGCCGGCCGGTTGTCTATTCGCGCCTACCTTAAGGGAGAGGCGCGTTCAGGTCGAGATTAAAAATTCGGGTCGAGATCAGGGGCTTTCCGCTTTCAACAGTCGCCCCTGGCCGTCAACGGTATTGGAGGAAGACGTTGTCTTTGCCGAACTGGTCACGCAAGGCTTGAATCAACGCATCCGCCGGATCGATCCGCCAGCCTTCGCCGAACTGCAGCACGGCCTTGGCATCGGGGCGTACGTACTCCATGGTAATCGGGCAAGCACCGCGATGGCGCTTGAACAACTCGCCCAACCAGCGAAGCTGATCACCCTTCAGATCCTGGGTCTGCAACTTCAGGCGCAGGCTCTCGGCCAGGTTGGTGCGGGCATCCTCCATGCTCATCACCCGCTTGACCCGCAGCCGCAGGCCACCGGAGAAGTCATCGTTACTGACCTCGCCTTCCACCACCACCATCGCGTCGGTCTGCAACAACGACTGCGCCGAATGGAACGCATCGGCGAACAGTGACGCCTCGATACGCCCGGAGCGGTCGTCGAGGGTAATGAAGCCCATCTTGTCGCCCTTTTTGTTCTTCATTACCCGCAGGGCGATGATCATGCCGGCGACGGTCTGGGTGTCGCGCGCCGGCTTGAGGTCAATGATGCGCTGGCGGGCGAAACGGCGGATCTCGCCTTCGTATTCGTCGATCGGGTGACCGGTCAGGTACAGGCCCAAGGTGTCTTTTTCACCCTTGAGACGTTCCTTGAGCGTCAGCTCCTTGGCCTTGCGATGGTTGCCGTAGACATCGGCGTCCTCCTCGACGAACAGCCCGCCAAACAGGTCGGCGTGGCCGCTGTCGTGGGTGCGGGCGGTCTGTTCGGCGGCCTTGATCGCTTCTTCCATCGCCGCCAGCAGCACCGCGCGGTTGCGGTCGATGTTGGCCTGGTAGGCCTTCGGCTCATCGTGAAAGTAAGGGCCCAGCCGGTCCAGGGCGCCACTGCGGATCAAACCGTCGAGGGTGCGTTTGTTGATGCGTTTGAGGTCAACCCGCGCGCAGAAATCGAACAGATCCTTGAACGGCCCATCCTGGCGCGCTTCGGTGATGGCTTCCACCGGCCCCTCGCCCACGCCCTTGATCGCGCCGAGGCCATAGATGATCCGGCCCTCGTCGTTCACCGTGAACTTGAACTCCGAAGCGTTCACGTCCGGCGCGTCGAGGCGCAGCTTCATGGTCCGCACTTCTTCGATCAAGGTCACGACCTTGTCGGTGTTGTGCATATCCGCCGACAGTACCGCCGCCATGAACGGCGCCGGGTAATGCGCTTTCAGCCACGCGGTCTGGTACGACACCAGGCCATAGGCGGCGGAGTGGGATTTGTTGAAGCCGTAGCCGGCGAATTTTTCCACCAGGTCGAAAATGTTACCGGCCAGGTCAGGGTCGATGCCGTTGGTCGCGCAACCTTCAATGAAACCGCCGCGCTGCTTGGCCATTTCCTCGGGCTTTTTCTTACCCATGGCCCGGCGCAGCATGTCCGCGCCGCCGAGGGTGTAACCGGCCATGACCTGGGCAATCTGCATCACCTGTTCCTGATACAGGATGATGCCGTAGGTCGGTGCCAATACCGGTTTCAAGCCTTCGTACTGATAATCCGAGTGCGGGTAGGCCAGCTCGGCGCGACCGTGCTTACGGTTGATGAAGTCATCCACCATGCCCGATTGCAACGGGCCCGGACGGAACAGGGCCACCAGTGCGATCAGGTCTTCCAGGCAGTCGGGCTTGAGCTTTTTGATCAGCTCCTTCATGCCCCGGGATTCAAGCTGGAACACCGCCGTGGTTTCGGCTTTTTGCAGCAGGCTGTAGGTCGGTTTGTCATCCAGCGGGATGAAGGCAATGTCCAACGGTTCTTCGCCGACCTTGGCCCGGTCGCGGTTGATGGTCTTCAGCGCCCAGTCAATGATCGTCAAGGTCCGCAGGCCGAGGAAGTCGAACTTCACCAGGCCTGCCGCCTCGACGTCGTCCTTGTCGAACTGGGTCACCAGGCCGTCGCCTTCTTCGTCGCAATAGATCGGCGAGAAGTCCGTCAGCTTCGTCGGCGCGATCACCACGCCACCGGCGTGCTTACCGACGTTACGCACCACGCCTTCGAGCTTGCGGGCCATCTCCCAGATTTCCGCGGCCTCTTCGTCGACCTTGATGAAGTCCCGCAGGATTTCTTCCTGCTCGTAGGCTTTCTCCAGGGTCATGCCGACTTCGAACGGGATCATCTTCGACAGGCGATCCGCCAGGCCGTAGGACTTGCCCTGCACCCGCGCCACGTCACGCACCACCGCCTTGGCGGCCATGGAACCGAAGGTGATGATCTGGCTCACCGCGTTGCGGCCGTACTTCTCGGCCACGTAGTCGATCACGCGGTCGCGACCGTCCATGCAGAAGTCGACGTCGAAGTCGGGCATGGAGACCCGTTCCGGGTTGAGGAAACGTTCGAACAGCAGGTCATATTCCAGCGGGTCGAGGTCGGTGATCTTTTGCACGTAGGCCACCAGGGACCCGGCACCCGATCCACGGCCAGGACCCACCGGCACGCCGTTGTTCTTGGCCCACTGGATGAAGTCCATCACGATCAGGAAGTAACCGGGGAAGCCCATCTGGATGATGATATCCAGTTCGAAATTCAACCGATCGACATAGACCTGGCGCTTGGCTTCGTAGTCTTCGGTGGTGTCCTTGGGCAACAGGACGCTAAGGCGCTCTTCGAGACCGTCGAAGGACACCTTGCGGAAATATTCATCGATGGTCATGCCATCGGGAATCGGGAAGTTGGGCAGGAAGTGCTTGCCCAGCTTCACTTCGATGTTGCAGCGCTTGGCGATCTCGACGGTGTTTTCCAGCGCCTCGGGCAGGTCGCTGAACAACTCGGCCATTTCCTCGGCGCTCTTGAGGTATTGCTGATTGCTGTAGTTCTTTGACCGACGCGGGTCGTCGAGGGCGCGGCCCTCTCCGATGCAAACCCGTGTTTCGTGGGCTTCGAAATCTTCCTGCTTGATGAACCGCACATCGTTGGTCGCCACCAGCGGCGCGCCGATCTTGTCGGCCAGGGCCACGGCGGCGTGCAGGTGTTCTTCGTCATTGGGGCGGTTGGTGCGCTGCACTTCGATGTAGAAGCGATCCGGGAACACCGCCATCCAGTCGCGGGCCAGGGTCTCGGCTTCCTCGGGGTTGCCGCTGAGCAGGGCCAGGCCGATTTCACCTTCCTTGGCCGCGGACAGCATAATCAGCCCTTCGCTGGCCTCGGCCACCCACTCGCGCTCGATGATGATCGAGCCGTTGCGCTGGCCGTCGATAAAGCCGCGGGAGATCAACTCGGTGAGGTTGCGATAACCAAGGGCGTTCATCACCAACAGGCTGATCCGGCTCAGCGGCGCGTCCGGGTCCTTGTTTGACAGCCACAGGTCCGCGCCACAGATCGGCTTGATCCCGGCGCCCATGGCAGCCTTGTAGAACTTGACCAGCGAACACATGTTGTTCTGGTCGGTGACCGCCACGGCAGGCATGTTCATGCCCACCAGGGTCTTGACCAGGGGCTTGATCCGCACCAGACCGTCGACCAGGGAGTATTCAGTGTGCAGGCGTAGATGAACGAATGAAGCCGGCATAGTGATCCTGCGTTAAGTCATGAAAACAACAAGGCCCGGATTGTACCGGGCCTTGGGTAAAACATCAGCCAGCAACCCATTCTCTTGAGGATTGAACCCGTGGCGAGGGAGCTTGCTCCCGCTTGGGTGCGAAGCGCCCATAAGAAGGGGGGCGGCGGCGCCGCCCACCGGGGGCAAGCGCCCGCGCCACGATCAGGTGAACCCCTCGCTTTCGATCAACCCATCACGGGCCTCATAAGCCAGCCTAACCGGGGCAAACGATCGCCGATGAATAGGCGTTGGCCCAAGGCGCGCCAGGGCTTCGAGGTGCACGGGGGTCGGGTAGCCCTTGTGGCTGCCGATGCCGTAGCCCGGGTAGATCAACTCGAAGGCGCTCATTTCCCGGTCACGGCTGACCTTGGCCAGGATCGAGGCCGCGGCGATGGCCGGTACTTTGCCGTCGCCCTGGATCACCGCTTCGGCGCGCATCGACAGTTTCGGGCAGCGATTGCCATCGATCATCGCCAGCTTCGGCGTGATATGCAGCCCTTGCACGGCACGCTGCATGGCGAGCATGGTGGCGTGCAGGATATTGAGTTCATCGATTTCTTCGACTTCGGCCCGGGCGATGCACCAGCTCAGGGCCTTCTCGCAGATTTCGTCATAGAGCTTTTCGCGACGAGCCTCCGTGAGTTTCTTCGAATCGTTCAGGCCGAGGATTGGCCGCTTCGGGTCGAGAATCACCGCCGCCGTCACCACCGCGCCACACAAAGGGCCGCGCCCCACCTCATCGACACCGGCCACCAGCTCTTCCACTTCGGCGACCAGGTTGAAGTCCAGGCCCATCTGTAGCTTTACGTTGCTCATGGTTTTGCGCCAATCAGGGTCAGTACCGCGTCAGCCGCCTGGTTGGAGGCATCGCGACGCAGGGTACGATGGATTTCGTCAAAGCCCCGGGTCTGTTCCTCGCCGCCATCGATCAAGGGCAACAGCGTAGTGGCCAGCGCCTCGGCGGTCGCATCGTCTTGCAGCAGTTCCGGCACCAACAGACGCTGGGCCAGCAGGTTCGGCAAGGAGACGTAGGGGCTCTTGACCATGCGCTTGAGAATCCAGAATGTCAGCGGTGCCAAGCGATAGGCAACCACCATCGGGCGTTTGAACAGCAACGCCTCAAGGGTAGCCGTACCGGAGGCAATCAACACGGCGTCACAGGCCGCCAGTGCGTCATGGGAGCGACCGTCGAGCAACGTCACCGGCAAATCGCGACCGTCCAACAGGGCTTCCAGTTGGACGCGACGCTGCGCACTGGCACACGGCAGGACAAACCGCACACCGGGGCGCAGCGCCAAGAGGCGTTCAGCGGCGTCGAAGAACAAGCCACCCAGGCGACTCACTTCGCCGCCCCGACTGCCGGGCATCAAGGCCACCAGCGGTCCTTCGAGCAGGCCCAACGCCTGGCGAGCGGCCTCGCGGTCGGCTTCCAGGGGAATGGTGTCGGCCAAGGTGTGCCCGACAAACCGCACCGGCACGCCCTTTTCTTCGTAGAACCGAGCTTCGAACGGCAGCAGCGTCAGCATCAGGTCGCAGCCTTCGCGGATCTTCAGCACGCGCTTCTGCCGCCAGGCCCAGACCGACGGGCTGACGTAGTGCACGGTCTTGATCCCGGCCTGACGCAACTTGAGCTCGATGTTGAGGGTGAAATCCGGCGCATCGATGCCGATGAACACATCCGGTTTTTCGTCGATCAAGGTCTGGATCAGCTTCTTGCGTCGAGCCAGCAGCTCACGCAGGCGACCGAGCACTTCCACCAGGCCCATCACCGACAGGCGCTCCATCGGGAAATAGGAGGTCAGGCCCTCGGCCTGCATCAACGGCCCGCCGACGCCGATGAACTCCACCGCGGGGTGCTGCGCCTTGAGCGCTCGCATCAGACCCGCGCCCAGAATGTCACCGGAAGCCTCTCCCGCCACCAGTGCAACGCGCACGTTAGCCATGGTCAGCGAGTGATGCCGCGGGTCGAAGACTGGATGGAATCGCGGAAAATCGCGACTTCCGGGTGCTGTGCCGAAGCCTCGGCCAGTTCGGCGAGCGCCTGCTCGACGGTCAGGCCCTGGCGGTACACCACTTTGTAGGCACGGCGCAGCGCGGTAATCGCCTCTTCGCTGAAACCCCGACGGCGCATGCCTTCGAAGTTCATGCTGCGGGCTTCGGCCGGATTGCCGAACACCGTGACATAGGCCGGGACATCCTTGCCGATGGCGGTGCCCATGCCAGAAAAGCTGTGGGCGCCGATATGGCAATACTGGTGCACCAGGGTGAACCCGGACAGGATTGCCCAATCGTCCACGTGCACATGACCGGCCAACGCGGTGTTGTTGACCAGGATGCAATGGTTGCCAATCACGCTGTCGTGGCCGATATGTGCGTAAGCCATGATCAGGTTGTGGTCGCCCAGGGTCGTTTCGGAACGGTCCTGGACAGTGCCACGGTGAATCGTCACGCCTTCGCGGATCACGTTGTGATCGCCAATGACCAGGCGGGTTTCTTCACCTTTGTACTTGAGATCGGGCGTGTCCTCGCCTACCGAGGAAAACTGGTAGATGCGATTGTGACGACCAATCCGGGTCGGTCCCTTGAGAATTACGTGGGGACCGATCACCGTACCCTCGCCGATTTCCACACCTGCGCCGATAATCGACCACGGGCCGACCTCGACATCGGCGGCCAGGACGGCCGTCGGATCGATGATTGCGCGAGGGTCAATCAAACTCATAGTTTGCGTTCCGCACAGATGATTTCAGCGGAGCAGACTGGCTTGCCGTCGACCGAAGCCTGGCATTCGAATTTCCAGATCTGGCGCTTGCAGCTGATGAACTTGGCTTCGAGGATCAATTGATCGCCCGGAGTGACCGGCTGGCGGAAGCGCAGCTTGTCGGAACCGACGAAGTAGTAGAGCGTGCCGTCGGCAGGCTTTACGTCGAGCATTTTGAAACCAAGGATCCCGGCAGCCTGGGCCATCGCCTCGATGATCAATACGCCCGGCATGATTGGGTGCGCGGGGAAGTGACCATTGAAGAACGGCTCGTTGATGCTGACATTCTTATAGGCGCGAATGCGCTTGCCTTCAACGTCCAGGTCCACCACCCGATCCACCAGCAGGAACGGGTAACGGTGAGGCAGGTATTCGCGAATCTCGTTGATGTCCATCATTTCGGGGGGAAGCCTATGTAAAGATTGGGAGCGCACGAGTGACGCGCACTCCGCTAGCAAATCAAGATGCCCTAACGGCTGTGCACACTTGATATGGAAATGGTATCAGCCATCTGATGAAGCATTACCGCCAGGGGTCACGTCCCCTACACGCTTTTCCACCTGCTTGAGGCGCCGCGCGATGTCGTCGAGCTGGCGGATACGCGCCGCGCTCTTGCGCCATTCGGCTGCCGGCTGCATGGCTGTGCCGGAAGAATAGGCACCCGGCTCGGTAATCGAGTGGGTCACCATGGTCATCCCGGTCAGGAACACGTTGTCACAGATATCGATATGGCCCACCAGGCCTACGCCACCGGCGAGCATGCAATGCTTGCCGATCTTGGTGCTGCCGGAGATGCCCACGCAGGCGGCCATGGCGGTGTGGTCACCGACCTGGACGTTGTGGGCAATCTGGATCTGGTTGTCGAGCTTGACGCCATTGCCGATGACCGTGTCGGCCAAGGCACCGCGGTCGATCGCAGTGTTGACGCCGATCTCCACGTCATCGCCAATGGTGACACCGCCGATCTGGGCGATCTTCTGCCAGATGCCCTTCTCGTTGGCAAAACCGAACCCTTCACCGCCCAGCACGGCACCGGACTGGATCACCACCCGTTTGCCGATGCGAACGTCGTGATACAGGGTGACCCGTGGCGCCAGCCAGCCGCCTTCGCCGATCTCGCTGCGCGCACCAATGACACAATGGGCGCCCAGCGTGACGCCAGCGCCGATTCTAGCCGCGCTTTCGATGACCACGAACGGGCCGACGCTGGCCGTGGGGTCAACCACGGCATCTGCGGCGATCACTGCGCTGGGATGAATACCGGCGGCCGATGTCGGCTTGGGATCGAACAGATGGGAAATGCGGGCATACGCCAGGTACGGGTCGGGCACGATCAAGGCATCGCCGGCAAAACCATCGGCATCGGCAGCCTTGAGCAACAACGCAGCCGCCCGGCAGTCAGCCAGATACTTGCGGTACTGGGGATTTGCCAGAAAGCTCAACTGAGCTGGGCCAGCCTCTTGCAAAGTGGCTAGCCCAGTAATTGCCTTCTCCGGGTCGCCACGCAGGGTGGCGCCGAGGAACTCGGCCAACTGGCCGAGCTTGATAGTCGCTGTCATGGATTACTTCAGCTGATTCATGCGCTCGATCACTTGGCGCGTGATGTCGTATTGAGGCTTGACATCGATCACTGCGCCACGCTCGAAGACCAGGTCAAAACCACCTTTCTTGATGACTTCTTCCACAGCGCTGTCGAGTTTCGGCTTGAGTTGCTTGAGCATTTCGCGGTCGGCAACAGCTTTCGCTTCGTTCAGCTCCTTGGATTGGAACTGGAAGTCACGGGCCTTTTGCTTGAACTCAAGCTCCAGACGTTCGCGCTCACCCTGGGCCATCTTGTCGCCACCGGCGACCAGACGGTCCTGGATACCCTTGGCGCTGCTTTCCAGGCCCTTGAGCTTGGTCAGTTGCGGACCGAACTTTTTCTCGGCATCCACGGCGTATTTCTTCGCCGCGTCGGATTCCAGCAGGGCCATCTGATAATTCAGCACGGCAATCTTCATGTCGGCAAAAGCCGGACCGGCAACCAGTACGGTCGCCAGGAGAACCAATTGAGTCAACTTACGCACGATGCACTCCTACAAAATCCATTGTCGTTATCTTGGGCCGGACGCTTAGAACGTCTGGCCGAGGGAGAATTGGAACACTTGGGTTTCAGCGTCATCCGGTTTCTTGATCGGCATCGCCAACGCGAAGCTCAAGGGACCCAGTGCGGTGACCCAGGTCACGCCCACACCGACGGAGCTGGCCAGGTTGCTCAGACTGATGTCGTTGCACTCTGCGTTGGATGACGTGCCATTGTTGTTGGTAGGTTTATCGCAACTGGAGTCGAATACGTTACCCACGTCCCAGAATACCGAGGTACGCAGAGAGCGCTGATCCTTGACGAACGGCATGGGGAACAGCAATTCAACCCCGCCCTGAATCAGGACGTTACCACCGAATGGCAGCGGATCCTGATCCGGGTCCCGGATGGTCCCCTGGTTGCCAGTCTCAGCTGCACCGCGACTCGGCGTACTGCGCGGGCCCAAGGTACTGTCCTTGAAGCCACGTACCGAGTTGAAACCACCGGCGTAGTAGTTCTCGTAGAACGGCAGGCCGTCGGTCGAACCGTAGCCATCGCCATAACCAAGCTCGGTGTGCAGGCGCATGGTGTAGTTGTCAGACAGCGGCTGGAACAATTGGCCGCGGTAGTCGAGCTTGAAGAACGACAAGTCGCTGCCAGGCGTGGTGGTTTCCAATACCAGGCTCTGGGAACGACCACGGGTTGCCAGCACACCCTTGTTCAAGGTCGACTCGGACCAACCAACAGACGCTTTGAAGTTCAGGTACTTGTCGCCTTCCTTCTCGACGAAATCGAAGATCTCGTCAACGGTATAGCGGCCGGTGCTGATCTCGTCCTGCTGGGCGGTGAGGCCGAACGTAAGACGCGAAGTCTCGCTGATTGGATAACCCACGTTGACGCCGGCACCCAAGCTGTCTACTGCATAGCTGGAGACATCGGAATCGAGTTCGTCATAGTCGGTGGTGCGGTAGAAGGCGTTGTAGCCCAGGCTCACGCCGTCAGCAGTCCAGTAGGGGTCCACGAAACCGAAGTTGTAGCGGGTCTGGTATTCGCTGCGGGTCAAGCCGATGCTGACCTTGTTACCGGTACCCAGGAAGTTGTTCTGGGTGATCGAGCCACCGAGGATCAGGCCGGCGCTCTGGGCGAAACCAACGCTGGCGGTGATCGAGCCGGAAGCCTGCTCTTCGACGCTGTAGTTCACATCGACCTGGTCATCGACGCCCGGCACGGCCGGGGTCTCGACGTTGACTTCCTTGAAGAAGCCCAGGCGCTCGAGACGGGTCTTGGACTGGTCGATCAGGTAGGTCGACGCCCAGCCACCTTCCATCTGGCGCATTTCACGGCGCAGCACTTCGTCCTCGGACTTGGTGTTGCCACGGAAGTTGATGCGGTTGACGTAGGCACGCTTGCCCGGGTCCACGGCGAAGGTGATGTCGACGGTATGGTCTTCATCGTGCGGCTGCGGCACGCCGCTGACGTTGGCGAAGGTGTAGCCCTCGTTACCCAGGCGGCGGGTGATCAGCTCGGACGTGGTGGTCATCAGCTTGCGCGAGAACACCTGGCCCTTCTGCACCAGCAACAGCGACTTGACCTGGTCCTCGGGAACCTTCAGGTCACCGCTGAGCTTGACGTCACGAACGGTGTACTTCTCGCCTTCGTTGACGTTGACGGTGATGTAGACGTGCTTCTTGTCCGGGGTGATGGACACCTGGGTCGAAGCGATGTCCATGTTGATGTAGCCACGGTCCAGGTAGTAGGAACGCAGGCGCTCCAGGTCACCGGAGAGTTTTTCACGGGCGTACTTGTCGTCGTTCTTGAAGAACGACAGCCAGTTGGTGGTCTTGAGTTCGAACAGGTCGATCAGGTCTTCATCCGGGAAAACCGTGTTGCCCACCACGTTGATGTGCTGGATGGCCGCCACGGTGCCTTCGTTGATGTTGACCTTCAGGCCGACGCGGTTGCGCGGCTGCGGCACCACTTCGGTGTCGACGGTGGCCGAGTAGCGGCCCTGGGCGACGTACTGGCGTTGCAGCTCGTTACGCACGCCTTCGAGGGTGGCGCGCTGGAAGATCTCGCCTTCGGCCAGGCCGGACTGCTTGAGGCCTTTCATCAGGTCTTCAGTGGAGATCGCCTTGTTGCCTTCGATCTCGATACTGGCGACCGACGGGCGCTCGACTACCGTGATGACCAGGACATTGCCGTCACGGCCCAGCTGGATATCTTGAAAGAAGCCGGTCTTGAACAGCGCACGCGTGGATTCCACCAGGCGCCGATCATCCGCCTGCTCGCCGACGTTCAACGGCAAGGCACCAAAGACGCTACCCGCGGAAACCCGCTGGAGGCCGTTGACGCGAATATCAGAGATAGTGAAGGACTCGGCGTGAACTTCGGCGATCATCAATACGGTGAGAACCGCAGTTAGCAGCAGACGTTTCATGAAGTCCTTTCTTATTCCAACTGGCAATAAACAAACTGCCGCAAAATGCGGCAGATTCGCAATTCAGCGAAGCGTTACAGACGACCCAGATCGTTGACGAGGGCAAGCAACATGACCCCGACCACCAAGCTGATACCGATCTGTATCCCCCAACCTTGCACCCGATCCGACAAGGGACGACCACGCGCCCACTCGATCAGATAAAACAGCAGATGCCCCCCATCCAGTACCGGGATGGGCAGCAAATTCAGAACCCCCAGGCTAATGCTCAGATAAGCAAGGAAATTCAGGAAATCAGCGACGCCCGACTGGGCAGAAGCGCCCGCCACTTTAGCAATGGTTATCGGTCCACTCAAGTTTTTTACCGAGAGCTCGCCGAACAACATTTTCTTGAGCGAGTCCAGCGTCAGGATGCTCATGGTCCAAGTACGACGCGCACCCTCGCCAATCGCCGCCACAGGGCCGAAACTGACCTCGCGGATCATTTCCGGCGGCCAGTCGACCGCCTTGACGCCCGCCCCCAGGTAACCGGTCGGCGCCTTGCTTTCGCCACGGGCGGCCAGGGTCACCGGGACGTCGATTGGAGCACCGTCGCGCTCGATGCGCAGCAAAATCTTGGTATCAGGACGTACACGAACCGAATCGACCACCTGCTGCCAGTCGCTGACCGGCTGGCCATCGAGGGCCAGCAACCGATCGCCGGTCTTCAGGCCTGCAGCCTGGGCCGGGCCTTTCGGGTCGAGCTCGGCGAGAACCGGCGGCAACGCCGGACGCCAAGGCTTGATTCCCAGTGAACGGATCGGATCCGGCTCGTCGGCGCCCTTGAGCCAGTTGTCCAGGATCAGTTCGCGCGGCGAATCCACCGTGGAACCCTGCTCGCGCACCATTAACTGCAACGAACCGCTCTCACCCAGGCGACGTACCAGCTGCAGGTTGACCGCTGCCCAGCCCGATGTCTGCTCGCCATCGATCGCGACGATTTCCTGCCCGGCACCCAGCCCGGCACGAGCGGCAACGCTGCCAGCCTCTACGCCACCGATGACCGGACGCACCTGCTCGCTACCCAGCATCGCAAGACCCCAGAAAAACACCAGGGCCAGCAGGAAGTTGGCAATCGGTCCCGCCGCGACGATGGCGATACGCTGGCGGACGGTCTTGCGATTGAAGGATTGGTCGAGCTGATCGGCCGGGACTTCGCCTTCGCGCTCGTCGAGCATCTTGACGTAGCCGCCCAACGGAATGGCCGCCACGACGAACTCGGTGCCTTGCTTGTCGTGCCAACGCAGCAATGGCATGCCAAAGCCCACGGAAAAACGCAGGACCTTGACGCCACAGCGACGCGCGACCCAGAAATGACCGAATTCGTGAAAGGTGACCAACACCCCCAGCGCAACCAGGGTGCCGACAATCATATAGAGCGCGCTCATCTGTTTTCTCCGCAATCCTGTCCAGGGCAACCCTGGCTAACGTATCGCAGCTTCAACGCCCGTGGCGCTGCAGCCATTGGCCCGCCAACTCACGAGCCCTGGCATCCGCCGTGAATACCGTATCGAGGTCCTCGACCGAAACCACGGCTTCGAGGTTCAAGACTTCCTCGATGATACTCGCGATCTCGAGATAACGGACACGTCCATCGAGAAACGCGGCAACGGCCACCTCATTGGCAGCGTTAAGCATGGCCGGAGCACTGTTGCCCGCCTCGGCCGCCTGGCGCGCCAGGCGCAGGCAGGGGAAGCGCTGCTCATCGGGCGCCTGGAAATCCAGGCGCGCGATGGCGAACAAATCCAGCGGCGCAACGCCCGAGTCGATGCGCTCCGGCCAGGCCAGGGCGTTGGCGATCGGCGTGCGCATGTCCGGGTTGCCCAACTGGGCCAGCACCGAACCGTCGACGTAGTCCACCAGGGAGTGAATCACGCTCTGGGGGTGAATCACCACCTCGACCTGCGCCGGCTTGGCATCGAACAGCCAGCAGGCCTCGATCAGCTCCAGCCCCTTGTTCATCATGCTGGCCGAATCCACCGAGATCTTGCGCCCCATGGACCAGTTCGGGTGCGCACAGGCCTGCTCGGGTGAAACATGCACCAATTCTTCCAGCGGCGTCTGCCGGAACGGACCACCGGAGGCCGTCAGCAAAATCCGCCGAACCCCTACCGCGCCGAGACCGCGGGAAAAATCCTGCGGCATGCATTGAAAAATCGCATTGTGTTCGCTGTCGATGGGCAGCAACACCGAGCCGCTTTTGCGTACAGCCTGCATGAACAGCGCGCCGGACATCACCAGCGCTTCTTTATTGGCCAGCAGGATCTTCTTGCCGGCCTCCACCGCCGCCAGCGTCGGACGCAAGCCCGCCGCACCGACGATCGCCGCCATCACGGCGTCGACTTCGGGGTCGGAAGCCACTTGGCAGAGGCCCTCCTCCCCTACCAACACGCGGGTTTGCAGGCCGGCTGCGCGCAGATCGTCCTGCAGCGCCCGCGCCACGCCAGCCTCAGGCACCACGGCAAACCGCGGTGTGTGGCGAATGCACAACGCCAGCAATTCGCTCAAGCGCGTGAAGCCACTGAGGGCAAACACCTGGTAGCGCTCCGGATGCCGACCGATGACGTCAAGCGTACTCAGGCCAATCGAACCGGTCGCGCCAAGAACAGTGATCTGCTGGGGGCGACTCACGAGGCCGCCATCCACAACAGCACCGCAAAGATCGGGATCGCAGCCGTCAGGCTGTCGATGCGATCCAGCACGCCACCGTGACCGGGCAACAGGTTACTGCTGTCCTTGATCCCGGATTGACGCTTGAACATGCTTTCGGTCAGGTCGCCGACCACCGACACAAATACGATCAGGGCCGCGCCAATAAGGCCCATGAACAGTTGCGCGACCGTCCAATCCCGTACGAAACCGACCACCGTGGTGATCACCAGGCTCAGGACCAGGCCACCATAGACCCCTTCCCAGCTCTTGCCAGGACTGACTTTCGGCGCCAGCTTGCGCTTGCCAAAGGCCTTGCCGGAGAAGTAGGCCCCGACATCGGCGCCCCAGACCAACACCATCACGGCCATGATCTGCCAGTTGCCCAGCGGACCTTGCTTGATCCAGATCAGCCCCTGCCAGGCCGGCAGCAGGATCAACAGGCCGATGACCAGCTTGGTCGCCGCGTTGGCCCAGTGATGCGTGGTCCCTGGGTAGGTCAGGACCAGGAAGGTCGCCGTCGCCCACCACAGCACCGCAGCACCCAGCACCCAAGGCGCGAGGCCGGGCACCACGTACATGATGAACAGCATGGCCGCCACGGCCGCTGCGTAGGCCACCCGCGCCGACTGTGCAGCAAAACCCGCCAGCCGCGCCCACTCCCAGGCGCCCAGGGTCACGACCAGCCCGATGAACAGCGCAAAACCGGCGCCTTCGAGCAGGAAGAAACCACCCAGGGCGATGGGCAACAGGATCAAGGCAGTGATGATTCGTTGTTTAAGCATTAAATCCGGGCTCCAGCTTCGATCTGCTCGCTCGTTTTACCGAAACGACGCTGACGGGAAGCGAAATCGGCCAATGCGGTGCGCATGGCTTCGTGTTTGAAGTCCGGCCAGAACAGGTCGGAGAAGTACAGCTCGGCATAAGCCAATTGCCAGAGCAGGAAGTTGCTGATGCGATGATCGCCACCGGTCCGGATGCACAGGTCCGGCAACGGCAGGTCACCGGTCGCCAGGCAAGTCTGTAACAGCTCAGGGGTGATGTCTTCTGGACGCAAGTGCCCGGCCTGGACTTCCCGCGCCAGCCGCTGCGCAGCCTGGGCAATGTCCCATTGGCCACCATAGTTGGCGGCAATTTGCAGGACGAACCGATTGGCACCCGCCGTCGCGGCTTCGGCTTCACGCATCGCAGCCTGCAATTCAGGATGGAAGCGCGAGCGGTCACCGATGATGCGCAAGCTGATCTTGTTATCGCTGAGGCGCTTGGCCTCGCGACGCAGGGCCTTGAGGAACAGGTCCATCAAGGCGCTGACTTCATCGGCCGGACGCTGCCAGTTCTCGCTGGAGAAGGCAAACAGGGTCAGCACCTCGACCCCTGCCTCGGCGCACACCTCGATGACCGCACGAACAGCGTCGACCCCCGCCTTGTGCCCGGCGACGCCAGGCATAAAGCGTTTCTTGGCCCAGCGGTTGTTGCCGTCCATGATGATCGCCACGTGGCGCGGCACCGCGAACGGCACGGCCTGCTTGGTCTTTTCCATGAAAACGAGACCCTTATACGGCCATCAGGTCTTTTTCTTTCTCGTCCGTGGCCTTGGTGATCTGGGCCTCGGATTCCTTGGTCAGCTTATCGATATCAGCGATGGCACGACGCTCTTCGTCTTCACTGATTTCCTTATCCTTGACCAACTTCTTCAGCTCACCCAACGCGTCACGACGGATATTGCGCACAGCGACACGCGCATCTTCCGCTGCGCTACGAGCTTGTTTGGTGAAGCCTTTGCGCGTCTCCTCGGTGAGGGCCGGCATCGGGATCAGCAGCAGCTCCCCCAGGTTAGTTGGGTTGAGGTTCAGGCCGGCGCTCTGGATCGCCTTGTCTACAGCAGCGAGCATGTTGCGCTCGAAAGCCACGACCTGCAGGGTGCGCGAGTCTTTCACGGTGACGTTGGCAACGCTGCTCAGCGGTGTGTCAGTGCCGTAGTAAGGCACCATGACGCTGCCGAGGATGCTGGGGTGAGCCTTGCCGGTACGAATCTGGCCGAATGCGTGGTTCAGAGAGTCCAGGGATTTCTGCATGCGCTCTTGAGCGTCTTTTTTGATTTCATTGATCATTGTTGAGCTTCCTCGATCAGTGTTCCTTCGGCGCCGCCATGGACGATATTCAGCAGGGCGCCCGGCTTGTTCATGTTAAAGACGCGCAGCGGCATCTTGTGGTCGCGGCACAGGCAGATAGCCGTCAGGTCCATGACACCCAGCTTGCGATCCAGCACTTCATCGTAGGTCAGATGATCGAACTTCTCGGCATGCGGGTCCTTGAACGGGTCAGCGGTATACACGCCATCGACCTTGGTTGCCTTGAGCACGACATCGGCATCGATCTCGATCGCTCGCAGGCAGGCGGCCGAATCCGTGGTGAAGAACGGATTACCGGTACCGGCGGCAAAAATCACCACTTCCTTGGAATTGAGGTGGCGCATGGCTTTGCGGCGGTCGTAGTGATCGGTCACGCCAACCATGGAAATGGCCGACATCACGATGGCCGAGATATTGGCACGCTCCAGCGCGTCGCGCATAGCCAGGGCGTTCATCACAGTGGCCAGCATGCCCATGTGGTCGCCCGTGACCCGATCCATGCCGGCCGCGCTCAGCGCTGCACCGCGGAACAGGTTACCGCCGCCGATGACCAGGCCGACCTGAACGCCGATCCCGACCAGCTGGCCCACTTCCAGGGCCATGCGATCCAGCACTTTCGGATCGATCCCGAACTCTTCCGAGCCCATCAGGGCCTCGCCGCTAAGCTTGAGTAGAATGCGTTTATAGCGAGCCTGATAACCACTGCCCTGCTGAGCCATTGCGAATCTCTCCTGCGGCGTATTTTCAAAATTCTTTGCAGACTGTTTTCAGCCTGCGTTCACTCTAGCCTGACGCTGACACAGCGCCATCGGAACACGGCTTTGTAAGCCAGTTCCGACAGGAAACCAATATAAATCGGCATCCTCATCCAAAAAGAGGCTGCGCGCGTTAAGCGGGCAGCCTCTTCTGGGCGACAGTTATACAAACTGTCTTATTGCTTGCTGGCAGCCAGCTGAGCAGCCACTTCTTCAGCGAAGTTGTCTACTGGCTTCTCGATGCCTTCGCCCACTTTGAAGTAAGTGAAGGAAACGATTTCAGCGCCGCCCTTCTTGGCCAGTTCACCGACCTTGATTTCAGGGTTCTTGACGAACGCCTGCTCAACCAGGCTGGCTTCAGCCAGGAACTTGGTGATACGACCGGCAACCATTTTTTCAACGATTTCGGCAGGCTTGCCTTTGATCTTGTCTTCGTTGAGCTGCATGAACACGGCTTTTTCGCGCTCGATGGCATCAGCGGAAACTTCCGACGGCAGCAGGAACTCAGGGTTGCTGGCAGCGACGTGCATCGCGATGTCCTTGGCCAGCTCGACGTTGCCGCCTTTGAGGGCCACAACAACACCGATCTTGTTGCCGTGCAGGTAAGAACCGACTACATCACCTTCGACACGAACCAGGCGACGGATGTTGACGTTTTCGCCTACTTTAGCAACCAGGGCCTCACGAGCCGATTCCTGAGCGGCGATCAGCGGAGCTGCGTCGGTCAGTTTGTCGGCGAATGCTTTTTCGACGCTGGCGGCAACGAATGCCTTGAAGTCGTCTTGCAGGGCCAGGAAGTCAGTCTGCGAGTTGACTTCGATGATAACGGCAGCTTTACCGTCATCCTTGATACCGATAGCGCCTTCAGCGGCAATGTTGCCAGCTTTCTTGGCAGCCTTGATGGCGCCCGAAGCACGCATGTCATCAATGGCTTTTTCGATGTCGCCGCCAGCCTTGGTCAAGGCTTTCTTGCAATCCATCATGCCTTCGCCGGTACGCTCGCGCAGTTCTTTGACCAACGCTGCAGTAATCTCTGCCATTTCAAAATCCTCTTGGATAGGTTTTCAACCATTCCACCCGATCGAACGGGCGATCAATTCTTCCTGGGAAACCACTGCTTATAGGCCACGGCAGGTTACAAACAAGTCACTGCGCTGGCGGCAAATGGTTTTCGAGGTGGCAAAAAGGGGGCCAAGCCCCCTTTTTGCTTACTGAGTCAACGCCAGGGGCGTCGATTACTCAGCGGCTGCTGCCGGAGCTTCTTCAGCGAAGACTTCGGTGCCGCCGTTAACATTGTTGCGACCACGGATTACAGCGTCAGCCATCGAACCCATGTACAGCTGGATGGCGCGGATGGCGTCATCGTTGCCTGGGATGATGTAGTCAACGCCTTCCGGGCTGCTGTTGGTGTCGACAACGCCGATGACCGGGATACCGAGCTTGTTGGCTTCGGTGATCGCGATGCGCTCGTGGTCAACGTCGATCACGAACAGTGCGTCAGGCAGACCGCCCATGTCCTTGATACCGCCCAGGGAGCGGTCCAGCTTCTCAAGATCGCGAGTGCGCATCAGCGCTTCTTTCTTGGTCAGCTTGGCGAAAGTACCGTCTTCGGACTGGACTTCAAGGTCACGCAGACGCTTGATGGAAGCGCGAATGGTCTTGAAGTTGGTCAGCATGCCGCCCAACCAGCGGTGATCGACGTACGGCGAACCGCAACGTGCTGCTTCTTCAGCAACGATCTTGCCAGCGGAACGCTTGGTGCCGACGAACAGAATCTTGTTTTTGCCCTGGGCCAGGCGCTCTACGAAGGTCAGTGCTTCGTTGAACATCGGCAGGGTTTTTTCAAGGTTGATGATGTGGATCTTGTTACGCGCGCCGAAAATGTACTTGCCCATTTTCGGGTTCCAGTAACGGGTCTGGTGACCGAAGTGCACACCGGCCTTCAGCATATCGCGCATGTTGACTTGGGACATGATAGTTCCTTGATAAGTCGGGTTTGGCCTCCACGTATCCCAATGACCAACCAGCGGCTATATAAGCCGAAGGCACCCAGGTCATCGTGTCGACACGTGTGTGGATTTAAGCTTACGGGGTCATCCCCGGAAAGCGGCGCATTTTATACCACAGCAAGGGCGAAAACGGAACACGGATTCTGAAATCCCGGTGAAGCGCCCTGCCAAAGCCCTTTCATGGGCCATGGATGCACACCCTTATAGAGAGAAGCGATGCATGTGGGCGCGGATTTGCGCTGATCGTCTGTTAGAATCGCCTCTTTCAGGGCCACGCGAGTCATCATCCGCCGCCCATTTCGTTTTGAACAGCGCCGTCGGGCGCAGAGAGAGCCTGTATGACCGTTACCCTCAAGACGCCCGAGGACATCGCCAAAATGCGTGTCGCCGGCAAACTCGCCGCCGAAGTGCTGGAGATGATCGCCGACTACGTCAAGCCGGGCGTGACCACCGAAGAGCTGGACCGCATCTGCCACGACTACATCGTCAACGAGCAGAAAGCCATCCCCGCCCCGCTCAACTACAAAGGCTTCCCGAAGTCGATCTGCACGTCGATCAACCACGTGGTCTGCCACGGCATCCCCAACGAAAAACCGTTGAAGGATGGCGACACCCTGAACATCGACGTCACCGTCATCAAGGACGGCTATCACGGCGACACCAGCCGCATGTTCCATGTCGGCAACGTACCGGAGTGGGCCCAGCGCCTGTCCAAGGTCACCCAGGAATGCATGTACATGGCCATCGAACTGGTGAAACCGGGCTGCCGCCTGGGCGACATCGGCGAAGTGATCCAGAAGCATGCGCAGAAGAACGGTTTCTCGGTGGTGCGCGAGTTCTGCGGCCATGGCATCGGCAAGGTGTTCCACGAAGAACCGCAGATCCTGCACTACGGCCGCGCCGGCACCGGCATGGAGCTGCAGGCGGGCATGACCTTCACCATCGAGCCGATGATCAACCAGGGCCGCGCCGACACCAAGGTGCTGGGCGACGGCTGGACCGCCATCACCAAGGACCGCAAGTTGTCGGCCCAGTGGGAACACACCCTGCTGGTCACCGAGACCGGCTACGAAATCTTCACCCTGCGCAGCGATGACACCATTGCGCGCGTTTCCGCCTGATCCGTACCCAGCTATAGATCCAACAGATATAGATAGAAAGGAAAGCCATTCAATGCCGCAGGTGGATCCCGAACTCTTCGACCGCGGCCAGTTCCAGGCTGAACTGGCCCTGAAGGCAAGCCCCATCTCGGCATTCAAGAAGGCCATCCGCCAGGCCCACGAAGTGCTCGACCAGCGCTTTCGCAATGGCCGGGACATTCGTCGGCTGATCGAGGACCGCGCCTGGTTCGTCGATAACATCCTGCAAAAGGCCTGGGAGCAGTTCGATTGGAGCGAGGATGCCGACATCGCCCTGGTGGCGGTGGGCGGCTATGGGCGCGGCGAGCTGCACCCCTACTCCGACATCGACCTGCTGATCCTGCTGGACAGCGCCGATCATGAAATTTTCCGCGACTCCATCGAACGCTTCCTGACGCTGTTGTGGGACATCGGCCTGGAAGTCGGCCAGAGCGTGCGTTCGGTGCAGGAATGCGCCGACGAGGCCCGCGCCGACCTGACAGTGATCACCAACCTGATGGAAAGCCGCACCGTTGCCGGCCCCGAGCACCTGCGCCAGCGCATGCTCGATGTCACCAGCACGGCGCACATGTGGCCCAGCAAGGACTTTTTCCTGGCCAAGCACGCCGAGCAGAAGGCCCGTCACCACAAATACAACGACACCGAATACAACCTGGAACCCAACGTCAAGGGCTCGCCCGGCGGGCTGCGGGACATCCAGACGATCCTGTGGGTCGCCCGCCGCCAGTACGGCACGCTGAACCTGCGCGCCCTGGCCGGGGAAGGTTTCCTGGTGGAAAGCGAAAACGCCTTGCTGGCCTCGTCCCAGGAATTCCTGTGGAAGGTCCGCTACGCCCTGCACATGCTCGCCGGGCGCTCCGAGGACCGCCTGCTGTTCGATCACCAGCGCTCCATCGCCGGACTGCTGGGTTTCGAGGGGCAGGATGCCAAGCAGTCCATCGAAAACTTCATGCAGCAGTACTACCGCGTGGTGATGAGCATCGCCCAGCTCAGCGAACTGATCATCCAGCACTTCGAGGAAGTCATCCTCGCCCCCGAGGACGAAGAACCGCCGCTGCCGATCAACTCACGTTTTCAGTTGCACGACGGCTACATCGAAGCGCGTAACGCCAACGTGTTTCGCCGCACGCCCTTCGCCATGCTCGAGATTTTCGTGCTCATGGCCCAGCAGCCGGAAATCAAGGGTGTACGCGCCGATACCATCCGCCTGCTGCGGGAAAACCGTCATCTGATCGACGAGGATTTCCGTCACGACATCCGCAACACCAGCCTGTTCATCGAGCTGTTCAAATGCAAGATCGGCGTGCACCGCAACCTGCGCCGGATGAACCGCTACGGGATCCTCGGGCGCTACCTGCCGGAGTTCGGCTTCATCGTCGGGCAGATGCAGCACGACCTGTTCCACATTTATACGGTCGATGCCCACACGTTGAACCTGATCAAGCACCTGCGTAAGTTGCAGTACACCCAGGTGTCGGAGAAATTCCCACTGGCCAGCAAGCTCATGGGCAAGCTGCCCAAGCCCGAGCTGATCTACATGGCTGGGCTGTACCACGACATCGGCAAGGGCCGCCAGGGCGATCACTCCGAGATCGGCGCGGTGGACGCCGAGGCGTTCTGCCAACGCCATCAACTGCCCCTGTGGGACAGCCGGCTGATCGTCTGGCTGGTGCAGAACCATTTGGTCATGTCGACCACCGCCCAGCGCAAGGACTTGTCCGATCCACAGGTCATCCATGACTTCGCCCAGACCGTTGGCGACGAAATCCGCCTGGATTATCTCTATGTGCTGACCGTCGCCGATATCAACGCCACCAACCCGACCCTGTGGAACTCCTGGCGCGCCAGCCTGTTGCGCCAGCTCTACACCGAGACCAAGCGGGCCTTGCGCCGCGGCCTGGAAAACCCGGTGGACCGCGAAGAACAGATCCGTCGCACCCAAAGCGCAGCCCTGGACATCCTGGTCCGCGGCGGCACCGACCCGGACGATGTCGAGCAGCTCTGGTCGCAATTGGGCGATGATTACTTCCTGCGCCACACCGCCGGCGACGTGGCCTGGCACAGCGACGCGATCCTCCAGCAACCGGCCGATGGCGGGCCGCTGGTGCTGATCAAGGAAACCACCCAGCGTGAGTTCGAGGGCGGTACGCAGATCTTCATCTACGCCCCGGACCAGCACGACTTCTTCGCGGTGACGGTGGCGGCGATGGACCAGCTCAACCTCAACATTCATGACGCCCGGGTCATTACGTCCACCAGCCAGTTCACCCTCGACACCTACATCGTGCTCGACACCGACGGCGACTCGATTGGCGACAACCCGGCGCGGGTCAAGCAGATTCGCGACGGCCTCACCGAGGCCCTGCGCAACCCGGCGGACTACCCGACCATCATCCAGCGCCGGGTGCCGCGCCAGCTCAAGCATTTCGCCTTTGCCCCCCAGGTGACGATCCACAACGACGCCCAGCGCCAGGTCACGGTGCTGGAACTCAGCGCGCCGGATCGCCCGGGCCTGCTGGCGCGGGTCGGCCATATCTTCCTGGAGTTCGACCTGTCGCTGCAAAACGCCAAGATCGCCACCCTCGGCGAACGGGTGGAAGACGTATTTTTCATTACCGACGCTCACAACCAGCCGTTGTCCGATCCGCAACTGTGCAGCCGCTTGCAGGAAGCGATCGTGCAGCACCTGAGCGTCAACCAGGAACCTGATGCCCACCTGACACGCATCAGCATCTGAATCAACAAATTTCCCCCTGTGGGAGCGAGCTTGCTCGCGATGGCGTCGGAACATCCAGATTGATGTTGCCTGAGCCACCGCTATCGCGAGCAAGCTCGCTCCCACAAGGACCGCGCCCACATTGACGAGGCCCTCAATGAACAACGCTCTGAACCAGCTCCAGCCCTACCCGTTCGAAAAACTCCGCGCCCTGCTCGGCAGCGTCACCCCCAACCCGGACAAGCGCCCAATCGCTCTGTCCATCGGCGAGCCCAAGCATCGCTCGCCAAGCTTCGTGGCCGAGGCCCTGGCCAGCAATCTGGAAAAGATGGCCGTGTACCCGACTACCCTCGGCATCCCGGAGCTGCGTGAAGCCATCACCGGCTGGTGCGAGCGCCGCTTCAATGTGCCAAGCGGCTGGCTCGACCCGGCGCGCCACGTGCTGCCGGTCAATGGCACCCGTGAAGCCCTGTTCGCCTTCACCCAGACCGTGGTCAACCGGGGCGACGATGCCTTGGTGGTCAGCCCGAACCCGTTCTACCAGATCTACGAAGGCGCGGCGTTCCTGGCCGGGGCCAAGCCGCACTACCTGCCGTGCCTGGACGCGAACGGCTTCAACCCGGATTTCGATGCCGTCTCGCCGGACATCTGGAAACGCTGCCAGATCCTGTTCCTGTGCTCCCCGGGCAACCCGACCGGTGCGCTGATCCCGGTGGATGTGCTGAAGAAACTCATCGCCCTGGCGGATGAATATGACTTCGTCATCGCCTCGGACGAGTGCTACAGCGAACTCTACTTCGACGAACAAACCCCGCCGCCAGGCCTGCTCACCGCTTGCGTCGAACTCGGTCGCAAGGACTTCAAGCGCTGCGTGGTCTTCCACAGCCTCTCCAAGCGCTCCAACCTGCCCGGCCTGCGCTCCGGTTTCGTGGCGGGTGACGCGGACATCCTCAAGGGCTTCCTGCTGTATCGCACCTACCACGGCTGCGCGATGCCGGTCCAAACCCAACTGGCAAGCATTGCCGCGTGGAACGACGAAGTGCACGTCCGCGCCAACCGCGCGCTGTACCGGGAAAAATTCGACGCGGTGCTGGAAATCCTCAGCCCGGTGCTGGACGTGCAACGTCCCGATGGCAGCTTCTATCTGTGGCCGAACGTGGCGGGCGACGACGCAGCGTTCTGCCGTGACCTGTTCGAACAGGAGCACGTGACTGTGGTGCCAGGTTCGTACCTCTCCCGCGACGTGGACGGCGTCAACCCAGGCGCCGGCCGCGTGCGCATGGCCCTGGTCGCGCCATTGGCCGAATGCGTGGAAGCGGCGGAGCGAATCCGCGCGTTCATCCAACGTCGGGGTTGATGGCTATATCGAGGGCTGTTGTGGCGAGGGGATTTATCCCCGCTGGGCTGCGAAGCGGCCCCAACAACCTCCGTACCAACCGAGTCATTGAGAATGAACAAGCACATCGGATCTGACCTTGACGATTTCCTCGCCGAGCAAGGCATCGCCGAAGAGGTTTGCGTAACGGCCTTCAATCGCGTCATTTCTTGGCAGATGACCGAGGCAGATGACGCGTCAGAAAGTGATCAAAAAGGTCCTGACACAGCGGATGCTCAGTAGTCGCACCGCTGTTGGCCGAACACTGAATCAGAACGATGCGGGAATGACGCTGGCAACGCCTGCTAGCGCGGCACGTGCGTTGGGTCAGAGAGTGGAAGTGTGTCTGGTTCCTGAGCAGGAAGAGGCTCACGCATAAGCGCTGTTGCCTCAGCGCTGTTGTGGCGAGGGAGCTTGCTCCCGCTGGGCCGCGTAGCGGCCCCAAAGCAATCAACTCAATCTGCCTGACATATCGCGCTGCCCGGTTTCAGGGCCGCTTCGCAGCCCAGCGGGAGCAAGCTCCCTCGCCACAGGGGGCTGGTGTCGCCCCCATATCTGTGAGCACCACAAATACCCTGTGGGAGCGAGCTTGCTCGCGAAAGCGGTGGTTCAGCTTGCATTCATGTTGGATGGGCCTACGTCTTCGCGAGCAAGCTCGCTCCCACAGGGGATGGGTGTTGTTCACAAAACAGGTGATCGACACCAGATCCTGTGGGAGCAAAGCTTGCTCGCGATGAGGCCGGCACTTATTGCATCAAGTCCGAAGTTCTACCCGATCCAGGCACTTGTTCGCCAGCAACATCCCCAACTCAATCATCTGCGCCACCCCCAACGCTACATGCCGTCGCGAGCCGTCCTGATCGAAGGCAAGGTCATTGAGCATCGCATTGGCCGAAGCCAGGGTTTCGCTGAGGTTGGCCAGCAACACTTCGGTGTCGATACCGTCAGCCACAGTGAATAACTGCACTGAGGGCTTGGGTTCTGACTTGCTGTCCTCAGGTTTGAGATATTGATCCAGCACACGGTCAGCGGCTTCTTGCAGCTTTTCGGGGGCGTAATCGCCGTAAGGGAAGGTGGAGGCAGGTTTTGGTGGATTTTGGGGTTCTTTGTTCATCGAATTGCTTGCTCCCTAGAGCTGAAGATGTAAAGACCTGCACTTGGATTGTGCACAAGCCCGTGCCCCTAGAGGAGTTCGGATTCTCACGTCCGGTCGCTGAATTGGCAGCGACACCCAGAGGCTAGAGCCCTCGCTTCCGACGGAAAACCTTAAAAACTTGTCGGAAACTTCGGTGCGTCTGACAGACGACAATCTGTCTGCTCAGACAAGAAATGACATAAAACGTACCGCGAACGCCAAGCCTTTGATTTCGCTAACGTTGTACACCGACAGACCTCATTTAACCCTGTTACGAGGGTTCAAGCTGGCTTGAATTCGCTATCGCCGGTAGCCATAATCGACCCCGTCACCAGCGAGAGCTGGCAGGAGTCTGGGTCCCTCTCGGGGTTGACCCAGCGGCGCAGAAAGGGCGAAGCAAGCTCAACTGCGTGTCGATTGAAGCCGCCTTCGGGCGGCTTTGCTTTTTCATGAGGATAAGGAATGCCTCTTTATTACCATCCCAAGCAAGGTGATGTTCTTCTTTGCGACTTCACGCGGGGCTTTGTTGCGCCTGAAATGTTGAAGATCCGCAAGGTGGTGATGATCTCCCCCACTGTCACACATAGTCGCAAGCTCTGTACCGTGGTACCGATTTCCTCCACAACGCCACAGACTCAGCAGGACTGGCATCACCTGCTCCGCACCAATCCCCTCCAGTCCGATGGCTACAAAGAACTGTGGGTAAAGTGCGACATGATCTATACCGTGAGTTTTGAACGTCTGGATAAGCTACACAGAAAGACTCGATCCAAGGGTCGAGAGTACTTTGTTCCTCGCCTGGGCTCTGAAGACATGCAAGGCGTGATCACCGGTGTGAAGGCTTACCTTCCGCTCTGACCCAGCCTCTAATGATCAACTCCAGATTTCACCTCGCTCCGAACGCAATAAGCGTTACACATCCGGCAACAGCTCGCCGTTGAAGTGCCATATTAACCGCCTAGCATGGGCCTGGCCGTTGTACCAATGTCGCAGCTTGCCCTGTGGAATGAGCCTGTGGGAGCAAAGCTTGCTCGCGATGAACGATGGCACAGTGTTGCAGTTGAACCGTGTCGCCGGTATCGCGAGCAAGCTTTGCTCCCACAAGCTCGCTCCCACAGGTTTTGCAGCGCATCAACCTGGGCCGCCGCGAAACCGTCCGGTCATGGCATAATCCTTCACCTTTTATTTCCAGCACCTGCAAAGGGGGCAGTTCCTTGACCGATTCAAGCAAAACGTTGCACCTTTTCGGCATCAAAGCCTGTGACACGATGAAAAAGGCGCGCACCTGGCTCGATGATCACGCTGTGCACTACGATTTTCATGACTACAAGAGCGCCGGCATCGACCGTGAGCACCTGACCCAATGGTGCGACGAGCATGGCTGGCAAGTGGTGTTGAACCGTGCCGGTACGACCTTTCGCAAACTCGACGACGAACGCAAAGCCGATCTCGACCAGACGAAAGCCATCGAACTGATGCTCGCCCAACCCTCGATGATCAAGCGCCCGGTGCTCGATCTCGGTGACCGAACCCTGATTGGCTTCAAGCCAGATATTTATGCGGCAGAGATCAAGTAAGCCTGCCCAGTCCATTTTGTAGAGGTAATTTCATGTCCACTACCCTGTTCAGCCTGGCCTTCGGCGTCGGCACCCAAAACCGTGAAGGCGCCTGGCTGGAGGTGTTCTACGCACAGCCGATGCTCAAGCCGTCGGCTGAGATCGTTGCCGCTATCGCGCCGATCCTGGGCTACAGCGAAGGCAACCAGGCCATCACCTTCACCACCGCCCAGGCCTCGCAATTGGCTGAGGCACTCCGGAACGTCGATGCCGCGCAGGCCAAGCTGCTGACCCGCCTGGCCGAAAGCCACAAGCCACTGGTCGCCACCCTGCTGGCCGAAGATGCCCAACTGAGCTCCACGCCTGAGGCCTACCTCAAGCTGCACCTGTTGTCCCATCGCCTGGTCAAGCCCCACGGCCTGAACCTGGCCGGCATTTTCCCGCTGCTGCCGAACGTGGCCTGGACCAGCCAGGGCGCGATCGACCTGGCCGAACTGGCCGAGCACCAGCTCGAAGCCCGCCTGCGCGGCGAGCTGCTGGAAGTGTTCTCGGTGGATAAATTCCCGAAAATGACCGACTACGTGGTCCCGGCCGGCGTGCGTATCGCCGATGCCGCGCGCCTGCGCCTGGGCGCCTATGTGGGCGAAGGCACCACGGTCATGCACGAAGGTTTCGTCAACTTCAACGCCGGCACCGAAGGCCCGGGCATGATCGAAGGCCGTGTCTCGGCGGGCGTGTTCGTCGGCAAAGGCTCGGACCTGGGCGGCGGTTGCTCGACCATGGGCACCCTGTCGGGCGGCGGCAACATTGTGATCAAGGTGGGCGAAGGCTGCCTGATCGGCGCCAACGCCGGCATCGGTATCCCGCTGGGCGACCGCAACACCGTGGAGTCGGGCCTGTACGTGACCGCCGGCACCAAAGTGAAGCTGCTGGACGAAAACAACCAACTGGTGAAAGTGGTCAAGGCCCGCGACCTGGCCGGCCAGCCCGACCTGTTGTTCCGCCGCAACTCCGAAACCGGTGCAGTGGAATGCAAGACGCATAAGTCGGCCATCGAGCTGAACGAAGCACTGCACGCTCACAACTAAGCTTCACTCCCTCACCTGTGGGGGCGAGCTTTTTTTGTGGGAGCAAAGCTTGCTCCCACAAAAAAAGCCAGCTCCCACAGGGTCCGGCGTAACTCCAGCAGGGCCCGAAAGCATGTTGATCCAATCCCCTTGGCGCGCCGACTTCCCGGCCATCGCCGCCCTGCAACGGCAAGGCCAGACCTACCTGGACAGCGCCGCCACCACGCAAAAACCCCAAGCCCTGCTGGACGCCCTGACGCACTATTACGCCAACGGCGCGGCCAACGTGCACCGTGCGCAACATTTGCCCGGAGCGCTGGCCACCCAGGCATTCGAAGACAGTCGCCTCAAGGTTTCGCAATGGCTCAACGCGAGGGACTGCGGACAGATCGTTTTCACCCATGGCGCCACTTCGGCGTTGAACCTGCTCGCCTACGGACTGGAACATCTGTTCAACCCTGACGATGAAATTGTTGTCAGCGCCCTGGAGCATCACGCCAACCTGTTGCCTTGGCAGCAACTGGCCGAGCGTCGCGCGTTGAAGCTCGTTGTGCTGCCGCTGGATGCCGATGGGGTGATCGATACCAATGCCGCCGCCGAGCTGATCGGGCCGCGCACGCGCTTGCTGGCCGTGAGCCAGTTATCCAACGTCCTCGGCACCTGGCAGCCATTGCCGGCATTGCTGGCGATGGCCAAGGCGCAAGATGCGCTGACGGTGATCGATGGCGCTCAGGGTGTCGTCCATGGCCGCCACGATGTGGAGGCACTGGGCTGCGATTTCTATGTATTTTCCAGTCACAAGCTGTACGGCCCCGAAGGCCTGGGGGCGTTGTTCGGTCGCACCGAAGCGCTCAGCAAACTGCGTCACTGGCAATTTGGCGGCGAAATGGTCCAGCAAGCCGATTACCACAGCGCCACCTTCCGCCCGGCGCCGCTGGGTTTCGAGGCCGGCACACCGCCCATCGCCAGCGTGATTGGCCTGGGGGCGACACTCGACTACCTGTCCGGTCTCGACGGGCAAGCGGTCATCGACCATGAAACAGCGTTGCACGACTATTTGTTTAGCGGCCTGCTGGCGCGCAACGGCGTGCGCCTGGTCGGCAACCCACGCCTGGCCCTGGTCAGCTTCGTGGTCGAAGGTATCCACAACGCCGACCTGGCGCACCTGCTGACCGAGCAAGGCATCGCCGTGCGCGCCGGGCATCACTGCGCAATGCCGCTGTTCAAGCATTTGAAGCTGTCCGGGGCGATTCGGGTGTCGCTGGCGCTGTACAACGACTCCGCCGATCTCGAACGTTTCTTCGAAGCCCTGGACCAGGCCTTGGAGATGCTGCGATGAGCCTGCCCGCCGACGCCCTCACCGCATTGCAGATTTTTCGGGAAGCCTCCAGCTGGGAACAACGGGCCCGTCTGCTGATGCAATGGGGCGAACGCCTGCCGCCCCTGAGCGACGCCGACCAGTGCGAGGCCAACCTCGTCCACGGCTGTGAGAGCCAGGTGTGGTTGGTGGGTCGCTTGCACGACGGGCACTGGCAGTTTTCCGCCAGCAGCGATGCGCGGTTGATCCGAGGGCTGGTGGCGTTGTTGCTGGCGCGGGTCAATGGCTTGTCCGCTGACGAGTTGCAGCAGGTGGATTTGCCGGACTGGTTCAATCAGTTGGGGTTGTCGCGGCAGCTGTCGCCGTCGCGCAGCAATGGGTTGAATGCGGTGTTGAAGCGGATGCGCGAATTGACGGAATAACTGTGGCGAGGGAGCCTGCTCCCGCTTGAGTGCGAAGCGCTCATGAAAATGGGGACTGCTGCGCAGTCCAGCGGGAGCAAGCTCCCTCGCCACAGGTTCACCACTCCCTTAGTGAGCAGCGTTGCATTACTGCCCGGGCTTGACTCTGTCCGCCGGCCGTCGCACACCCGCCACGATCTTATCCACAGCCTTGGTCGCCGCGACCATGCCGAACGTCGCCGTGACCATCATCACCGCGCCAAACCCACCCGCGCAGTCGAGCTTGACGCCGTCACCGACAAAACTCTTTTGCAGGCAAATGCTGCCGTCCGGCTTCGGGTAGCGCAGTTGTTCGGTAGAGAACACGCAAGGCACGCTGTAGTGGCGGGTCACGGTGCGGGAAAAGCCGTAGTCGCGGCGCAAGGTGGAGCGCACCTTGGAGGCCAGCGGATCGTTGAACGTACGGTTCAAGTCGCAGACCTGGATCAGCGTCGGGTCGATCTGCCCACCCGCGCCTCCGGTGGTGATGATCTGGATCTTGCGGCGCTTGCACCAGGCGATCAGCGCGGCCTTGGCGTTGACGCTGTCGATGCAGTCGATCACGCAATCGATGTTCGGCGTGATGTACTCGGCCATGGTGTCGCGGGTGACGAAGTCCGCCACCGCGTGCACCGTGCAGTCGGGGTTGATCCCGCGCAGTCGCTCGGCCATGACCTCGACCTTGGGCTTGCCGACGGTGCTGTCCAGGGCGTGCAACTGACGGTTGGCGTTGCTCACGCAGACATCGTCCAGGTCGAACAGCGAAATCTCGCCCACGCCGCAACGGGCAATGGCTTCCGCCGCCCAGGAACCGACGCCGCCGACGCCGACAATCGCCACATGGGCCGCCCGCAGGCGCTCCAGGCCTTCGATGCCATACAAACGGGCGATGCCGGCAAACCGTGGATCTTCTGTACTCATGACCATTACCCCAAAAACCGGCGCGCATTATAGGGCTTTGCCGTGGCAATTCGAGCTGTTCGCGAATCGAATCCCACCAATTTCCCCTTGTGGGAGCGAGCTTGCTCGCGATGGCGTCAGTCCAGTCAATAGAGTATCGACTGATCCACCGCCATCGCGAGAAAGCTCGCTCCCACAGGTTTTGTGTTCCACCTGTCCCCCGCCAGGGGCCCATGAGGGTCGTTTTGCTATAAGATAACCGCCATTTTGTAAGCGTCGGCCGAATACCATCCAACGGTCGAACTCAGGACCTGTGGGAGCGGGCTTGCTCGCGAAGGCGTCATCACTGACGCTAAGAGCTTCGCGAGCAAGCCCGCTCCCACAGGGACTGCGATCTCCTTTCCAGCTTCCGGAGTTTTTCATGACGGCCCACGCCGACCTCTCGCCGACCCTGCAACTCGCCTGCGACCTGATCCGCCGTCCGTCCGTGACGCCGGTGGATGCCGATTGCCAAAACATCATGATGCAGCGCCTGGGCGACGCCGGTTTCAAGCTTGAGCCGATGCGCATCGAGGATGTGGATAACTTCTGGGCCAGCCATGGCAAGCATGACGGCCCGGTGCTGTGCTTCGCCGGGCACACCGACGTGGTGCCGACCGGTCCGGTGCAGGCCTGGCAGCTCGACCCGTTCGATGCGGTCATCGACGAACAGGGCATGCTCTGCGGTCGTGGCGCGGCGGACATGAAAGGCAGCCTGGCGGCGATGGTCGTGGCGGCCGAGCGGTTCGTCGCCGATTACCCGGATCACAAGGGCTCGCTGACTTTCCTGATCACCAGCGATGAAGAAGGCCCGGCCCACCACGGCACCAAAGCCGTGGTCGAACGCCTCAAGGCCCGCCAGGAACGACTGGACTGGTGCATCGTCGGCGAGCCGTCGAGTACCACGTTGGTGGGCGACGTGGTCAAGAATGGTCGTCGCGGCTCCCTCGGCGCGAAGCTGACCGTACGCGGCAAGCAAGGCCACGTGGCTTATCCACACCTGGCGAAGAACCCGATCCATCTGGCCGCGCCGGCCCTGGCTGAATTGGCCGCCGAGCACTGGGACCACGGCAACGATTTCTTCCCGCCGACCAGTTTCCAGATCTCCAACCTCAACTCCGGCACCGGTGCGACCAACGTGATCCCCGGTGACCTGGAGGCGGTGTTCAATTTCCGCTTCTCCACCGAATCCACCGTCGAAGGCCTGCAACAGCGCGTCGCCGATATCCTCGACAAGCATCAACTGGACTGGCACATCGACTGGGCCTTGTCCGGCCTGCCATTCCTCACTGAGCCGGGTGCCTTGCTGGACGCCGTGTCGTCGAGCATCAGGGACGTGACCGGCCGCGAGACCAAAGCCTCCACCAGCGGCGGCACGTCCGACGGTCGTTTCATCGCCACCATGGGCACGCAAGTGGTAGAACTGGGGCCGGTCAACGCGACCATCCACCAAGTCAACGAGCGTGTGCTGGCCGCCGATCTCGACGTGCTCACCGAGATCTACTACAAGACGCTGATCAAGTTGCTCGCCTGATGCTCGCCTGCCCGATCTGCAGTGAACCGCTGAACGCAGTGGACAACGGCGTGGTGTGCCCGGCCGGGCATCGGTTCGACCGTGCGCGGCAGGGTTACCTGAACCTGCTGCCGGTGCAGCACAAGAACAGCCGCGACCCTGGCGACAACCAGGCGATGGTCGAGGCTCGCCGCGACTTTCTCAACGCCGGGCATTACGCCCCGGTCGCCCGGCGCCTGGCCGAGTTGGCCGCCGAACGCGCGCCTGGGCGCTGGCTCGACATCGGTTGCGGTGAAGGCTACTACACCGCGCAAATTGCCGAAGCGCTGCCCAATGCCGATGGCTATGCCTTGGACATCTCTCGCGAAGCAGTCAAACGAGCCTGCAAGCGTAACCCGCAACTGACCTGGTTGATCGCCAGCATGGCCCGGGTGCCACTGGCGGACGGCTGTTGCCAGTTCCTGGCCAGCGTTTTCAGCCCGCTGGACTGGCAGGAGGCCAAGCGCTTGCTCAGCCCCGGCGGCGGACTGATGAAAGTCGGCCCCACCGCCGGTCACCTGATGGAATTGCGCGAGCGTCTCTACGACGAAGTGCGTGAATACACCGACGATAAGCACCTGGCTCTGGTACCACCGGGCATGGCGCTGGATCACAGCGAAACCCTCGAATTCAAACTGGTGCTCACCGATGGCCAGGACCGCGCCAACCTGCTGGCGATGACGCCCCATGGCTGGCGCGCCAGTGCCGAACGCCGTGCCAGCGTGATCGAGCAGGCCGAGCCGTTCGAAGTCACGGTGTCGATGCGCTACGATTATTTCATTCTTCAATAATGACCTTTAGGCCTCGGGCAATCGCCTGGGGCCAGTTAAATCCGCGAATGGATTTTTCAAGACCGCAGCGAGGACATCCATGCGCCAACCCGATATCGAGATTTACCTGAAGGACGCCGACGTCGACCACAAGGCCATTGCCAACTGGCTCGGCCAGGCCCTGGGCCCTTGCAGCGACTGGGTACAGAAAGGCCAGACCTACAAGTGCAAGGCCGGCAACATCCCGGTGACCTGGCTGCCCAAGGCCGTGGGCAAATGGAACAGCCTGTACCTGGAAAGCGACCAGACCCCGTGGGAAGACGACATCGCCTGCGCCCGCGCCGCCTTCGCCGCGCTGAACGTCGAAGTGCGCTGCGCGCCTGGCTCCTGGGTGGAAGAAGAAGGAGAAGAATCGGCGGACCGCTGGATTCGCATCAGCACCGATGGGGAAGAAGAGATTACCTGGAAGACGGCGTAACGCTGACTCCCAGCCCACCGAAGCCCCCTGTGGGAGCGAGCTTGCTCGCGATAGCGGTCTGCCTGAGACGGTGATGTTGAATGTAACGCCGTCATCGCGAGCAAGCTCGCTCCCACAGGGGATATGTGGTGGGCACGAACTATGTGGCACCCCATTCAAAACTGTGGGAGCAAGCTCGCTCCCACAATGGGTTTTGTATAGCTAGCAAATGCGGGTTACAACCCCACCACATCCTCAGCCTGCAAGCCCTTCTGCCCTTCCACCACCGCGTACTCGACCTGCTGGCCTTCAGTCAGTGAACGGTGGCCTTCGCCGCGAATCGCGCGGTAGTGCACGAATACATCCGCGCTGCCTTCACGCTGGATGAAGCCGTAACCCTTCGCGTCGTTGAACCACTTCACACTGCCGGTTTCCCGTGCTGCCATGATGCTCACTCCCATCTCTTATTATTAAGTCGGCTTTTCCCGCCCAACCGCAAAAGGCAAAGCCGTACGAACCTAAGCCACCGTCCGGCCGTCCATGGAGAAGGCCGGGGCAGTAACCGGCCGAGTATATGACACCCGGAAAAACTCTCAACTGACTTTACTTCGGCGCTTTTTTGCCGATTTTCGATGAATCCGGCACACTAGCGGGCTCGAGCAGCCGCTCGGTTTTATCCACTCATGCAGAAGCCGTATGACCCGCTCCCCGTTCCGCCGTCTTGTGTTTGGCACCCTGCGCCGACTGTTGTACCTCTGGGTTCGCTCCGAGACGATCAACCAGTCGTCCTTCACCCTCAACCTCGACCGCAGTCGTCCGGTGTTCTACGTCCTGCAAGATCCCTCGCTCACCGACCTGGCGGTGCTCGACACCGAATGCACCAAGGCCGGCCTGCCCCGTCCGGTGCTGCCGGTCTCGGTGGGCAACCTGCTGGAGCCGGCGGCGTTTTTCTACCTGACGCCAGCGCCAGACTGGATCGGGCGCCAGGACAAGCGCGGTGCGCCGCCCACCCTGACGCGGCTGGTCGACGCCCTGACCCACAACGCCGCCGAGGATGCACAGATCATCCCGGTCAGCGTGTTCTGGGGGCAGTCGCCGGACAGCGAATCCAGCCCTTGGAAACTGTTGTTCGCCGACAGCTGGGCCGTTACCGGGCGCCTGCGTCGCCTGCTGAGCATCATGATCCTGGGGCGCAAGACCCGCGTGCAATTCTCCGCGCCGATCCACCTGCGCGAATTGATCGAACACGACAAGGGCCACGAACGCACCGTGCGCATGGCCCAGCGGATCCTGCGGGTGCACTTCCGCAATCTGAAGGCGGCGGTCATCGGCCCCGACATTTCCCACCGACGTCATCTGGTCAAGGGCCTGTTGAACCAGCCGCTGGTCAAGCAGGCGATTGCCGAGGAAGCCGAGCGGGAAAAGATCTCCCCGGAAAAAGCCAAGGCCCAGGCCCTGCGCTACGGCAACGAGATCGCCTCGGACTACACCTACACCGCGATCCGTTTCCTGGAAGTGGTGCTGAGCTGGTTCTGGAACAAGATCTACGACGGCATCAAGGTCAACCACATCGAAGGCGTGCAGAACGTCGCCCAGGGCCACGAAGTCATCTATGTGCCGTGCCACCGCAGCCACATCGACTACCTGCTGCTGTCATACCTGCTGTTTCGCAACGGCCTGACGCCACCGCACATCGCTGCCGGCATCAACCTCAACATGCCAGTGATCGGCGGCCTGCTGCGCCGTGGCGGGGCGTTTTTCATGCGCCGCACCTTCAAGGGCAACCCGCTTTACACCGCGGTGTTCAACGAATACCTGCACACGCTGTTCACCAAAGGCTTTCCGGTGGAATACTTCGTCGAGGGCGGTCGTTCGCGCACCGGGCGCATGCTGCAACCCAAGACCGGCATGCTCGCCATCACCCTGCGCAGCTTCCTGCGTTCGTCACGCATGCCCATTGTCTTCGTGCCGGTCTACATCGGTTATGAACGGGTACTGGAAGGCCGTACCTACCTGGGCGAACTGCGCGGGGCCAGCAAGAAAAAAGAATCGATCTTCGACATCTTCAAGGTCATCGGCGCCCTCAAGCAGCGCTTCGGCCAGGTGGCGGTGAACTTCGGCGAACCCATCAAGCTGGCGGAATTCCTCGACAGCGAACAACCGGATTGGCGCCAACAGGAATTGGGCCCGCAATTCAAACCGGCCTGGCTCAACGCGACCACCCACCGCCTCGGCGAACGCGTGGCCCGGCACCTGAACGAAGCCGCGGCCATCAACCCGGTCAACCTCGTCGCCCTGGCGCTGCTGTCCACCAGCCGCCTGGCCCTGGACGACCGCGCCATGGCCCGGGTGCTCGACCTGTACCTGGCGTTGTTGCGCAAAGTCCCGTACTCGCCCCACACCACCCTGCCCGAAGGCGATGGCCAAGCGCTGATCAAGCACGTCAAAGGCATGGACCTGCTGTCGGAACAGAGCGATGCCCTGGGCAAGATTCTGTACCTGGACGAGCAGAACGCGGTGCTGATGACCTACTACCGCAACAACGTGCTGCACATCTTCGCCCTGCCGGCGCTGCTGGCGAGCTTCTTCCAGAGCAGCTCGCGCATGAGCCGCGAACAAATCCTGCGCTACACCCATGCGTTGTACCCGTACCTGCAATCGGAGCTGTTCATTCGCTGGTCGCTGGAAGAACTGGACGGCGTGGTCGATCAGTGGCTCGACGCGTTCGTCGAACAGGGCCTGCTGCGTTTCGAAAACGACCTGTACCTGCGTCCGGCGCCAAGTTCGCGGCACTTCGTGCTGCTGACGTTGCTGTCGAAAAGCATCGCCCAGACCTTGCAGCGCTTCTACATGACCGTCTCGCTGCTGCTCAACAGCGGCCAGAACACCGTCAGCGCCGAAGAACTGGAAGACCTCTGCACCGTCATGGCCCAGCGCCTGTCGATCCTGCATGGCCTGAATGCGCCGGAGTTCTTCGACAAGAGCCTGTTCCGCCACTTTATCCAGACGATGCTCGACCTCGACGTGCTGCGCCGCGACGAGGCAGGCAAACTCAGCTACCACGAGCTGCTGGGGGAACTGGCCGAAGGTGCGGCCAAGCGCGTGCTGCCGGCGGAAATTCGCCTGTCGATCCGCCAGGTGGCGTTGCATCGCAGTGAAGACGCGGCGGAAGTTGCCGTCAGCCCCAACCTTTGAGGGATGCCGATCACTCACCGTGAACCATGGAACGGTTCCGGTGAGTGAGTGGGTCAATCCCCAGGCGTACTCCGACGTTGCGCAGCGGCCAAAGTGACGTCAAACGAAGAAAGGACCTACAGAGAACTTTGGAGCAGCTCTCTAGGATGGGCTTACGTCAATCTCGACGTATTGAAAAGGAATTCAACATGAACCTGCATACCATCACCGCAACCATTCACCTGCCAGACGGCTATCAACCTCCTGGAAATGGCAGCACTTACGTGACTCTCACAACGCCTCGTACATCCGCCGGTATCGGCTCCAACCAAGCGCCGAAAACGCCATGGATCGTCACCTTCACCGTTGACAGCGACGTTGCTGGCCCAGAGGAAGCGTTTACGGTGAGCGCGCGAATCGACGGCTACGCTCCCACTTCCCTGTCTGCCGAGCATACCTTCACCTGGAATGGCGGCGATCAGGAAGTTGATGTCCAGCTTTCAGCGCAATGACTGTAGCGAAGTGCAAGACAGCTGCATTCTTCCGATTAGCCATTGAAACCGGTCATCCAATCGCGCCCAACATCTGAGTCGTTACGTTTCGGCTGGATTTTTGGTGCCGAATCCTCCAGATTCTCTTTGGCGCGAGCGTGTTGCTGGCGTCAAAGGAAAGGTACTTCCACATGAAAAAATGTCTTCTGCTTGCATTCACTTCACTGCTGGCCGCGTGCCAATCATCAACGCCACCCGCCGCCCCCGTCGCGTCCCTCGATGGCGAAGTCTTCTATCTGCAACGCATCGCCCTGCCGCCCAACGCCACCTTGAGCGTGAGCCTGCAGGACGTTTCCCTGGCCGACGCTCCCGCGGTGGTGCTCGATGAGCAGAGCGGCCCGGTCAAAGGCCAGGTCCCGTTGCCGTTCCACCTCAGTTATGATGCCAACCAGGTCAAGCCCGGCCATCGTTATGCCGTGAACGCCCGCATCGAAGTGGACGGCCAGTTGCTGTTCATCACCACTGAACAGCATACGGTCCAACTCGATGGCAAAGATCCGCAGCCGTTGAAGATTCGCGTCAACGCCGCACGCTGATTCCTTTTAAATTCCATCAAGGAAGCTGCCATGCTCCGCCCTACCCTTCGTTTCACCGGCCTGTGTGCCGGCCTGTTGATCTGCGCCAATGCCATGGCCCTGTCCTTGGGCGACCTGTCGCAACAAGATGCCACGGGTGGCCTCAAGGACGCCTTGACCCAAGGCGCGCAGGTGGCGGTCAAGCAACTCGGCACTCCCGGCGGCTTCAGCAACAACCCGGACGTGAAGATCGAACTGCCAGGCAAGCTGGGCAAAGTTGCCAGCAAGATGAAGGCCTTCGGCATGGGTGAGCAGGTCGATCAACTGGAAACCAGCATGAACCAGGCCGCCGAAGCCGCGGTGGTCCAGGCCCAGCCGATCCTGGTCAATGCCGTGAAGAACATGAGCGTGAACGATGCCAAGGGCATCTTGAGTGGTGGCAACGACTCGGCCACGCAATACCTGAACAAGAGCAGCCGCGAGCAGATCCGCGCCAAGTTCCTGCCCATCGTCAAGCAAGCCACCGACAAGGTCGGCCTGGCCCAGCAATACAATGCCTTCGCCGGCCAGGCCGCCACTTTCGGCGTGCTGGATGCCAAGAGCGCCAACATCGAAAACTACGTGACCGAACAGGCGCTGGACGGGCTGTTCGAAATGATCGGCAAGCAGGAAGCCACCATTCGCCAGAACCCGGCGGCTGCGGCGACCAGTTTGGCGAAGAAAGTGTTCGGTACGCTCTAAGCCAAGCGCAAAAACCCTGTGGGAGCGAGCCTGCTCGCGATGAATACACTGTCTATCTGACAAACCACGATCCTGTGGCGGGGGGGGGTGGGGCCCGGGGGGGGGGGGGGGGGCCCCCGGCGGGGGGGGTGGTGGCCCCACCAGACGTGGCGACCACCCCCCCCC
>NZ_JBIXJT010000004.1:343178-440396 GCF_052871455.1 Pseudomonas sp. LARHCG127
ATCCTGTGGCGAGGGAGCTTGCTCCCGCTGGGCTGCGCAGCGGCCCCAAGCTTTTGCGGTTGCTGCGCAACCGAGCGGGAGCAAGCTCCCTCGCCACAGGTTAGGTGTACACCTGTTGATCAGGTTTTCTTGACCCTGAACCACGCCGCATACAACGCCGGCAGGAACAACAGCGTCAACGCCGTGGCCACGATCAGGCCGCCCATGATCGCCACCGCCATCGGGCCGAAGAACAAGCTGCGCGACAGCGGGATCATCGCCAGCACCGCTGCCAGAGCGGTGAGCACGATGGGGCGGAAGCGCCGCACCGTGGCTTCGATGATCGCCTGCCAAGGCGCCAGCCCTGCCTTGATGTCCTGCTCGATCTGGTCCACCAGGATCACCGAGTTGCGCATGATCATCCCCGACAGCGCAATGGTGCCCAGCATGGCGACGAAGCCGAACGGCTGGCGGAACACCAGCAGGAACAGCGTGACGCCGATCAACCCCAGGGGCGCCGTAAGGAACACCATGGCCGTGCGTGAGAAGCTGCGCAGTTGCAGCATCAGCAGCGTCAGCACCACCACGATGAACAACGGCACACCGGCATTCACCGATTTCTGGCCACGGGCCGAATCCTCCACCGTACCGCCCACTTCCAGCAGGTAACCGTCCGGCAGCTCGGCGCGAATCGGGTCCAGGGTCGGGAAGATCTGTTGCACCAGGGTCGCCGGTTGTTCCTTGCCGTAGATATCGGCCCGCACGGTCACGCTCGGCAGCCGATTGCGGTGCCAGATCACGCCCTCCTCGAAACCGTATTCCAACGTCGCGATCTGCGACAAGGCCACGCTCTTGCCGTTGTCGGTCGGCACCGCCAGGCTCGGCAGCAACGACAGCTCGGTGCGCTCATGCACCGTACCGCGCAGCAGGATCTCGATCAGTTCGTTGTCTTCCCGGTACTGGCTGACGCTGGAGCCGGTGAGGGAGCTGCGCAGGAAACTCGCCAGGTGGGTGGTGCTGACGCCCAGGGCCCGGGCGCGGTCCTGGTCAACGTTGAGGTACACCACCTTGCTCGGCTCCTCCCAGTCCAGGTGCACATTGACCACGTAGGGGTTTTCGCGAACTTTTGTCGCCACTTTCCGCGCCAGGGCCCGGACTTCTTCGATGTGCTCACCCGTGACGCGGAACTGCACCGGATAGCCGACCGGCGGGCCGTTTTCCAGGCGCGTGACCCGCGAGCGCAGGGTCGGGAATTGCTCGTTCAGGGTCGAAATCAACCAACTGCGCAACGGCTCGCGATCTTCGATGGTCTTGGCCAGCACCACGAACTGGGCGAAGCTGGAGGCCGGCAGCTGTTGATCCAGGGGCAAGTAGAAGCGCGGTGAACCGGTGCCGACGTAGGCCACATAGTTGTCGATGCCGGCATGGTCCTTGAGCAGCGCTTCCAGGCGCTTGACCTGCTCGGCGGTATTGCTCAGGGAGGCGCCTTCCTGCAGCTTCAAGTCGACCATCAGCTCCAGCCGCCCCGATGCCGGGAAGAACTGCTGCGGCACGAAACGGAACAACGCCACCGAGCCGACAAACAACAGCACGGTCAGCAGGATGACGGTTTTGCGCCGACGCACACACCACTCCACCATCCGCCGGACACGCTGATAGAACGGCGTGCCGTAAGGGTCGGTCTGGCCGTCAGTCGTGCCATGTTTAGCCGCGTGAATTTTCGCCAGGTCCGGCAGGAGCTTTTCCCCCAGGTACGGTACGAACACCACGGCAGCCACCCAAGAGGCCAGCAATGCCAGTGTCACCACCTGGAAAATCGAACGGGTGTATTCGCCGGTGCCCGATTGCGCGGTGGCGATCGGCAGGAAGCCCGCCGCCGTGATCAAGGTACCGGTGAGCATCGGGAATGCGGTGCTGGTCCAGGCGAAGCTGGCCGCCTTGATCCGGTCGAAGCCCTGCTCCATCTTGATCGCCATCATCTCCACGGCAATGATCGCGTCGTCCACCAGCAGCCCCAGGGCCAACACCAGCGCACCGAGGGAAATCTTGTGCAGGCCGATCCCCAGGTAATACATGGCGGCGAAGGTCATCGCCAACACCAGAGGAATCGCCAGGGCCACCACCATCCCGGTGCGCAGCCCGAGGGAGAAGAAGCTCACCAGCAACACGATCGTCAGTGCTTCCACCAGCACCTGGACGAACTCACCGACCCCGGTTTTCACCGCCGCCGGCTGGTCCGACACCTTGTGCAATTGCATGCCGGCCGGCAGTGAGTTCTGGAGGCGAGCAAAGTCGACCTCAAGGGCCTTGCCCAGAATCAGGATATCCCCGCCTTGCTTCATCGCCACGGCCAGGCCAATGGCGTCTTCGCCCATGAAGCGCATGCGGGGCGCCGGCGGGTCGTTGAAACCGCGACGCACGTCCGCCAGGTCGCTGATACGGAACGTACGATCGCCGACCCGGATCGGGAAGTTGCGGATCTCTTCCACGGTCTGGAAATTTCCCGAGACCCGCAGCTGCAAACGCTCGCTGCCGGTTTCGAAGAAGCCGGCGGTGGAAACCGTGTTCTGCTCTTCAAGGGCCTGCTGGACCGCCGCCAAGGGCAGGCCGAGGGTCGCCAGCTTAACGTTTGACAACTCGATCCAGATCTTCTCGTCCTGCAAACCGATCAGTTCGACCTTGCCCACATCCTTGACTCGCTGCAGCTGGAGCTGGATGCGATCGGCGTAGTCCTTGAGCACGGCATAGTCGAAGCCTTCGCCGGTCAGCGCGTAGATATTGCCGAAGGTGGTGCCGAATTCATCGTTGAAGAACGGCCCCTGGACATCCGGCGGCAAGGTGTGGCGGATGTCGCCGATCTTCTTGCGCAACTGATACCACAGCTCGGGAATCTGCGCCGAATGCATGGAATCACGCGCCGCGAAAGTCACTTGGGATTCCCCCGGGCGGGAGAACGAGACGATCTTTTCGTAATCGCCGGTTTCCATCAGCTTTTTTTCGATACGCTCGGTGACTTGGCGCGACACTTCCTCGGCCGTCGCCCCCGGCCACACGGTGCGAATGACCATGGCCTTGAAGGTGAACGGCGGGTCTTCGCTCTGGCCGAGCTTGGTGTAGGAAAGCGCCCCGACAATGGCCAGCAACAGCATCAGGAACAGTACGATCTGGCGGTTACGCAACGCCCATTCGGAAAGATTGAAACCCATTGGGATTACTCCTTGGCCGCCAGGTTGACCACGCGGTTGGAGCGATCCACCGGCCGCACCTGCTGGCCGTCGAGGAGCACATGTATGCCAGCCGCCACCACCCAGTCATTGGCGCTCAAGCCTTCGAGCACCGGCACGGTTTTTTCGCCGAAGGCACCCACGCGCACCGGGGCTTTCCTGACCGTGTTGTCCGGGTTGACGACCCAGACGTAGGTGGCGCCATTCTCGGCAGTGAGGGCTGATAGCGGCACTGACAGCGGCGCCTTTTCAGCCGTCTGGATAAACACCCGGGCACTTTGGCCCAGCTCCGCCGGAACACTGCCGGCGGTGAAGGCCACGCGGGCGGCGAAGGTGCGGGACTTGGGGTCGGCGGCCGGCGACAGCTCACGAATCCGCCCGCTGAAGCGCTGGTCAGGCTGGCTCCACAACTCGACCGACACCGGCTGGCCGATCTTGAACCGGCCAAAGCCCTGTTCCGGCAGGCTGATCAGCACTTCACGCTCGCCATCGGTGGCCAGGGTGAAAACGGTTTGTCCCGCCGAAACCACCTGCCCGACTTCCACCGAACGCCGGGCCACCACGCCATCCTGGGGCGCACGCAGCACCGAATAGCTGGCCTGGTTGTTGGCGACATCGAACTCGGCCTTGATCTGCTTGAGCCGTGCGGTGCCGGAGCGGTAGAGGTTTTCGGCGTTGTCGTATTGGGAGCGGCTGACCATCTGCCGCTCCATCAAGGTCTTGTAGCGGTCACGTTCGGCGCGGACCAGGTTCAGGTTGGCCTCGGCGGCAGCGACCTGGGCACGGGTCGCTTCCAGTTGCAGGCGCACGTCCTCGGGGTCGAGCTCGGCCAGCGGTTGATTGGCCTTGACCCGCTGCCCCTCTTCCACCAGTCGCCGGCTCACCTTGCCGCCAATGCGAAAGGCCAGTTCAGGCTCGAAACGTGCTCGCACTTCGCCAGGGTAACTGTCCATCGCCTGGGCCGACGGCTCAGGCTTGACCACCATGGCGGGACGCACGGCGACGGGCACCGGCTCGTCATGACCGCACGCAGACAATAAAAAAGCCAGGGCGACTGGCATGGCGAGGGGCAGGGCATAGCGGAACATGGCGAGTGACCTTTCGCTAATGGTGCTTGGAATAATTATACTGGCGAGTATGTTATTAATAGCAAACTCACCAGTCCAGTATTAAAGCGAAGAATGTCGAACAATCCTTCATCCCCTAGCGGCCCTGGCCGCCCCAAGGACCTGGCCAAGCGCCAGGCCATTCTCGACGCGGCGAAACGCCTGTTCCTGAGCATGGGGTATGCCAATACCAGCATGGACGCCGTCGCCACCGAGGCGGGCGTTTCGAAGCTGACGGTCTACAGCCATTTCAACGACAAGGAGACGCTGTTTTCCGCTGCCGTGATGGCCAAATGTGAAGAGCAGGTGCCATCGCTGTTTTACGAATGGCCTGACGGCGTTCCGATCGAACACGTGTTGCTGAACATTGCCCGCGGGTTCAATCAACTGATCAACAGCGATGAATCGTTGAACCTGCATCGCCTGATCATGGCCCTGGGCAGCCAAGACCCGAAGCTGTCGACGATTTTCTACGAAGCCGGTCCGCAACGGATGCTCTCAGGCATGGAGCGGCTGCTGGCCAAGGTCAACCAGAGCGGCGCCCTGAGCATCGATAAACCGCGCAATGCCGCCGAACACTTCTTCTGCTTGATCAAGGGCGCGGCGAACTTCCGCTTGTTGTCAGGCTGCGGCCCGGCCCCGGAACCCGAAGCCGCCGAGGCCCATGTGCAGGAAGTGGTGGGGTTGTTCGTGCGGGCTTATCGGCCTTAGGCCAGTCAGCGGAATTTTTGCTGGCTGTCTGGGCCTCATCGCGAGCAAGCTCGCTCCCACAGGGTTTGATGAACACCACAGATCCAATGTGGGAGCGGGCTTGCTCGCGAAGACGGCGGCCTATTCAACACCTTCACCAACTGACCCACCGCTTTCGCGAGCAAGCCCGCTCCCACAGTTTGATCGACGGGGTTCACAGAATCAGCGCCCGCCACCGGCCCCTGTGGGAGCGAGCTTGCTCGCGATGCAGGCCACTCGGTCTCAAGGCTTGAGCGCTTTCTTCGGATAGATGTCGTAGCGACTGGACTTGCCATCGAGCCCATGGCTCGGCTTCGGCCCTTCGATGCACGGGGCCTTGCGTGGGCGCTTGACCACCACTCGATGAGTCGCCAAGGCCAGGGCCGCGGCGAGCAGCGCCGGGGCGTCCGGGTCATCGCCCACCAGGGGCCGGAACAGGCGCATTTCCTTCTTCACCAGAGCGGTTTTTTCACGATGAGGGAACATCGGGTCCAGATAGATCACCTGGGGCGGTTCGCCTTCCCAGTTGCGCATCACCTCGATGGCGTTGCCCTTGAGCAGGCGCATGCGCGCCACGATCGGCGCCACGTCGAAGTCCTCTGCGCCACGAGCCAGGCCATCCTCCAACAAGGCCGCAATCAGCGGCTGACGCTCGATCAGGCTCATTTCACAGCCCAGGCTGGCCAGCACGAACGCATCCTTGCCCAACCCGGCGGTGGCATCCAGCACCCGCGGGCGCACACCCTGGGCGATCCCGACTGCCTTGGCGATCATCTGGCCACTGCCGCCGCCGTACAACCGCCGATGGGCCGCCCCACCCTCGACGAAGTCCACGCGCACCGGCCCTGGCGCATCCGGACCCAACTGCTGCAACTGCACCCCTTGCTCACCGACCTGCAAGGCGAACTCGCCTTCGTCCCCTTGCAAAGGCAGGCCAAGCCGCTCGGCCCAGTGTTCGGCCTGCGGTTGGAAGGCCGGGGCCAGGGCCTCGACATGGATGCGGCAGGCCGCGGGTTGCTCACTCATGGAAGTTGTTCACTTATGGAAAACATGCTCAAAAAATTAAGGATCGGCAAAAACGGCCGATAACAACGGTGAACGGCATTTTGCCAGAGCTGAGCGTCGACCGAGAAAAATGTCAGACATTCAATCCACATCGATAGGCGTTATCTCCCCTTACGGCGATTACAGCCTGCGTAACACCCAAGCGCTGAGCGGCGTCAGTCACCTGTGGCAGGATTTTTTTGCCCGGGCCCTGGCCGATCAACTGGGTGATAACGCACCGGCACCCGGCAGCTACCAGCCAGAGCCCCTCGATGAGGCCGTTGAACCGACCCTCGGTGCCGAACTGCTGGCGCACATCGTCAGCCAGCGCACCTGCGAAGTGACCGAAACACAGGTCAAGCCGCCAGAACCGCTGTTCCTGCCCATCGCCGAATTCGAACTCGACCTGCTGGACAAACCCTTCCCGCCGTTCCCGCCAGAAGAAATCGTTGCCCAGCAACACCAGCAGACCTTCGAAAGCAACTGGGTCCGTCCACTCGTCCTCACCGCCGGCCAACCGCTGCCGGAACCGGGCCCGGCGCCACAACCGCGCCCCTTGCACCTGCCGATCGCCGAATTCGAACTCGAGCTGCTGGACAAGCCGTTCCCGCCGTTCCCGGAAGAGGAATTGGTGGCGCAGCAGAAACAACTGGACTTCGACACCCGCTGGGCACGTCCGATCGTGCTGCAGAACCTGCGCATCGCCGCTTAAATCAACGACAGATCCACCATGGCCCCACATCCAGATGAAAATGGTTGCGGTGCGCCGCGTTGTAATCCGGGCTCAAGACCACACTGAACATATCGCAGGCGCCATCCCGAGCCTGACGCAAAAAGCGCGCATCGGCCGTGTCCTTGGGCCAGTCCCTGAGCACGCTGATCGTGCGCCCATCGGCCAGGCGAAACCCGGCGATGTCCAGCGCGCTGGCGGTGGCGTGCTGGCTGCGCGCCCCGCTCTCACGCCCGTACATGTTGCGACAGGCGAAACTGCCCAGGTGATCGACCCGCGTCACTTTCTGCCCGTAGACCGCCATGGCCGCCGGCTGCAACCCGTGACGCTCGAACAACGCAAACGCCACCGCCAGCGGGCAACTGGCGAGGAAGCTGCTGCTCAAGGCCACCTCACCGCCCTGCACCCTCAAGACATTGGTCAATGGGCATGTGGTATTGGCGCCGCTGTCGGCCTGGCGCGCGGTGCGCAGCCCGGAGGTGGCGAGGGCCTGGTCGCACAGCTGCGGGTCGTTGCGCAGGGCCATGAGTTTGAAACGGGTGAGCAGGTTGGGCGCCAGGTTGACGTCCAAAGGCGCCCAGGGATTCCATTGGGGCGGCAGCGCCACCCAGCCGCGCCATACCCCCAGCACGGCAAGGCCAATGAGCAGGGCCACGACCGCAAGCGCTTTCAAAAACCGCACGATATTGCCTCGGGCATCAACCCTTGAATAATTGGTTGGCCTGCTTGAACGGCATCGAGCGGCGCGTGAAGGTGAATGTGCCCTGCTCCTGGATCTCCTCGGCGGCGCGGAAAAACTCGCCATACGCGGCCAGGGCCAGCGCCGAGCCGACGCTGATGCGCTTGACGCCCAATTCGCTCAACTGCGCCACCGTCAAGTCCAGCGCCCCGGACATCAGCACGTTCACCGGTTTTGGCGCCACGGCCTGCACCACCGCGAGCACTTGCTCCGCGCTGCTCAGCCCCGGTGCGTACAACACGTCGGCCCCCGCGTCCGCGAAGGCCTTGAGGCGGCGAATGGTGTCGTCCAGGTCCGGATTGCCATGCAGGAAATTTTCCGCCCGGGCCGTCAGCAGGAAGGGAAACGGCAAGCTGCGCACGGCCTCGGCGGCGGCCTTGACCCGAGCTACCGCGTGGTCGAAGCAATAGATCGGGCTGTCTTCGCGCCCCGTGGCGTCCTCGATCGAACCACCCACCGCGCCGGCCTCCGCGGCTCGGAGCAGGCTGCGGGCGCAATCCTCGGGAGCATCGGCAAAACCGTTCTCCAGGTCCACGGCCACCGGCAGATCAGTGGCCGCGACAATCGCCCGCACGTTGGCCAGGGTGTCTTCCAGGCCCAGCGCGCCATCGGGTCGGCCCAGGGAAAAGGCGTGACCGGCACTGGTGGTCGCCAAGGCTTCAAAGCCGAGGCTGGCCAGCATCTTGGCCGAACCGGCATCCCACGGGTTGGGAATGACAAAAGCCCCTTCGCGTTCGTGCAGGGCCTTGAACGCCTGGGCTCGACGAATGTGCGCTTCCATGTAGTTCGCTCCTGAGCAGAGAGGGAGTGGGCCTCAGAGCAAACCCAGTTGCTCGGCGGCGGGCTCTCTATATAGCGCAGGCAGGGCCGGCAAGCCAGGCAATCGATGCATCAATCGCTCGTGAAAACGTTGCGCGAGCCTGGCGGCCAGCCGGTTGTCGGCGGTGTGCAGGAAGATATAGGGCGTGCGCCCTTCTTCGATCCAGCCGGCGATTTTCTCCACCCACGGCGTCAGGAACGGCTCGTTGGCTTCCAGCACCGGATGACCAATGAAACGCACTTGCGGACATTGGGTGAACGCCGCGGGCCGGGGCGGCACCCGGGGCTTTTTCGATTGTGCGTGAAGCACGGCGGGATCAAGGGAGGTGCAACTGAACAGGGCCCGGGGATCGAGGCAGATGCGTTCGACGCCGCGATCGAGCAACAAGCGATTGAGCTGTCGTTCGGCGTCGCCCTTGGCAAAGAACTCGTCGTGACGGACTTCGACGGCCAAGGGGCGCTGCAAGGCGTCGATGAACCCCGCCAGTTCCGGCAACCGATTCGGGGTAAAGGCCTTGGACAGTTGTAGCCAATACGGCGCAACGCGTTCGCCCAAGGGGCTGAGTAGTTGCAGGAAGGTTTCAGTGGCCGTCAGGCGCTCGCGCAAGTCGCCATTGTGGCTGATGTCGCCAGGGAACTTGGCAGTGAAGCGAAAGTGCTTGGGCATGATCTCGGCCCAGCGCTGCACGGTCGTCGCAGACGGGCTGGCATAGAAGGTCGTATTGCCTTCCACGGCATTGAACACTTGGGAATAGAGATCGAGGAAATCGGTGCTTTTCGCATCCTGGGGATAAAGGTAATCGCGCCAGGCGTTTTCGCTCCAGGACGGACAGCCCAGGTAGTAAGGCAAGACCATCAGATGTAGAGATCGAGTCCCAGCACTTCCATATCCCAATCGACAAAACCGGCGGTGCTCAGGTAACTCGCCAGGGCCGTGGAGACACTGCGGCTCATCGCACGGTGATAAAGCATGTCTTGCTGACGGGCGGGGAGATTGCTCAGGCGTTGCGCAGAGGCTTTGGCGGCACGGGCGGCCAGTTGCTCTTCAGACGGAAACTCCACCTCGCCATCGATGTCATCGAAGTTTTCCGGCTCGCTGGCTTTACCCGCACGAGGCCGACGCTTGATGGGGTAGGACTGGGATGAAACGCCGTCTATACGCATAACAGAATGCTCGGTATCAATGATGGCAATTTAGCGGCACTTTCGCAGCCGCGCAAATGCGCAAGTGATAACTAGAACACATAAAGTCGAAAAGGTTTAAAAACGGGCGGAAAAAGTGACGACTGGCAAGGTCGGGTGTGACTTTTGGGGGCGTAAATGACTTTGCGACAACACCGCTTTTTGGGGTGACCCCATGCTTTTGTGGCGAGGGAGCTTGCTCCCGCTGGGGCGCGAAGCGGCCCCGAAATATGATTCGCGCCTTATCTTGCCGGCCTGAAATCAATTTTCTGGGGGCCGCTTCGCAGCCCAGCGGGAGCAAGCTCCCTCGCCACAACGCTGCCCGCTCGAGAGCGGAGTGATGCTTTTTACCGCTCGGACTTGGGTGTTGCGACTTTGTCCCGCAAGTAAACGGGCTGTGCATCATCCGCTGGAATGGCCTCGCCACGTTCCCAGGCGAAGCGTGCCAGGGCCAGCAGGTCCTCGGCATGGGGCAGCATCGAGGCGTCCTGGCCGATGAGACTGACACCGATCCGCTCGCCATAGCCCCAACCGGTGCCGGCGCCGAACCAATCACCGCTGGCATCGCCCGGCAACGCCGCCGCTTCGGGCGGCAACACCGCTTCAGCACCGACCAGGCGCATCTCGCCGTCGGTTTCGCGATAGCAGCCCCAATACACCTCATCCATGCGCGCATCGATGGCCGCGGCAACTTGGCGAGCGCCCTGTTCGCGCAAGGCACGCTGGGCCAGCACCGCGAGGTTCGATACCGGCAGCACCGGACGCTCCAGGGCAAATGCCAGCCCTTGCACCACACCGATGGCGATGCGCACACCGGTAAACGCCCCCGGCCCACGGCCAAAGGCAATCGCATCCACCGCCTGCAAGGTCGTGCCGGCGTCGCTCAATAGTTGCTGGATCATCGGCAGCAGCTTCTGCGCGTGCAGGCGCGGGATCACCTCGTAATGGCTCGTGACCTTGCCGTCGTGCAGCAAGGCAACGGAGCAAGCTTCAGTCGCGGTGTCCAGGGCCAGCAAGGTGCTCATCGATGTGTCCGTAAATCAGGTGGGAAAAAAGTGCGCCAGTATAAACAACTACGGCCCGCAAGCGGGCCGTAGTTGATGCAACTGATCAGGCTTTTCAGCTCAAGGCTGCAAGCACCTTGGCGGTGATCGCTTCAACCGAACCGACGCCTTCGATATGGCTGTATTTCGGCTTGCCATTGGCAGCCGACAGTTTCTGGTAGAAGTCCACCAGCGGCTTGGTCTGGGAATGGTAGACCGACAGGCGATGACGCACGGTTTCTTCGGTGTCGTCCTTGCGTTGCACCAGCTCTTCACCGGTCACGTCGTCCTTGCCTTCGGTTTTCGGCGGATTGTAGACGGTGTGGTAGACGCGGCCGGAAGGCTCGTGAACGCGGCGACCAGCAATGCGCTGGACGATTTCCTCGTCCTCAACGGCAATCTCGACCACTGCATCCAGTTCGACACCGGCAGTCACCAGGGCTTCAGCCTGGGGAATGGTGCGCGGGAAGCCATCGAACAGGAAGCCATTGGCGCAGTCGGGTTGAGCGATGCGATCCTTGACCAGGGCGATGATCAGGTCATCCGACACCAGGCCGCCGGCATCCATGATGCTCTTGGCTTGAACGCCCAGTGGCGTGCCCGCCTTGACCGCGGCACGCAGCATGTCGCCGGTGGAGATTTGCGGGATACCGAATTTTTCGGTGATGAACTTTGCCTGAGTACCTTTACCGGCCCCGGGAGCTCCCAGCAGAATGACGCGCATCGATGTGCTCCTCAAATTTTTTTATGTAAAACGCTCGGATTCGCCTCGCGGGGCCAATCTTCGAAAAACTGGATCGTGACCGCCCAAACGGCCAAAGGCTGATCAAGATACACAGCAGGCCCGACCCACACAAGCCGCCGAAAGTCGGAGGAACCCGCGCCCGATACGACCTTCGGAGGGGGTGGCGAGCGTCGCAACCGGGCAACAAACTGTCGCCTGGTCGACCTGTCCCCGCCCCCGCCGAACAACGCCCGGGAACGCCGGGCGAGCCGTTTCGGTGCGCTGCCTGATCTTAGCCGGTATTGCGCAACCCGGCGGCAATCCCCGCCACAGACACCAGTAATGCCTGCTCCACGGGGCTGCCTTGGGCAACTTCCTGCTGGCGTGAGCGCGCCAACAGTTCGGCCTGCAACAGGTGCAACGGGTCGAGGTAGGTGTTGCGCAGGCGGATGAATTCCAGCGTGGCTGGGCTATGTGCCAGTAGCTGCGACTGACCGGTCAAGCCAAGCACCACCGTGCAGGCCTGCGACAATAGGTCGCGTAAATGCGCACCCAAAGGCAGCAGCCCAGATTCCACCAAACGCTCGTCGTAAGAGCGGGCGATGTCGGCGTCGGCCTTGGCCAGCACCATCTCCAGCATGTCGATGCGGGTCCGGAAGAACGGCCATTGCTCGCGCATCTGCCCCAGCAACGCCCCTTCGCCACGCTCCAGGGCCTTGCTCAGTGCGGTTTCCCAGCCGAGCCAGGCCGGCAACATCAGGCGGGTCTGGGTCCAGCCGAAGATCCACGGAATCGCCCGCAAGCTTTCGATGCCGCCGGCGCGACGCTTGGCCGGCCGGCTGCCCAGGGGCAGGCGGCCAAGTTCTTGCTCGGGGGTGGACTGGCGGAAGTACTCGACGAACTGCGGGTTCTCCCGCACCACCGCGCGGTAGGCACTGACGCCATCGGCAGCCAATTCGTCCATCAGGTGTCGCCATTCGGGCGTGGGTGGCGGCGGTGGCAGCAACGTCGCTTCAAGCACTGCGGCGAGGTACAGATTGAGGTTCTGTTCGGCGATGTCCGGTAGACCGAATTTGAAACGAATCATTTCACCCTGCTCGGTGGTGCGGAAACGCCCGGCCACCGAGCCCGGTGGCTGGGACAGGATCGCCGCGTGCGCCGGACCGCCACCACGGCCCACGGTGCCGCCACGACCGTGGAACAACAGCAATTCGACTTGCTGCTCGCGGCAGATGTCCACCAGCCGTTCCTGGGCCCGATATTGCGCCCAGGCCGCCGCCGTGGTCCCGGCGTCCTTGGCCGAATCGGAATAGCCGATCATCACTTCCTGAGGGCCCTGCAGCCGTGAACGATAGCCCGGCAGCAGCAACAGCCGCTCGATCACCGGCCCGGCGTTGTCCAGGTCGGCCAGGGTCTCGAACAGCGGCACCACTCGCATCGGCCGCAACACCCCGGCGTCCTTCAACAACAGTTGCACAGCGAGGACATCGGACGCCGCGCCGGCCATGGAGATCACGTAGGAACCCAGGGACGCCGCCGGCGCCGCGGCCACTTCCCGGCACGTCGCCAACACTTCCGCCGTGTCGGCCGAGGGCTTGAAATGGGCCGGCAGCAGTGGACGCCGGTTGTTCAGCTCCTCCAGCAAAAAGCTGACGCGCTGCTCCTCGTTCCAATCCTCATAGCGACCCAGGCCCAGGTAGTCGGTGATTTCCGTCATGGCGGCGGCATGGCGCGTCGAGTCCTGGCGCACATCGAGGCGCACCAGGAACAAGCCGAAGGTCACCGCCCGCCGCAGGCAATCGAGCAGCGGCCCATCGGCAATCACACCCATGCCGCATTCATGCAGGGAGTGGTAGCACAGCTCAAGGGGGTCCAGCAGTTCGCGGTTGTGCTGCAACACCTCGGCGCCCGGCGGCGTGGCGGCACTCAAGGAGGCGTGGGCCCAGTTGCGGGTGGCGCGCAGGCGTTCGCGCAGTTGCTTGAGCACGGCACGATACGGTTCGGCGCTGTCGCCGGCCTGGGCCCGCAAGGCCTCGCTGGCGTTTTGCATGGACAGTTCGGCCGCCAGTTGGTCGACGTCACGCAGGTACAGGTCCGCCGCCATCCACCGCGCCAATAACAGCACCTCGCGGGTCACGGCGGCGGTGACATTCGGGTTGCCGTCACGGTCGCCGCCCATCCACGAGGCAAAGCGGATCGGCGCGGCCTCCAGCGGCAGGCGCAGCCCGGTGGCGGCATGCAAGGCCTGGTCGGCCTTGCGCAGGTAATTGGGAATGGCGTGCCACAGCGAATGCTCGATCACCGCGAAGCCCCACTTGGCCTCGTCCACCGGGGTCGGCCGGGTGCGGCGGATTTCTTCGGTGTGCCAGGCTTCGGCGATCAAGCGTTGCAGGCGCTCGTGGATTTGCGCGCGCTCGGCGCTGGTCAGGTCGCGATGATCCTGGGCCGCCAGTTGCGCGGCGATGGCGTCGTATTTCTGGATCAGGGTGCGGCGGGCCACTTCCGTGGGATGGGCGGTGAGGACCAGTTCGATTTCCAGGCGTCCCAACTGCCGGGCCAGGGCCTCGGCGCCATGGCCTTCGGCCCGCAGCCGGGCAAGCAACTCAGGCAGGACCCGTGCTTCGAAGGGCGCCGGTTGCGATTCTTCGCGGCGATGGATCAGTTGGTACTGTTCGGCGATGTTGGCGAGGTTGAGGAATTGGTTGAACGCGCGCGCCACCGGCAGCAGTTCGTCCTCGCTCAGTTGATTGAGGCTGGCACTGAGTTCGGCATCCACGGAACCGCGTCGGTCAGCCTTGGCGCCCTTGCGGATCTGCTCGATCTTGTCGAGAAACGTGTCCCCGTACTGTTCGCGGATGGTATTGCCCAGCAGTTCGCCAAGCAGGTGGACATCCTCGCGCAAGCGGGCATCGATATCGGTCATCAGCATTTCTCCAGCAAAAAAGTCCGGACAGCTCTTGGATCAGAGAGTGCCGATGCCCGTCGCTTATGACAAGCGACGAAGGGACTTTAAACCTTGCACAACAAAGCTAGTCTCATGGGTAAGCCACACAACGGCTTGTCACTCACCGCGCCTGCCACGAGCAGGCTGATTGAGGTCATCATGAAAATTCGTGAACTTGCCCAGCATTGGGAAGAAAACGCCAAGGGCCGCCTGACCCAGACGGGCTACACGATCCATCTGGACGTCGAAGCCGCCGCACGCCTGGCTGCGATCTGCGACATGTACCCCAAGCGCCAGCCCGAGGAGCTGCTGGGCGAGCTGATCGGGGCCGCATTGGAAGAGCTGGAAGCGAGCTTCCCCTACATCAAGGGTTCGCAAGTTGTCGCCACCGATGAGGAAGGTGACCCGCTGTATGAAGACGTAGGACCGACCCCACGATTCCTCGCCCTGTCGCGCCGGCATCTGCACGAACTTTCCTCGCAGAACGACAAATCCAAACACTGATTCCCTTCATTCCAGGTTGCGGTTTTCCGGCGCGGGGCCTTTCCCACCTACGCCGGGAATACCGCTGCGCGCCTTGAAAGTTCAGCTTTTCTGTCGCTGACCGATCAGTCAGTAATTCTTTTGGCGAATGGCCATCCTCGCTGAACTTTTGAAAAACGCCTCGGGTCACACCGAGTAACCATACTGGAACGGTCGTTTAAATAAACGCGCCTTGGCGCCAACACCAAACCAGACGTCATGGCTTCGGTCCCAGCATGGATTTGTCGTTTTTTTCAGGAGTTTTCCAATGGAGTTGAAGCCTATGAATACCTGCACTGCCAAACCCTCATCCAGTGGCCTGCGCGGCTTGAAGTTGGCTGCCCTGGCGATCGGTAGCAGCTTCATTCTCGCCGGTTGCGCCGGTAACCCACCTTCGGAGCAGTACGCGGTGACCCAGTCGGCGGTCAACAGCGCCGTCAGCGCCGGTGGTACCGAATTTGCCGCCGTGGAAATGAAATCGGCCCAGGACAAGCTCAAGCAAGCCGAAATCGCCATGCATGACGAGAACTACGAAGAAGCCAAGCGACTGGCCGAACAAGCCGAGTGGGATGCCCGCGTCGCCGAGCGCAAGGCTCAGGCCGCCAAGGCCGAACAAGCCCTCAAGGACTCTCAGAAAGGGGTTCAGGAACTGCGTCAGGAAGGCATGAACAAGGTTCAGTAAACCGATCACGCCACGACGTACTTCTCATTGATAAAAGGACGACAGACTATGATGCACAAACACTTGATGATGCCCGCCCTGCTCGCTGCCTGCGTAGCCCTGGCCGCTTGCTCCCACGACCCGAACGCCAATCTCGAACAGGCGCGGACCAATTACAACGGCCTGCAAGCCGACCCGGCGGCGACCAAAGTGGCCGCCCTGGAAACCAAGGACGCGGCGGACTTCCTGGCCAAGGCCGACAAGGCCTACCTGGATCGGGAAGACGAAGCCAAGGTCGACCAACTGGCCTACCTGACCAACCAGCGCGTCGAAGTGGCCAAGCAGACCATCGCCCTGCGCAATGCCGAAGCCGAACTGAAAAACGCCGGCGACGAACGCGCCCGTGCCCTGCTCGACGCGCGCAACGCGCAGATCAAGCAACTGCAAGACAGCCTCAACGCCAAGCAAACCGAACGCGGGACGCTGGTGACTTTCGGCGACGTGCTGTTCGCCACCAACAAGTCCGACCTGCGCACCAGCGGCATGACGAATGTGAGCAAACTGGCGCAGTTCCTCCAGGAAAACCCGGACCGCAAGGTGATCATCGAAGGCTACACCGACAGCACCGGCTCGGATTCCTACAACCAATCGCTGTCCGAACGCCGCGCCAGCTCGGTGCGTACCGCCCTGGTGAAAATGGGCGTCGACCCGGCTCGCATCGTGACCCAGGGCTATGGCAAGGAATTCCCGGTGGCGGACAACACCAGCGTCTCGGGCCGCGCCATGAACCGTCGCGTGGAAGTGACCATCTCCAACGACAACCAGCCAGTGGCCCCGCGCTCGACCATGAGCGCCAACTGATCGGCTGAGTGCAACTGAAAAGCCCCGCCTGGTTTCGTCAGGCGGGGCTTTTTCATGGCTGAAGATATTTGGCTGTACACAATCCCTGTGGGAGCGAGCCTGCTCGCGAAGGCGGTCATTCAGTCAATACAGGTGTCGGCTGGGCTATCGCTTTCGCGAGCAGGCTCGCTCCCACAGGTAAATCGAATCGCTTAAGGCTGCAGTTTTTGTGGTGTTTCCTGCCCCATGCACCGCACCGCACGTTTCTTCTCGTTGATCAACACGCCGGTCAGGCCTTTCTGCTCGGTGTCGAACAACACCAGCACACCATCGATGCACTGGGCGACCTGGGGCGCGGGTTCCAGGGACACCTTGTAGTCCTCCCCCGGCACGGTCTTGAGCATGGTGAACTGGTCGAGCAGCAACGCATCCTCGGGCTTGGCGAAATGCAGGTAGCCGTAGTACCACAGCACGGCGACGGTACCCAGGATGCTGCAGATACCGGTGATGATCAGGGGGATGGCGTTACGTTCTTCGCTCATTGCGGGTTCTCTGGTGGTTCAACGGGTGATTTCGGGTAGTTCGGGACCTCCCCCAGGCGGCGCAGGCCGTCAAAATGCCGGGGATCGTCGAGGTAGCGCAGCATCACGGTGCGCCACGTCGGGTCGGCGAAGGTCTGCACATGGCCGCCCCGTGTCAGCTGCAGGACCCGCGGCGGCGGCGCAGCTTGATACAAGCGGATGCCATTGGAAAGGGGCACGATGGGGTCGTCGAGGCTGTGGTAGATCAACTTCGGCACGCCGTTCAACTGCGCCACGGAGCTGATCGCGCTGTCACCGTCCGGCACCAGCCAGGACAACGGCACCTGGAACGGCCAGGTCAGCCACGAGGTACTCAGGGCAAAACGCCCGACGTCGCGATAGCTGGCGGGCACGCCGTCGAGCACCAGGGCCTTGAGCTGCCGTTGACGCTGGGGATGTTCGACCAGGTAATGCACCGCCAGCGCGCCGCCCAGGCTCTGGCCGAGCAGCACCAGCGGCTTGCCCTGGACCTCGGGCGACTGGTCGAGCCATTGGAACGCGGCGTCGATGTCCTGGTAGATCGCCGGCAGGCTCGGCTCGCCTTCGGACACGCCATAACCCCGATAATCGACCATCAACACTTGGTAGCCCTGCTCGGGCAACCACCAGCTCCCGCCCAGGTGCCACGCCAGGTTGCCGCCGTTGCCGTGCAAATGCAGGACCGTGCCCTTGACCTCCACGCCTGGTTTGACGGGCAGCCACCAGCCACGGAGCTTGAGATTGTCAGCGGTGGTCAGGGTGACGTCGCGGTACTCGAGCTTGGCCCGCTCCGGGGTAAACGGCAGGCCGCGTTCGGGATAGAACAACAGGGAGCTGCAACCGCCCAGGGCCAGCAGCAGGCAGATGATGCCGAGGGTTCGCATCCGGTGAAGCCTCGCAAGTTAGAAGTAAACGCAGTCCCCTGTGGGAGCGAGCCTGCTCGCGAAAGCGGTGTTGCAGTCAACATTGATGTTGAATGTTCAACCGCTTTCGCGAGCAGGCTCGCTCCCACAAAGGATGGGGTGTTATTCAAAGGATATTCGAATAATCCGCTTCGATCCGGTCCAGGCTCAGGTGGTTCAGGAAGTTGGAGAAACACATCCAGGCCGACAGGGCATTCATGTCGCGGAATTGCTCAGGCAAGTATTTAGGCGGCACCACCAGGCCTTCGTCCACCAACTGGCGCAACGTGCGCATGTCCTCCAGGGTGGTCTTGCCGCAGAACAGCAGCGGCACCTGCTCCAGCTTGCCTTTGCGCACGGCCAACTGAATGTAGTTGTAAACCATGATGAAGCCCTTGAGGTAGGACAAGTCTTTGGTGAATGGCAGCCCGGTGGGCACCGAGCCACGGAACACCCGACTGGCGTTGCCGTAGCTTTCGGCCATCTCAAAACCCTGCTCGCGGAAGAACTCGAAGACCTGCAGGAAATCGGCGCCCTCCTCCACCATATGAATGGCCCGGGTGCGGTTGGTGAGTTTGCGCAGGCGACTCGGGTAGGAGGCGAAGGTGATGATTTCCATCAGGATCGCCAGGCCTTCCTGGGTCACCGTGGACGAGGGCGGGCCCTTGGACAGGAAGGTGCAGATCGGCTGGTTCAAGCCGTTGAGGGTGGTGCCGACGTGCACCAGCCCTTCGTGGACCTCCAGCGCTCGTACGTCGCGCTCGTTGAACATCGCATCGGTGCGGATCTTGATGTAGTCGGCGCCCGCCGCCGCGTCGGCGACGATGCCGTCGGACTCGAACACGCGGATGGTTTCCTCGGCTTCGCCGAACACCCGGTTGAGGCGATGCTGCAACAGGCTGACGGCTTCCTTGGCACTGAGGACTTTCGGCTCGTCCTTGAGGTCGCCACGGCCATCGATGTTGTTCAGGTAATCGGAGAGCATCAGGCCCAGGTCGGCGAGGGTCGGGTCGCCGGCGTGAAAAGCATCGGAGGCGGCGCCATAGAGCTCCTGGGAAATCAGCCCGAAATCCTCGGTGCCACGCGCTTCGAGCATGCGCACCACCATGCGGTATTCCTTGCACATGCGGCGCATGATCTGGCCCACCGGGTTGAACTGCCCCAGTTGGCGGGTGATGTCGCGCTCGATGTTCTGGAACTCCAGCTTCACTTTGCTGGAGTCAAAAGACAACGGCCGGTTGAGGTAATAGTCGCGATCCACCGCAGGCATTTCCTTGCCCTTGGCCTTGAGAAACCCCTTGCGGATGTTCTCGTCCCACTTCACCGCGTCGAGGATGCGAATCGGCGTTTGCGCCAGCACAATGCGATCGGACAAGGTGCGTATCGTCTGCTGGTAATCGTCCACCGAAAACTCCTGTGAAAAAACGTCCGCTTGTTGCAATTATTGGGATTTGGCCAGTCGCTGGTAACGCACGGCTTCCGAGAACACATCGGAATTGGCCGGGTCGTCGAGGTAGCTGAAAACCTTGTTCATGTCGCTGTCCACCAACACACCGTCACCTTCTTCGCTCTGGTTCGGCTGGCCGCTGAGGATCTTCTGGCCGATGGCCTGGTTGATCTGTTCCAGGTCCAGGTTGTAGACCACCAGTTCCTGTTTATCGGTCAATTCGAAACCGGCGATCAGGAAATGTCCACCGTAGCGGGCCGGCACCTTGGCCGACAGGTACCAGCGACTGCCATGACGGGAGACGGTCAGGGGGATGGCTTCGCGCTCATGGGGCCGGGCCCTGAAGTAGCTGATGGCCTGGTAGCGGTGCTTGCCGACTTGCGTCAACTCCAGGTTCAACGGTTCGCCCCAGGCGTTGGTGCTGGTCCATTGGCCGAGCAGGCCGGCGGGCGCGGCTTCGCTGTCGGGTAACGGCGCCTTGAAGGACACCAGGCAACCACTGAGCAGCAGCAACGACACGGCCAGTACAACGGCAGGCCAGGCTTTCATTTGAACTCCCTATGGCACAGGTCGCTTTATCCCCTGTGGCGACGGAGCTTGCTCCCGCTTGAGTGCGCAGCGCTCACAAAAAAGGGGCTGCTGCGCAGCCCAGCGGGAGCAAGCTCCCTCGCCACAAGGGCTGTGGTGAACCCATCTGGATCACACCGACGCCAGTACCAGGTGCATGTAGCGGGTCAGGATGCCGAGCATGTCTTCATCGGCTACCGGCTCGGCGCCATTGAGCAAGCCCTGATATTCCATCCGTCCGATAATCGCCGTCAACACTTTGGCATCCTGTTGCGGTTCGCGGGAGCCTAAAACCTGGAAAAACTGACACGTGCCATGCAGCAATATCTGCTGGTGGGAACGCACCAACTCCGCCAGGCGTGGGTTGAGCAGGGCTTCCTGGCGAAAGGCCTGCTCGGCCATCAGGTACTCGCGACGGCTGTCCAGTTGATGCCGCACATAGTCGGCGGTCATCCGCGCGATGTCGTCCGCCAGTTGCGAGCGCGACTGGGCGCTGCCGTCACCATAGGCGACCATCTCCCGCAGAAGGCCTTCGTTGTTGGCCCACAGCTTGCCCATGAACGCCGCGCTGCGTTCCACATACTGGGCGAAGGTATCGGTGAGCAAATCGTCGATGTCCTTGAAATAGTACGTAGTGGCCGACAGCGGCACGCCCGCTTCGGCGGCCACCGCACGGTGACGCACCGCACGCACGCCATCGCGCACCACGATGCGCATGGCCGCGTCGAGAATCTCCTGGCGACGCTGCTCACTGCCCTGTCGGCTGGCCTTGCGGCCCTGGTACTGAACACTTTCAGCGACAGCCGTGGCGACGCCCGCTGCACCTTCTGAAGCCATTGCACGATTCACGACAGGTCTTCCTCGCTCTTTGAAAAAGTAAGCAATTGATACGTTTGTACCAGACAGGCAATAAAAAGCCGCCCATCGAGGCGGCTTTTTATTTGAAACAATTACGCTTGGGGCCGCATGTGCGGGAAGAGGATCACATCCCGGATCGACGGTGAGTTGGTCAACAACATCACCAGGCGATCGATGCCGATGCCTTCGCCAGCAGTCGGCGGCATGCCGTACTCCAGGGCGCGCACGAAGTCGGCATCGTAGTGCATGGCTTCGTCGTCGCCGGCATCCTTGTCGGCCACCTGGGCCATGAAACGCTCGGCCTGGTCTTCGGCATCGTTGAGCTCGGAGTAGGCGTTGGCGATTTCACGACCACCGATGAACAGCTCGAAACGGTCGGTCACGCTTGGGTTCTCGTCGTTGCGACGGGCCAGCGGCGACACTTCGAACGGGTACTGGGTGATGAAGTGCGGCTGCTCCAGCTTGTGCTCGACCAGTTCTTCGAAAATCATCACTTGCAGCTTGCCCAGGCCTTCGAAGCCGAGCACCTTGGCGCCGGCCTTCTTGGCGATGGCGCGGGCCTTCTCGATGTCCTGCAGGTCGGCGGCGGTGATCTCGGGGTTGTACTTGAGGATCGAGTCGAACACCGACAGGCGCACGAACGGCTCGCCGAAGTGGAACACCTTGTCGCCGTACGGCACGTCGGTCGTCCCGAGAACAAGCTGCGCCAGCTCGCGGAACAGTTCCTCGGTCAGGTCCATGTTGTCTTCGTAATCGGCGTAGGCCTGGTAGAACTCGAGCATGGTGAACTCGGGGTTGTGCCGGGTCGAAACGCCTTCGTTACGGAAGTTGCGGTTGATCTCGAAAACCTTCTCGAAGCCACCCACGACCAAGCGCTTGAGGTACAGCTCCGGCGCGATGCGCAGGAACATTTCCATGTCCAGGGCGTTGTGGTGGGTTTCGAACGGCTTGGCCGCCGCGCCGCCAGGGATGGTCTGCAGCATCGGCGTCTCGACTTCCAGGAAGTCACGCTTCATCAGGAAGCTGCGGATGTGGGCGATGACTTGCGAGCGGACGCGGAAGGTCTGGCGCACGTCTTCGTTGACGATCAGGTCGACGTAGCGCTGGCGATAGCGTTGCTCGGTGTCGGTCAGGCCGTGGTGCTTGTCCGGCAGCGGGCGCAGGGACTTGGTCAGCAGGCGCACGTTGGTCATCTCGACGTACAGGTCGCCCTTGCCGGAACGGGCCAGGGTGCCTTCGGCGGAGATGATGTCGCCCAGGTCCCAGGTCTTGACGGCGGCCAGGGTTTCTTCCGGCAGGGTCTTGCGGTTGACGTAGACCTGGATACGCCCGGTCATGTCCTGGATCACCATGAACGAACCACGGTCGAGCATGATACGACCGGCCACCTTGACTGGAATCGCCGCCTCGGCCAGCTCTTCCTTGGTCTTGTCCGCGTACTTCTTCTGCAGGACGTCGCAATACGCGTCGCGGCGGAAGTCGTTGGGGAAGGCCTGGCCCTTGGCGCGCTCGGCAGCAAGCTTTTCCTTGCGCAGGGCGATCAGGGAGTTTTCTTCCTGTTGCAGGGCTTGCGGGTCGAGTTCTAGGTCGCTCATGTCTTTAAGGATTCCATCACAGGTTCGTTGCCCCCGGCCCGGGCCGGAGTTTGCGGGCGAGCCGCGCTTTCTGTGCAAGCGTGGCCCGTCCGCCGCATGGGTGTCGCGTTACAGCCCTTGTTTGAGGCTGGCGATCAGGTATTCATCGATATCGCCGTCGAGCACCTTGTCGCAATCGCTGCGTTCGATGCTGGTCCGCAGGTCCTTGATCCGCGAGGCGTCGAGCACGTACGAACGGATCTGGTGACCCCAGCCGATGTCCGACTTGGTGTCTTCCAGGGCCTGGGACGCCGCGTTGCGCTTCTGCACTTCCTGCTCGTACAGGCGGGCCCGCAGCATCTTCATCGCGGTGTCTTTGTTGGCGTGCTGGGAACGTTCGTTCTGGCAACTGACCACGGTGTTGGTCGGTACGTGGGTGATCCGTACGGCCGAGTCGGTGGTGTTGACGTGCTGGCCACCGGCCCCGGAGGAACGGTAGGTGTCGATGCGCAGGTCCGCCGGGTTGATCTCGATTTCGATGTTGTCATCGATTTCCGGCGAAACGAACACGGCCGAGAACGAGGTGTGGCGACGGTTGCCGGAGTCGAACGGGCTCTTGCGCACCAGGCGGTGCACGCCGATCTCGGTCCGCAGCCAGCCAAAGGCGTATTCGCCCTTGATGTGCACGGTGGCGCCCTTGATCCCGGCGACTTCACCGGCCGACAGTTCCATAATGGTGGCGTCGAAACCGCGTTTATCGGCCCAGCGCAGGTACATGCGCAGCAGGATGTTGGCCCAGTCCTGGGCTTCGGTGCCGCCGGAACCGGCCTGGATGTCCAGGTAAGCGTTGTTCATGTCCATCTCGCCGCTGAACATGCGACGGAATTCCAGCTTGGCGAGGTTCTCGTCCAGGCGGGTCAGCTCGGCGACGACATCGCCGACTGCGCCTTCGTCGTCCTCTTCGACAGCCATGTCCAGCAGGTCGCGGCAATCGGCCAGGCCGCTGGACAGCTCGTCCAGGGTCTCGACGATCTGCGCCAGCGCAGAACGCTCGCGGCCCAGTTCCTGGGCGTACGAAGGGTTGTTCCAGACATTCGGATCTTCAAGCTCGCGATTGACTTCGGTCAGGCGCTCATGCTTTTGATCGTAGTCAAAGATACCCCCGAATAGTTTCGGAGCGCTCGGACAGGTCCTTGATGGTGTTAAGGATCGGGTTGATTTCCATGGCGGGCAGCACTCGTTGGCGAACTTTTGAAAGCCGGCGAGTATAACGTAATCAAGCGCCAGCGGCAGCCCGCCTGGCGGCTTTAGGGGCAATGAACATTCAACACCACCCCCGTGGCGAGGGAGCTTGCTCCCGCTGGGCTGCGCAGCAGCCCCAAAACGGCTCCCTCAATCAAGCTGACACACCGAGCCAACGGGTTTCAGGGCCGCTGCGCGCCCCAGCGGGAGCAAGCTCCCTCGCCACAAAAGCAATCTAGCCAGGCAAAAGGTTTATTCGACCCCCACCCGATTACGCCCATTGTGCTTGGCCAGGTACAACCCCTTGTCCGCCGCCGAGATCAGCTGACGGCTGTCGCCACCCTGCTGGGGGGTGAAGGTCGAGACGCCGATGCTGATGGTCAGGTTTTCGCCGCCGTCGGGCGTGGCGTGGGGGATTTTCAGGGCGACGACGCTCTGGCGCAGTTTCTCGGCCATCAGCCGGGCGCCGCCTGGCGAAGTGCCGGGCAGCACCAGGGCGAACTCCTCGCCGCCGTAGCGGGCCGGCAGGTCGGACGGCCGACTGCACGCCTCGCGGATGGCCGTGGCGACCTTGCGCAGGGCTTCGTCGCCTTCCAAATGGCCAAAGTTGTCGTTGTAGGACTTGAAGTAGTCCACGTCGATCATCAGCAGCGACAGTTGGCTCTGGTCGCGCATCGCCCTGCGCCATTCCAGTTCCAGGTACTCGTCGAAATGCCGACGGTTGGACAGCCCGGTCAGGCCATCGGAGTTCATCAAGCGTTGCAGCACCAGGTTGGTGTCGAGCAATTGCTGCTGGCTGACCCGCAATGCGCGATAGGCCGCGTCGCGCTGCAACAGCATCATGTAGGAACGCGAGTGATAGCGGATGCGCGCCACCAGTTCGATGTTGTCCGGCAGCTTGACCAGGTAATCGTTGGCCCCGGCGGCGAACGCCGCGCTCTTGATCAGCGGGTCCTCCTTGGTGGACAGGACAATGATCGGGATGTCGCGGGTGGCCGGATGGTTACGGTACTCGCGCACCAGGCTCAGGCCGTCGAGGCCGGGCATCACCAGGTCCTGGAGAATCACCGTCGGCTTGATGCGCACCGCGTGGGCGATGGCCTGGTGGGGGTCGGAGCAGAAGTGGAAGTCGATGTTGTCTTCCTCCGACAGCCCGCGCCGCACCGCCTCGCCGATCATCGCCTGGTCGTCGACGAGCAAGACCATGGCGGCGTTCTCATCGCGCTTGAATTCGTCGAGCTGCAAATCAGTCATGATGGCTTACCTGGGTACGGCCTGGGGCAAGGCTCGCGGGGTTCTTCATGGGGTCACAATCTCCAACAGCCGTGGCGCAATGGCGTCCAGGGCAAGAATATGGACGGCGGCGTCGATGGCGGCCGCCGCTTTGGGCATGCCGTACACGGCGCTGCTGCGCTGGTCCTGGGCGATGGTCACATAGCCCTGCTGGCGCATGAGTCTAAGCCCTTGCGCACCGTCGCGGCCCATGCCGGTGAGCAATACGCCCACCGCGTCGCCGCTCCAGTACTGGGCGACACTTTCAAAAAACACGTCGATGGAGGGCCGGTAGATTTCGTTCACCGGCTCGGCGGTATAGGCCAGGGTGCCGTCCTTCAACAAACGCAGGTGATGGTTGGTTCCCGCCAGCAATACCGTGCCGCTTTGCGGCGTCTCACCTTGCCGGGCCAGGCGCACCGTGTGGCCCGACACACTGCCCAGCCATTCGGCCATGCCCGCGGCGAACACCTCGTCCACATGCTGGACCAGCACGATCGCCGGGGCAAAGTCCCGCGGCAGGGCCTTGAGCAACACCTCCAGCGCCGCGGGCCCGCCCGCCGACGACCCGATGGCCACCAGGCTCTTGCGCGACACCGCCGCGCGCTGGGCCGCCGGCGCAGGGCGCTCGCGCTTGTTGCGCTCACCGATCAGCCAACCGATGTTGGTGATCTTGCGCAGCAGCGGCGCCGCCGCGTCCGCCGGGTTACCGACCCCCAGGGCCGGGGTATCGACCACATCCAGCGCGCCATGGCCCATGGCCTCGAACACCCGGTGGACATTCTGCTGGCTGTCTCCGGTCACAATCACGATAGCGCATGGGCTGTCGGCCATGATCCGCCGGGTAGCCTCCACACCATCCATGATCGGCATGAACAGGTCCATCAGGATCAGGTCCGGGGTGTATTCGGCGCAACGCTGCACCGCCTCGGCACCGTTGGCGGCGACCCAGACCAGTTGGTGCGCCGGCTCGAACGCCAGGGCGCGGCGCAGGGCCTCGACTGCCAGGGGCATGTCATTGACGATGGCGATCTTCAAGCGCGCGCCCCTCCGATCAATTCGACCACGGCATCGAGCAAGGCGTCGTCGTGGAAACTCGCCTTGGCCAGATAATAGTCGGCGCCGGCGTCGAGGCCACGGCGGCGATCTTCTTCGCGGTCCTTGTAGGACACCACCATCACTGGCAGCGATTGCAAGCGGTTGTCGCGCCGCAACAGCGACACCAGTTCGATGCCGTCCATGCGTGGCATGTCGATGTCCGTGATCAACAAATCGAAATCCTCCGAGCGCAATGCATTCCAGCCATCCATGCCATCCACCGCCACTGCTACGTCATAGCCGCGATTGAGCAACAACTTGCGCTGCAGCTCACGCACGGTCAGGGAATCGTCCACCACCAGGATCCGCTTGCGGGGTGCCTGGGCCTGGTTTTGCCGGGCGATGCGCTCCAGGCGCCCGGTATCGAGCAGCTTGTCCACCGACCGCAACAGGTCTTCGACATCGACAATCAACACCACCGAGCCATCGTCGAGCAAGGCCCCGGCGGAAATGTCCTGGACCTTGCCCAGGCGCTCGTCCAAGGGCAGGACCACCAGGGTGCGCTCGCCGACGAACCGCTCCACCGCCACGCCGTAGATCGTCTCGCGCTCGCGGATCACCACGACCTTGAGGGTCTGGCTGCCGTTCTGCGTCGATGGGCGATTGAGCAACTGGCTGGCGGCGACCAAGCCGATATGCCGGCCTTCGTGCCAGAAATGCTGGCGCCCCTCGACCTGGACGATGTCCTCCGGCGCCAGGTCGCACATGCGTTCGATGTGGGCCAGGGGGAAGGCGTACGCTTCACCGCCGACCTCCACCACCAGGCTGCGCACCACCGACAGCGTCAGCGGCACCTCGAGATGGAAACGACTGCCCTCGCCCGCCGTCTGCTCCAGCACCACCGCCCCGCGCAACTGCCGGACCATGTGCTGGACGGCGTCCAGGCCAACGCCGCGCCCGGACACTTCGGTGACTTTGTCGCGCAGGCTGAAACCGGGCAGGAACAGGAAGGTCAGCAGTTCCTCTTCGCTCAGGCTGGCGGCGGTTGGCTCAGGAGAAAGGCCGCGCTCGACGATGCTGCGGCGCACCCGTTCCAGGTCCACCCCGGCGCCATCGTCCGCCAGCTCCAAGACCAGCAGGCCGGCCTGATGAGAAGCGCGCAAGCGGATCAGGCCTTCGGCGGGCTTGCCGGCCAGTACCCGTTGTTCCGGGGTTTCGATGCCGTGGTCGACGGCGTTGCGCAGCAAATGGGTCAGAGGCGCTTCGAGCTGTTCCAGCACGTCGCGGTCGACCTGGGTTTTCTCGCCTTCGATTTCCAGGCGCACGTGTTTGCCCAGGCTGCGGCCCAGGTCACGGACCATGCGTGCCTGGCCCGACAGCACATCGGCGAACGGCCGCATGCGACAGGCCAGCGCTGTGTCGTACAGCACCTGCGCCCGCTGGCTGGCCTGCCAGGCGAACTCATCCAGCTCGGCGGTTTTCTGCGCCAGCAACTGCTGGGTTTCGGCGAGCAAGCGGCGAGCATCGCCCAGGGCTTCCTGGGCTTGCAGGCTCAGGGCGTGGTCCTTGAGGTGCACGTTCAGCTCTTCAAGGGCGCGCAAGCCGGTGCCTTGCTGGCGCTTGAGCCGTTGCATCGCCGCCAGCCAAGGCTTGAGGCGCTGAGTCTCCACCAGGGACTTGCTCGACAGGTCGAGCAAGCTGTTGAGGCGTTCGGCCGTGACCCGCAAGACCCGCTCGCCGCCTTCGGTGACCCGTTTGCGCTTGGGGCCCGGCTCCGTTGCGGCGAGCGGTTCCGGCACGGACGGCTCGACGCTGACGGGTTCGACAGGCGTCTGGAGTTTTGTCGGTACCTGCGCGGGTTGTTGTGCAGCGTTGGGATCGAGCAGGCGTCCCATCAACGCCACATAGGCGTCGATGTCCGGCGCGCCGACGTTGTTGCCCGGCGTGGCGATGCGCGTCAGCAAGTCGGTGCCTTGCAGCAAGGCGTCGATGTGCTCGGCGCCCAGTACCAGGCGCCGCTCCTGGGCGCTGACCAGGCAATCTTCCATCACGTGGGCCACGCTAACCCCGGCATCCACCCCGACAATGCGCGCCGCGCCCTTGAGGGAATGCGCCGCGCGCATGCATGACTCAAGGTACTCGGCCTGGGTCGGATCGCGCTCCAGGGCCAGCAGGCCGGTGCTCAGCACCTGGACCTGGGCTTCGGCTTCCAGGCTGAACAGTTCCAGCAGCGAGGCGTCGCGCATTTGGTCGGGGGTCATGACAGGCTCCGGGCCACGGCGGCCAGCAACTGTTCTTCATCCAACCAGCGCAAGCTGCGCCCCTTATACGGCAGCACGCCACGGGTGTACTTGCCCGCCGACGGCGAAGCGTTCGCCAAAATACGTTCATCGATGGCGTGGATGCCGTCCACCTCATCCACCGGCACCACCACCGGCCCGCCCTTGGCCGCGACGATCAACATGCGCGGCATGACCCGTGTACCGGCCACCGCCGCCGCGCCGGGCTCCAGGTCCAGCAGCTCCACCAGCGACAGGCAGGCCACCAGCGCCCCGCGCACATTCGCCACGCCCAGCAGGGCCCGTGAGCGTTGGTGGGGCAACGAGTGAATCGGCTGCAACGGCGCCACTTCCACCAGGCTGCGCGTGGTCAGGCCCAGCCATTCCTCGCCGAGGCGGAACATCAGCAACGAGCGCGTGACCACATCGTTGTCCACCGGGGCCTGGGACAAATCCCGCTGATCCTGTGGCAAGGCATAACGGTCGAGCAGCCGAGTCGCGGCCGCCGAATACACCGAGCAATTGCGGCAATGGATATGCTCGACCAACAGCGGACAGGATTTATCGCCATGCACGCCGATGCGGTTCCAGCAATCGTCGATGGCCTGGGCATCGTCATGGGTGATGGTGTAGGAAGCCGAACCGCTCATCGTTTGTGCTCACTGTCTGCCGTGCGCCCGCTGCGGGCGGCGCGTTCCTGCAACCGACGGGCTCCGGCCGCGTCTCCCTGGGAAGCCAGCAGCGCCGCCAGATGCACCAGGGCCTCGGCGTGTTGCGGTTCAAGATAAAGCGCCTTGCGATAAAAACCCTGGGCTTGCAGCGCGCTACCGGCCATGTCGCTGAGCAGGCCCAACCAATAGAACACCTGGGCGTTCGGCGCGTGGCTGCGCAGGTATTCTTCACATGCCGCGCGGGCTTCGGCGCTTTTGCCGCCGTTGGCCAAGGCCGCGATATTGGCCAGCAAGCTCGCGGCGTCGCTGCTCTTGGGTGGGGCAATCGGTGTCACGCTCGCGGCAAACGGCCGCGGCCGAACCGCCGGCGGGATGACGCGAGGCGGTGGCTGACGAATCGGTAGCGGCGGTGGTATCAAGGCCGGCAACGGTTGGGGCTCCGACGCCCCCTGTCGACTGAAGGCGAACGATTGGGCAATCCCGATCGAGCGCATGCCCAGGCGCCCCAGCAGGCTGCCTTCGGCAGGGCCGATAAACAGCACGCCGTCCTGATGGGTCAAGCGCTTGAGCACCTCGAACACCTGCTGCTGGGTCGGCTGGTCGAAATAGATCAGCAGGTTGCGACAGAACACAAAGTCGTAGGGGGCCTCGTTCGCCAGCAAGGCCGGATCCAGCAGGTTGCCTACTTGCAAGCGCACCTGTTCGCGCACCCGTTCGCTGAGGCGGTAGCCTTCGTCTTCGGCGTCGAAGTGCCGCTCGCGAAAACCCAGGTCGGCGCCACGGAAGGAATTCCTGCCGTAACGCGCCTCCTTGGCCCGCGCCACCGACAGCGGGCTGACGTCCATGCCGTCCACCTTGAACTGATGGGCGCCCAAGCCGGCGTCGAGCAAAGCCATGGCGATGGAATACGGTTCTTCGCCGGTGGAGCACGGCAAACTGAGGATGCGCAGCGCACGCAGGTGCTTGATCTCGGCCAGGCGCTTGACGGCCAGCCTGGCGAGGGTCGCAAAGGACTCGGGGTAGCGGAAGAACCAGGTCTCCGGGACGATCACCGCTTCGATCAACGCCTGCTGTTCCGGGGCCGAATGCTGCAGGGCCTGCCAATACTCATCGGCGGTTCGCCCAGGCACGGCACTGATTCGTTGGCGCACGGCGCGCTCAATGATCGCGGTGCCGACGGAGGTCACATCGAGGCCGATGCGCTCCTTGAGAAAATCGAAAAACCGTTGGTCGTTGTTCATGGCGCTACCTCGAGGTCGTCGAGGCTCAGCGGCGTAGCAGGAAACAGCAGCGCCCGAACGGATTCGTCGAGCAGGTCATTGACCCGCACCCATTGCAGCAACCCAAGGGCATCTTCGCGGACCGGCCCAAGGTACGGCGCCTGCCGATTGTCCAGGCCATAGGGTTTGAAATCGACCGGATCACAGCGCAGGGTGTCGGTCGCCTGTTCCAGGATCAATCCCAGCACTTGCCCGGTTTGTTGTGTATCGCCTTGATAACGCACCAGCACCAGCCGCGTGCTGGTCCGGGGTTCGGCGCTCCGGCCGAACGTCAGGGCGCACAGGTCGATCACCGGCACCACGGTGCCGCGCCAGGCAAACACCCCCGCCACCCAGGACGGCGCCCGGGCGATCGGCTTGAGGGGCAGGCGCGGCAGCACTTCCACTACATCGGTGGCCTGCAGGGCGTAACGTTCGTTGCCGATGCAGAACACCAGGAACAACGTCTGGCGGGCCGTCGCTGCGACGCCACGCCGGGTCTCGAGTTCGCCCATCAGACTTTGAAACGCGAGACGCCGCTGCGCAGCCCCACGGCGACCTGGCTCAGCTCGTCAATGGCGGAGCTGGCCTGGCGCAGGGACTCCACGGTCTGGCTGCTGGCATCGCCCAGTTGCACCAGGGCGTGGTTGATCTGTTCGGCGCCGGTGGCCTGGGCCTGCATGCCTTCGTTGACCATCAATACCCGCGGCGCCAGAGCCTGGACCTGATGGATGATCTGCGACAGTTGCTCGCCGATCTGCTGCACTTCGGCCATGCCACGGCGCACTTCCTCGGAAAACTTGTCCATGCCCATCACACCGGCCGATACCGCGGATTGGATCTCGCGCACCATTTGTTCGATGTCATAGGTCGCCACGGCGGTCTGGTCGGCCAAGCGCCGTACTTCCGTGGCCACCACGGCGAAACCGCGCCCGTACTCACCGGCCTTCTCGGCCTCGATGGCGGCGTTGAGGGACAACAGGTTGGTCTGGTCGGCCACTTTGACGATGGTCACTACCACCTGGTTGATGTTGCCCGCCTTCTCGTTGAGGATCGCCAGTTTGGCGTTCACCAGGTCGGCGGCGCCCATCACCGAATGCATGGTTTCCTCCATGCGCGCCAAGCCTTGCTGGCCAGAGCCGGCGGCCACCGAAGCCTGGTCGGCGGCGGTGGAGACTTCGGTCATGGTGCGCACCAGGTCCCGGGAGGTGGCGGCGATTTCCCGGGACGTCGCGCCGATCTCGGTGGTGGTGGCGGCGGTTTCCGTGGCCGTGGCCTGCTGCTGGCGCGAGGTGGCGGCAATTTCGGTGACCGAGGTGGTGACCTGCACGGATGAGCGCTGGGCCTGGGATACCAGCGAGGTCAGTTCGGCCATCATGTCGTTGAAGCCGGTTTCCACGGCACCGAATTCGTCCTTGCGCGCCAGGTTCAGGCGTCCGCTCAGGTCGCCGCTGCGCATGATCTCGAGGATCTCGACGATGCGGTTCATTGGCCCCATGATCGCCCGCATCAGCAGCAGGCCACAGAGTACCGCGACGATCAGCGCGACCAGGAACGACAAGCCCATGGCGACCTTGGCCGCCGTTACCGCATCGCCAATGGTCAGGGTGGCGCTTTGTGCCAGCTCGCGATTGCGCTCGATGATCTGGTTCAAGTGCCCGCGACCGTCGAGCCACGCCGTCGTCAGTTCTGCGTTCAGCGCCAGCCGCGCCCCTTCGTAATCCTTGCGCTGGTACAGGTCCAGGACTTTCGCCAGGGCCTTGTTGAAGTCCTGGTGGTTGACCTCGAACTCGTCGAAAGAGACTTGGTCGGCCGGGTCCTGGATCAGTTTTTGATAGTTCTGTATTTCTTCGCGCAAGTGCCGCTCGAAACCCTGGTAGCGAGCCTTGTCCTCGGCGGTGATTTCCCGATCCCCGGAAAGGCCGACGATTTGCTGGGTCAGGACGTAGCTGTCGACCCAGCCGCCGCGGATCATCGAGCTGAAATACACCCCCGGAACCGCATCGGCCCGGACCTTTTCTCCGCTGTCCTGGATTTTCAGCAACCGTGAATACGAGACAACCACCATCAGCAGCATAATGGCGATGATCACCGCAAAACTCGCCAGGATGCGTTGGCGCAATGTCCAATTCTTCACAGTAAAACCTCAGGCACTTGAAAATGCTGGGGAGTATAGCCGAGGGCGGCGCGGCGTCTGTATGGCGGCGTGGGAGGATTTTGATTGAGCCGAGGCTCACCGGTACTTGAAGAATGGAACCCGCCCCTGTGGGAGCGAGCCTGCTCGCGAAAGCGGTGTATCAGTTAAAAATACTGTCACTGACCGGGCGCCATCGCGAGCAAGCTCGCTCCCACAAGGAATAGCGTTGGATACATGTTATTGCCAAACACCACAAAACCACTGTGGGAGCGAGCCTGCTCGCGAAAGCGCAGTGTCAGTCAACCATGCTGCGACTGACCGGACGCCTTCGCGAGCAAGCTCGCTCCCACAGGAAATAGCGTTGGATACATGTTATTGCCAAACACCACAAAACCACTGTGGGAGCGAGCTTGCTCGCGATAGCGGTGTGTCAGTCAACCATGCTGCGACTGACCGGGCGCCATCGCGAGCAAGCTCGCTCCCACAAGGAATAGCGTTGGATACATGTTATTGCCAAACACCACAAAACCACTGTGGGAGCGGGCTTGCTCGCGATAGCGGTGTATCAGTCAACCATGCTGAGACTGACCGAGCGCCTTCGCGAGCAGGCTCGCTCCCACAGGGAATAGCGTTGGATACAAGATTGCCAGACACCACAAAACCACTGTGGGAGCGGGCTTGCTCGCGATAGCGGTGTATCAGTCAAGAATACTGTCACTGACCGGACGCCATCGCGAGCAGGCTCGCTCCCACAAGGAATAGCGTTGATGCTGCTTTATACAGTCGCCTGGCGCACCTGTTTTTCCAGTTCCGCCTTCAACCCTGGCTCCAGCTTGAGTTGGCGCGCCAGTTCATCGAGGTAGGACTTCTCCATGAAGTTTTCCTCGTCCACCAGCATCACGCTGGCGATGTACATTTCCGCGGCCATTTCCGGGGTGCTGGCGGCACGGGCGACGTCGGTGGGGTCCAAGGGTTTGTTGAGTTCAGCATGCAGCCAGTGTTGCAACTCCTGGTCGTTGTCGAGCTTGGTGAACTCGCCTTCGATCAATTGCCGCTCGCGCTCGTCCACATGGCCGTCGGCCTTGGCCGCCGCCACCAGCGCCTTGAGGATCGCCTGGCTGTGCTGCTCGACCTGCGCCGGAGGCACGCGATCGAGGGTCTGCGGTTCGGTCTTCGGCGCGTTGCCCTGCTGGGCCTGCCAGTTGCCATAGGCCTTGTAGGCGATCACGCCCAAGGCCGCCAGGCCGCCATAGGCCAGGGCCTTGCCGCCAAAGTTGCGGGCTTTCTTGTTGCCCAGCAACAGGCCCATGGCCCCGGCGGCCAGTGCCCCGCCGCCCGCGCCGGAAAGCATCCCGCCCAGGTTGCCGGAGCCGCCGAGCAAACCGCCCAGGCCACCGGACGACTTGCCCTGTGAACCGCCAGCCTTGTTCTGCAACATTTCCTGGCCGGACTTGAGAAGCTGATCGAGCAATCCACGGGTGTTCATTTGTTGCCTCCAGATGTTCGGGTCAACGTAAGGCCCCCAGCCTAGATCGAAAGTGCCCGACGCCGTTGGCGAGATTGCTTCCAGATGTTGCCTAGCGCCGCCAGCGGTGCACGTTCCTTCCCTTCTAAAAAAACGATATACACTTCAGTACATCGATAAATCCGCCCACCGGTACGCGCCCATGATGACTCTGCGTCAGATCCGCCATTTCATCGCCGTGGCCGAAACCGGCTCCATCTCCGCCGCGGCGCAAACGGCGTTCATTTCCCAGTCCACCTTGACCCTGGCCATCCAGCAACTGGAGCAAGACATCGGCGTCAGCCTGTTCAACCGCCACGCCAAGGGCATGACCCTGACCCACCAGGGCCATCAATTCCTGCGCCAGGCCCACCTGATCCTGGCCACGGTCGACAACGCCAAGCGCAGCCTGCAACAAAGCACCGACCAGGTGGCTGGCCAAGTCACCATTGGCGTCACCAGCCTGGTCGCCGGTTATTACCTGGCGGACTTGCTGACCCGCTTCCAGCGCGCCTACCCCAACGTGGAGATCCGCGTGATGGAGGACGAGCGGCCGTACATCGAACATTTGCTGGTCAGCGGCGAAATCGACGTCGGGGTGCTGATCCTGTCCAACCTGGAGGATCGCCACGCCCTGCAGACCGAAGTCCTGACGCATTCGCCGCACCGTTTGTGGCTACCGGCGCAGCATCCCTTGCTGGAGCACGACAGCATCCACCTGGCCGATGTGGCCCGCGAGCCGCTGATCCAACTGAACGTCGACGAAATGGACCGCAACGCCCAGCGCCTGTGGCGCGGCGCCGGCCTGCAACCCCGGGTCACCCTGCGCACCGCCTCGACCGAAGCAGTGCGCAGCCTGGTGGCCGCGGGGCTGGGCGTATCGATCCAGCCGGACATGACCTACCGCCCCTGGTCGCTGGAAGGCGACATCATCGAAGCGCGACCGATTGCCGACCTCAACCAGACCCTCGACGTCGGCCTGGCCTGGCGCCGGGGCACGGCGCGACCGGCGTCGGTCGACCCGTTCCTGGCGGTGGCCCGGGAACAGCCTCATGGCGGACGCAAGCCATCTATTTAATCGAATGCAGCCTTGAGTATTTCGAATTTGTCGGGCATGAGGCCGGGCACTAGTCTTGCTGCATCGCCACAATCCATTGTGGGAGAACAATCCATTGTGGGAGCAAGCTTGCTCGCGATAGCGGCGTGACAGGCGACATCGATTCGACTGATACACCGCCCTCGCGAGCAAGCTCGCTCCCACAGGTTCTTTGTTTCAACTGAGACCTATAAAAATGGCTGGCACGCAAACCCCGTTGTGCACCGCGTTGCTGATCGACGGGGAACTCGTTCCCGGTGAAGGCGTTGTCGAGCCGATCCTCAACCCGGCCACCGGCGAAGTCGTGGCTCACATCGCCGAGGCCAGTACCGAGCAGGTGGAAGCCGCGATCCTCGCTGCCCACTGCGCCTTCGACGGCTGGTCCCGCACCACGCCGCAACAACGCTCGAACCTGCTGCTGGACATCGCCAGCGCCATCGAACAGAACGCCGATGAGCTGGCCCGCCTCGAAGCCCTGAACTGCGGCAAGCCGCTGCACCTGGCGCGCCAGGATGACCTGAGCGCCACGGTGGATGTCTTTCGTTTCTTCGCCGGCGCCGTGCGCTGCCAGACCGGCCAGCTCAGTGGCGAATACCTGCCCGGCTATACCAGCATGGTGCGCCGCGACCCGATCGGCGTCGTGGCGTCCATCGCGCCGTGGAACTACCCGATCATGATGGCCGCCTGGAAAATCGCCCCGGCCCTGGCCGCCGGCAACACGTTGGTGTTCAAGCCATCGGAGCACACGCCGTTGTCGATCCTGGCCTTGGCGCCGATGCTGGCCCGGCTCCTGCCGCGGGGCGTGATCAATATCCTCTGCGGCGGTGGCGAAGGGGTGGGCAGCCATCTGGTCAGCCATCCGAAAGTGCGCATGGTTTCGCTGACGGGCGATATCGTCACCGGGCAGAAAATCCTCCAGGCGGCGGCAAAAACCCTCAAGCGCACACACCTGGAACTGGGCGGCAAGGCGCCAGTGATCGTGTGCGACGACGCCGACATCCAGGCGGTGGTCGAAGGCGTGCGCACCTACGGCTATTACAACGCCGGGCAGGATTGCACGGCAGCGTGCCGGATCTACGCCCAGGGCGGAATTCACGACCGGCTGGTGGCCGAGCTCGGCGCGGCGGTCAGCAGCTTGCGCTTTGCCGGCAAGCGCGACGCCGACAATGAGATTGGCCCGCTGATCAGTACCCGCCAGCGCGACCGCGTGGCCAGTTTTGTCGAGCGCGCCCTCGGCCAGCCGCACATCGAGCGCATCACCGGTGCGGCGGTGCATTCCGGTGCTGGCTTCTATTATCAACCCACCCTGCTGGCCGGCTGCAAGCAAAGCGATGAAATCGTCCAGCGCGAGGTGTTCGGCCCGGTCGTCACCGTGACCCGCTTCGACGAACTCAGCCAGGCGGTGGAATGGGCCAATGATTCGGAATACGGCCTGGCGTCCTCGGTATGGACCCAGAACCTGGACAAGGCCATGCAGGTGGCGGCGCGCTTGCAATACGGCTGCACCTGGATCAACAGCCATTTCATGCTGGTCAGCGAAATGCCCCACGGCGGCCTGAAACGTTCCGGCTACGGTAAGGACCTGTCCAGCGATTCGCTCCAGGACTACAGCGTGGTGCGCCACATCATGGCCCGCCACGGCCAGCATCTATAGATAACAGCACTACTCTAATAACAGGCCAGCCATGGCGTTTCACCTGTTCGAACACTGCCCCGACCATAATTAAAGCAAGAGGGATTTCCATGTACGCGCACAAGACCGCATTGCTCAGTGCACTCACCACGGCGCTGCTGACCAGCGTCAGTCTCCAGGCCGCCGAGCCGCTCAAGGCCGTCGGTGCCGGCGAGGGCCAACTGGATATCGTCGCCTGGCCGGGTTACATCGAACGCGGCGAAAGCGACAAGGCCTACGACTGGGTCACGGGGTTCGAGAAGGAAACCGGCTGCAAGGTCAATGTGAAAACCGCCGCCACGTCCGATGAAATGGTCAGCCTGATGACCAAGGGCGGCTACGACCTGGTCACCGCCTCGGGCGACGCCTCGTTGCGGCTGATTGCCGGCAAGCGCGTGCAGCCGATCAACACCGCGCTGATCGCCAACTGGAAAAACCTCGACCCGCGCCTGAAAGATGCGCCGTGGTACGTGGTCAACCAGCAGACCTACGGCACCCCGTACCAATGGGGTCCCAATGTGCTGATGTACAACACCGACGTGTTCAAGCAAGCGCCCACCAGTTGGAGCGTACTGTTCAATGCCCAGGAGTTGCCCGACGGCAAGCCGAACAAAGGGCGCGTGCAAGCCTACGATGGCCCGATCTACATCGCCGACGCGGCGTTGTACCTCAAGACCGCCAAGCCTGAACTGGGCATCAAGGACCCGTACCAACTCGACGAAGCCCAGTACAAGGCCGTGCTGGAACTGCTTCGGGCCCAGCAGCCGTTGATCCACCGCTACTGGCACGACACCACGGTGCAGATGAGCGATTTCAAGAACGAAGGCGTGGTGGCGTCCGGCGCCTGGCCCTATCAGGTCAACGGCCTGATGAACGAGAAGCAACCCATCGCCTCGACCATTCCGAAAGAAGGCGCCACTGGCTGGGCCGACACGACGATGCTCCACGCCGAGGCCAAGCACCCCAACTGCGCGTACAAGTGGATGGACTGGTCACTGCAACCGAAAGTCCAGGGTGACGTGGCCGCGTGGTTCGGCTCCTTGCCAGCGGTGCCGGCGGCGTGCAAGGGCAGCGAGCTGCTGGGCGCCGAAGGCTGCAAGACCAACGGCTTCGATCAATTCGACAAGATCGCCTTCTGGAAAACCCCACAGGCCGAGGGCGGCAAGTTCGTGCCGTACAGCCGCTGGACCCAGGATTACATTGCGATCATGGGTGGGCGTTAACCCCCAGCACATAAATGGGAGCGGCCCCTGTGGCGAGGGAGCTTGCTCCCGCTGGTGTGCGAAGCACGCCCAAAACGGACCGACGCGGTATTAGCTGACACACCGCATCGCCTGGTTTTGGGGCGGCTGCGCCACCCAGCGGGAGCAAGCTCCCTCGCCACGGGATCGCCTGCCAATCGTTGAGATTTCATACCCGCCCCGCTTTCTGGAGCCCCGCACCATGACGCTTGCAGTCCAATTCACCCAGGTATCCCGGCAGTTCGGCGATGTAAAGGCCGTTGACCGGGTCTCCATCGACATCCAGGACGGCGAGTTCTTTTCCATGCTGGGCCCGTCCGGCTCGGGCAAGACCACCTGCCTGCGACTGATCGCCGGGTTCGAACAACCCACTGCCGGCTCGATCCGTATCCATGGCGAGGAAGCCACGGGGCTTGCGCCGTATCAGCGGGACGTCAACACGGTGTTCCAGGATTACGCCCTCTTCCCCCACATGAACGTGCGCGACAACGTTGCCTACGGCTTAAAGGTCAAAGGCGTCGCCAAGGCCGAGCGCATCCGGCGCGCCAACGAGGCCCTGGAGATGGTCGCCCTGGGCGGCTACGGCGAACGCAAGCCGGTGCAGCTCTCCGGCGGCCAGCGCCAACGGGTGGCCCTGGCCCGTGCGCTAGTCAATCGCCCGCGGGTGTTGTTGCTCGATGAGCCCTTGGGCGCCCTGGACCTGAAGCTGCGTGAACAGATGCAGGGAGAGTTGAAGAAGCTGCAACGCCAGTTGGGCATCACCTTCATTTTCGTTACCCACGACCAGACCGAAGCGCTGTCGATGTCCGACCGCGTGGCAGTGTTCAACAAAGGCCGCATCGAACAAGTCGATACGCCGCGCAACCTGTACATGAAACCGGCGACCACCTTCGTCGCCGAATTCGTCGGCACCTCCAACGTGATTCGTGGCGAATTGGCGCGGGAACTGAGCGGTTATCCACAGCCGTTCTCGATCCGTCCGGAACACCTGCGTTTCGCCGAGGGCCCGTTGGCCAGCGGTGAGGTCGAAGTCCACGGCCTGCTGCACGACATCCAGTACCAGGGCAGCGCCACACGCTATGAGCTGAAACTTGCCAACGGCCAGACCCTGAACCTCAGCCAGGCCAACACCCAGTGGCAGGACAACGCCGCCCCGCACCAGGCCGGCCAACAGCTGAGCGTTCGCTGGGCCCGTGAGGCGATGGTCACGCTGCACGACGCCGTCAGTGGCGAGGTGTGAGATGAACACGCTGGCCATCACCCCAACGCCTGCGCCCGGTTCGCCGCTGCGGCGTTTTTCCAACCTGCTGTACCGACGGCCCAACCTGTACCTGTCGCTGTTGCTGGTGCCGCCGCTGCTGTGGTTCGGCGCGATCTACCTTGGCTCGCTGCTGACCTTGCTGTGGCAGGGTTTCTACACCTTCGATGACTTCACCATGGCGGTGACGCCGGACCTGACCCTGGCGAACTTCACGGCGCTGTTCCAGCCGTCGAATTTCGACATCATCTGGCGCACCCTGAGCATGGCCATTGCGGTGTCCATCGCCAGCGCCATCGTCGCGTTCCCGATCGCTTACTACATGGCGCGCTACACCCGCGGCAAGACCAAGGCGTTTTTCTACATCGCGGTGATGCTGCCCATGTGGGCCAGCTACATCGTCAAGGCCTATGCCTGGACGCTGCTGCTGGCCAAGGGCGGCGTGGCGCAGTGGTTCGTCCAGCACCTGGGCCTGGGGCCGGTGTTGCAGTTCGTGCTGGGGATCCCGGGCGTGGGCGGCAGCACCTTGTCCACCTCCCACCTGGGGCGTTTCCTGGTGTTCGTCTACATCTGGCTGCCGTTCATGATCCTGCCGATCCAGGCGTCCCTGGAGCGTCTGCCGCCGTCGCTGCTGCAAGCCTCGGCGGACTTGGGCGCCAGGCCGCGCCAGACGTTCATGCAAGTGATCCTGCCACTGTCGATCCCCGGCATTGCCGCCGGCTCGATCTTCACTTTCTCGCTGACCCTGGGGGACTTCATCGTGCCGCAACTGGTAGGCCCACCGGGCTACTTCGTCGGCAGCATGGTCTACGCCCAGCAAGGCGCCATCGGCAACATGCCCATGGCCGCGGCGTTCACCCTGGTACCCATCGTGCTGATCGCGATCTATCTATCCGTCGTCAAGCGACTGGGGGCTTTCGATGCACTCTGACTCTCAAGACCGAGCCTCGTGGGGCTTGCGCATCGCGGCGTGGGGCGGATTGGTGTTCCTGCACTTTCCGATCCTGATCATCTTCCTCTACGCCTTCAACACTGAGGATGCGGCGTTCAGCTTTCCGCCCAAGGGCCTGACCCTGAAGTGGTTCAGCGTCGCCTTCTCACGCCCGGACGTGCTGGAGGCGATCAAGCTGTCGTTGCAGATCGCGGCCATCGCCACGCTGATCGCCATGGTGCTGGGCACCCTGGCCTCGGCGGCGCTGTACCGCCGCGATTTCTTCGGCAAACAGGGCATTTCGCTGATGCTGATCCTGCCAATTGCCTTGCCGGGGATCATCACCGGCATAGCACTGCTGGCGACCTTCAAGACCCTGGGCATCGAACCGGGGATGTTCACCATCGTCGTCGGCCATGCAACCTTCTGCGTGGTGATCGTCTACAACAACGTCATCGCCCGCCTGCGCCGTACTTCCCACAGCCTGATCGAGGCCTCGATGGACCTGGGCGCCGACGGCTGGCAGACCTTTCGCTACATCATCTTGCCTAATCTGGGATCGGCCCTGCTGGCCGGTGGGATGCTGGCGTTTGCGCTGTCGTTCGACGAGATCATCGTCACCACCTTCACCGCCGGCCACGAACGCACCCTACCGCTGTGGCTGCTCAACCAGCTCAGTCGCCCACGCGACGTGCCGGTGACCAACGTGGTGGCGATGCTGGTGATGATGGTCACGATGCTGCCGATACTGGGCGCGTATTACCTGACCCGTGGGGGTGAGAGCGTGGCGGGGAGTGGCGGGAAATAATCAACGGTGATCGCTCACTGCAGGAACCGCAATCCTGTGGGAGCGAGCTTGCTCGCGATGGCGGTGTGTCTGAAACGGTGATGTTGAATGTGTCGGCCTCATCGCGAGCGAGCTCGCTCCCACAGGGGATTTTGGAAACCTTCAAGAGGACATGGACATGCAAACCAAACTGCTGATCAACGGCCATCTGGTGAACGGCGAAGGCCCTGGCCAGGCGGTGTTCAACCCGGCGCTGGGCCGGGTGCTGGTGGAAATCAATGAAGCCAGCGAAGCCCAGGTCGATGCCGCCGTGCGTGCCGCCGACAGCGCCTTCGAAGCCTGGTCGCAAGTGCCGCCAAAGGACCGCTCCTTGTTGCTGCTCAAGCTGGCCGATGCCATCGAAGCCCACGGCGAGGAACTGGCGAAGCTGGAGTCGGATAACTGCGGCAAACCCTTCAGCGCCGCCCTGAACGACGAGATCCCGGCGATTGCCGACGTGTTCCGTTTCTTTGCCGGCGCCAGTCGCTGCATGAGCGGTTCGGCGGGCGGCGAATACCTGCCCGGGCACACCTCGATGATCCGTCGCGACCCGGTGGGGGTCATCGCCTCCATCGCGCCGTGGAACTACCCGCTGATGATGGTCGCCTGGAAAATCGCCCCGGCCCTGGCCGCCGGCAATACCGTGGTGCTCAAGCCGTCGGAACAGACCCCATTGACGGCGTTGCGCCTGGCGGAACTGGCGTCGGAGATTTTCCCGGCCGGCGTGCTTAACGTGATCTTCGGCCGCGGGCAAACCGTCGGCAACCCGCTGGTCACTCACCCGAAAGTGCGCATGGTGTCGCTCACCGGCTCCATCGCCACCGGCTCGAACATCATTTCCAGCACCTCCGACAGCGTCAAGCGCATGCACATGGAACTGGGCGGTAAAGCCCCGGTGATCATCTTCGACGACGCCGACATTGACGCGGCCGTGGAAGGCATCCGCACCTTCGGTTTCTACAACGCCGGCCAGGACTGCACCGCCGCCTGCCGCATCTATGCCCAGCAAGGTATCTACGACCGGTTCGTCGAGAAACTCGGCGCCGCGGTGAAGAGCATCAAATACGGCCTGCAAACCGCACCAGACACCGAGATGGGCCCACTGATCACCGCCCAGCACCGCGACCGCGTGGCCGCTTTTGTCGAACGGGCCATCGCCCAACCGCATATCCGCCTGATCACCGGTGGCAAGGCCGTGGACGGCAACGGGTTCTTCTTCGAACCGACGGTGCTGGCCGACGCCCAGCAGGATGACGAAATTGTCCGCCGGGAAGTCTTCGGGCCGGTGGTGTCCGTCACGCCGTTCCTCGACGAAGCGCAAGTGCTGGCCTGGGCCAACGATTCGGACTACGGCCTGGCCTCATCGGTATGGACCGCCGACATCGGCCGTGCCCATCGCCTGTCGGCACGCCTGCAATACGGCTGCACCTGGGTGAACACCCACTTCATGCTCGTCAGCGAAATGCCCCATGGCGGTCAGAAACGTTCCGGCTATGGCAAGGACATGTCCATGTATGGGCTGGAGGACTACACGGTGGTGCGGCATGTGATGTTCAAGCATTGAGCCAATGCTAATTGCGATTACACCACGACCAAGGGGACGATATTGGTCGTGGTGAAGCGCACCTCACGATGGCACCACCAACTGCACCGAAGGAAAATAACTTCGGTAACGCTTCGCATCACGTGTAAGCAAAGGAAGACGCTTGACAGCTGCATGGGCACCGATGAAAAAGTCGGCGAGCACATTATTTTTGCCACCGCCCATCTTTCGATAACGCACAAAAGCCTTCCCTGACAAAAACAACGCTGGGCGAGGTACCTCCTGCATTAGCAGCCCCATCTCTTCGACAACCTCATCCAACGCTTCGAAGGTAGAAAATGTCTGGGACAGTTCAGCATAAATAACTGGATTGATTACCAAATTGTGAATTTTGGATTGGGCACGCATCTGCTCGATGGACCAATCAGCCCAAACCGGATCATCTTCCAGCACATCGATCAAGACGTTGGTATCGACCAATATCATCAGTCTTCACCACGCAACAGGGCCATTAGATCGTCTGTGCGCCATTTGATATCCGCCCTGCCACGGACAGCTTCAAAGCGATCACCGATAGCTGCCTCGGTTGTTCCGGGCTTACCTGCATGCAGCACTACCTCGCCCTGTGCATTGATGCTGAACTCTACCGCACAGCCAGGAATCAAGTGCAGCGCGTCGCGAATGGGTTTGGGAATGGTGACTTGTCCTTTGCTGGTCATAGTCGTCGGCACTGTATTCTCCTCAAAGTATTACTTCGCATAGAAAAGTAATACTTCACGCTCAGACCTGCAACCGCCGCTGACGGTAGGCCGATGTGCTTGGCCTCGTTTGAAAATTCCCACTCGTTGGTAGGAAAATTGCGAGGCCGTTTAAAGGCTGCAGGGTCTCTGGTCAAAACCGCGAAACACTGCGCATCGCATCCACCAGGTAGCGCATGGCGATGCGGTCGTTTTCCGACAACTCCCGATAGCGCTCGACCAGTCTCAATTCTTCCAGGCTGAGCCGGCGTGTCCTGCGCCGGTGGGTCAGGCATGGAAAGATCCCCAGCATTTCGGTGATGCCCTGTATTTTTGTCATGAGTTGTCCTTCTTAACGTCGAGGTTGACCTGATAGCGCCGTCTGAAACCCGGGTTGGATCGTCTGTCACGCTAAAGAATAGGGAGGATTCAAAGCGTGAAAAGGGAGTTTTAGAGTAATTAGTCAAAAAATCAGGGAATCGGCATAAAAAAAGAAATAACTGTAAGAAAATTTAACCAGGCCACGCTTTCCTGTCTCTCCAAGCCTGTATTTCCCCTATGATTTTGCGCCTCGGTGAACCGATCCAGCTCTCAGGCATCTGTTCTAACGTTCGTCGCGTTTGGCCAAAGGCATGTCCGAACTCCTTTATCAGTCGCTGTGGCCAGGATCGGCTCGGGGCTGTTTCGAGAAAGGTTGTATTTATGCACCGCAGGAATCTGCTCAAGGCCTCCATGGCCTTCGCCGCCTACACCGGGCTATCGGCCTCCGGGCTCATGGCCGCACGCGCCTGGGCCGCCGAACAGACTGCCGACGGCGAAGCCCGTCCCTTCGATTTCAACGGTTTGAAGGAACAGGCCAAGCGGCTGGCCGAGAGCCGCTACGTCGACACCAAGCAAGTCCTGCCACCGACCCTGGCCCAGATGTCGCCACTGCAGTTCAACGCCATCCAGTACGACGCCAACCATTCGTTATGGAATGATCTGGACGGGCGGCAACTGGATGCACAGTTCTTCCACGTGGGCATGGGCTTCAAGCAGCCGGTGCGCATGTACAGTGTCGACCCGAAGACACGTATGGCCCGTGAGGTGCACTTCCGTCCGGAGCTGTTCAACTATGAGAAAACCACGGTCAACACCTCGCAACTGACAGGTGACCTGGGCTTCGCCGGCTTTCGCGTCTTCAAGGCGCCGGAGCTGGATCGGCACGACATCGTTTCGTTCCTGGGGGCCAGCTATTTCCGCGCGGTGGATGCCAGTGGCCAGTACGGGCTGTCCGCCCGCGGCCTGGCCATCGACACCTACGCCAAGAAGCGCGAGGAATTCCCGGACTTCACCAAGTTCTGGTTCGAAACCCCGGACAAGAACAGCACCCGCTTCGTGGTCTACGCCCTGCTCGACTCCCCCAGTGCCACCGGTGCCTATCGATTCGACATCGATTGCCAGCCGACCCGGGTGGTGATGGAGATCGACGCCCACGTCAACGCCCGTACCGCCATCGAGCAACTGGGTATCGCCCCCATGACCAGCATGTTCAGCTGCGGCACCGTCGAGCGGCGCATGTGCGACACCATTCACCCGCAAATCCACGACTCCGACCGTCTGGCCATGTGGCGCGGCAACGGCGAGTGGGTCTGCCGTCCGTTGAACAACCCCGCCACCCTGCAATTCAATGCGTTCGCCGACAAGGACCCAAAAGGCTTCGGCCTGGTGCAGACCGATCACGACTTTGCCAGCTACCAGGACACCGTGGACTGGTACAGCAAGCGTCCGAGCCTGTGGGTCGAACCGACGACGGCCTGGGGCGAAGGCTCGGTAGACCTGCTGGAGATTCCGACTACCGGCGAAACCCTGGACAACATCGTCGCGTTCTGGACGCCGAAAAAACCGGTAGCCGCCGGTGACTCGCTGAACTATGGCTACAAGCTCTACTGGAGCGCCCTGCCGCCGGTCAGCACCGACCTGGCCCATGTCGACGCCACCCGTTCAGGCATGGGCGGCTTCATCGAAGGTTGGGCACCGGGCGAGCATTACCCGACCGTCTGGGCACGCCGTTTCGCCGTGGACTTCAGCGGCGGTGGCCTCGACCAACTGCCGCCGGGCACCGGCATCGAACCGGTGGTGACCTGCTCCCACGGCGAAGTGAAGGACTTCAACGTGTTGGTGCTGGATGCGATCAAGGGCTATCGCATCACCTTCGATTGGTACCCGACCGACGACCGCGTGGACCCGGTACAGATGCGCCTGTTCATTCGCACCAAGGACCGGACCTTGAGCGAGACCTGGTTGTACCAGTACTTCCCGCCGGCGCCGGATAAGCGCAAGTACCCCTGATAGGAATCGGTTGTCTGGGCTGGCCCTATCGCGAGCAAGCTCGCTCCCACAGTGGATTGGTGTTGTTCACATAACCTGTAATCCACACCCAACCCTGTGGGAGCGAGCTTGCTCGCGATGAGGCCGGTACCGCCATCAAATAATCCAGCTAGACAAACAAAAGCCCCGGCCAATCGACCGGGGCTTTCTGTTTTATCAGGCCCTCAGTCCCGCAAATCCGACTCATGAATCGGCTGGTCCCGATGGGTGGCCCGCTGGTATTGCGCCGGCCACGTGGCCTTGCGGCCGCCCAGGTCATCATCGGCATGGAGGGCCCAGTAAGGATCGCGCAACAATTCCCGGGCCAGGAAAATGATGTCGGCCTGGCAAGTGCGCAGGATGTGCTCGGCCTGGGCCGGTTCGGTGATCATACCGACGGTGCCGGTGGCGATTTCCGACTCCTTGCGCACCCGCTCGGCAAAGCGTGTCTGGTAACCCGGGCCGGTGGGAATTTCCGCATTGGCGGCCGTGCCGCCCGATGACACATCGATCAGGTCCACCCCCAGCGCCCTGAAGCGCCGCGCCAGCTCCACGGTCTCATCCGGGTTCCAACCGTCCTCGACCCAATCGGTGGCGGAGACGCGGACGAAGACCGGCAGCTCTTCAGGCCATACCGCCCGGATCGCTTCGGTGACTTGCAGCACCAGCCGGATACGGTTTTCGAACGAGCCGCCGTATTGATCGCGCCGCTGATTGCTCAACGGCGACAGGAATTGATGCAGCAGATAACCATGGGCCGCGTGGACCTCGACCACCTTGAAGCCGGCCGTGAGGGCGCGCTTGGCCGCCTCCACGAAGGCCTGGATCAGATCGGCGATCTGCCCTTCGTCCAACTGCACCGGCTGGGTGTGTTGCGGATCGAAGGCAATCGGCGACGGGCCGACCGGCACCCAGCCGCCGTCCGCCGGTTTGACGCTGCCGTGCTTGCCCAGCCAGGGTCGCCAGGTGCTGGCCTTGCGTCCGGCATGGGCCAGTTGGATGCCCGGCACGGCGCCTTGGGCGGTGATGAACCGGGTGATGCGTTGCAGGGGTTCGATCTGTTCATCGTTCCACAGCCCCAGGTCCTGGGCGGTGATGCGACCGTCGGCGGTCACGGCGGTGGCTTCGGTGAACACCAGGCCGGCACCGCCCACGGCGCGGCTGCCCAAGTGCACCAGGTGCCAATCGTTGGCCAGGCCATCGGTGCTCGAATACTGGCACATCGGCGATACCGCGATGCGATTGGGCAGGGTCAATTGGCGAAGGGTATAGGGTTCCAGCAGCAGACTCATGGGGCACCTCTCGAATCAGTGGGCAGGCTCCAGGGTTCTGTTTGAACAGTCGACGAGTGACAAAAGGTACAACACCCGCCCCCGCGGGCAAAAAATTCGACAAGACGTCACAAGGGCTATCAAGCAGTGCTTAGAGCCTAGTCGACAACCCGCGAGGACGGAGGGTTCAGAACTTAAAAACCGACGGTGTGACGCAACGCCGTTCGCTCAAGGCTGCTTGCATCTCGTGGCGAGGGAGCTTGCTCCCGCTGGGCTGCGAAGCGGCCCCCCTGAATTTCAGCCATCACATTGCAAGGGGACGCTGTCGCGTCCAGCGGGAGCAAGCTCCCTCGCCACAAAGGCCGATCGGCGTATCGCCTACCGCGGCTCGATATGGGCAATCATCAACTGCACCGTTTCCTGGCCGCGGAACTCGTTGAGGTCGAGCTTGTAGGCCAGCTCCACCCAGCGCACGGTAGGGTTGGGCCAGATCTCGCGGTCGATGCCGAAGGCAATGCCGTCGAGCTTCACCGAGCCGCACTCGCTCTTGAGGATGACCTTCAGGTGCCGTTCGCCCACCACGCGTTGCTCGACCAACTGGAACACGCCATGGAACATCGGCTCCGGGAAATGCTGGCCCCAGGGACCGGCATGGCGCAGCGCCCGGGCCAGTTCCAGATGGAACTCCTCCACCGCCAGGGCGCCATCCGACAACAGCCGGCCGGTCAGGTCTTCTTCGCGCAATTGCCGGCGCACTTCCGCGTCGAACGCTTCGGCGAACAATGGAAAATTCGCTTCCGGCAGCGTCAGCCCCGCCGCCATGGCGTGACCGCCATACTTGCTGATCAGGGTCGGATGCTGCGCCGCCACCACGCTCAGCGCATCGCGAATGTGAAAGCCCGGCACCGAGCGACCTGAGCCCTTGAGCAAGCCGTCCCCGGCGTCGGCAAAGGCGATGGTCGGCCGGAAATAACGTTCTTTCATCCGCGAAGCGAGGATGCCGATCACCCCTTGGTGCCACTGCGGATCGAACAGGCACAAGCCGAATGGCATCGACTCCACCGGCAGGTCCTTGAGCTGGGCCAGGGCTTCACGCTGCATGCCTTGCTCGATGGATTTGCGGTCCTGGTTCATGCCGTCCAGTTGCGCCGCCATTTCCCGCGCCAGGGCCGGGTCGTCGGTGAGCAGGCATTCGATGCCCAGGCTCATGTCGTCCAGGCGCCCGGCCGCATTCAGACGCGGCCCGAGGATAAATCCGAGGTCAGTGGAAGTAATCCGCGCTGCGTCGCGCTTGGCCACTTCCAGGATCGCCTTGATGCCGGGCCGGGCGCGTCCGGCGCGAATCCGTTCCAGGCCCTGGTGCACGAGGATCCGGTTATTCGCGTCCAGCGGTACCACGTCGGCCACGCTGCCCAGGGCCACCAGGTCGAGCAATTCGCCAATGTTCGGCTGAGGGGTGCTGGTGTACCAGCCCAGGCTGCGCAGACGCGCCCGCAGCGCCATCAGCACATAAAAAATCACCCCGACACCGGCCAGGGCCTTGCTCGGGAACTCGCAGCCCGGCTGGTTCGGATTGACGATGGCATCGGCCGCCGGCAATTCGAGGCCCGGCAAGTGGTGATCGGTGACCAGCACCCGAAGCCCCGCCGCTTTCGCCGCCGCCACGCCTTCCACACTGGAAATGCCGTTATCCACGGTGATCAGCAATTGCGGTTCGCGGGCCAGGGCGACCTCGACGATTTCCGGGGTCAGCCCATAGCCATATTCGAAGCGATTGGGCACCAGGTAATCGACATGGGCCGCACCCAGCAGGCGCAAGCCCAACATGCCCACGGTACTGGCCGTCGCGCCATCGGCATCGAAATCCCCGACGATCAGGATCCGCTGGCGTTGCTCCAGCGCCGTCACCAGCAGGTCCACCGCGGCGTCGATCCCCTTGAGCTGCTGGAATGGAATCAAGCGCGCCAGGCTCTTGTCCAGTTCGGCCTCGGACTGCACGCCGCGTGCTGCGTACAGGCGGGTCAACAGGGGCGGCAGGTCACCGAGGAACGGTAGGGTGTCGGGCAGTTGGCGGGGTTCTATGCGCATGGGGGGACAAAGTTTTCTCTGGAAATCATGAAGATTGTGGCAAGGAGAGCCTGGGTGGGAGCTTGCTCACGAATACGGCGGCGCATTCAACATCAATGCAAACTGATCTGCCGTCATCGCGAGCAAGCTCGCTCCCACAATGAGCTCGCTCAATGCCGGGTCAATGGCTCAACCACGTTCGCCCAGCAACCATTGCAGCTGGACTTCATGCTGGCCACGGTCGTCGGTCACGAAAATCGTGCCTTCGCTGATCATCACATCCCACTTGATCACCCGGGGCATGTCCTTGGCCAGGGTTTCGAGCACTTCCTGGGGCACGGCGGCAATGTTGACGTTCTTCAGGTTCTTCACCGCCGGGATCACCTTGCCTTCCCACACCCGCAGGCTGCCGTAGGCCAGCAGGCTGGTGCGCTCGGTCCGGCGCGAGCACCAGGTCAGGCGATCGGCATCCGGCTGACCGACTTCGATCCAGTGCAGCACCCGGTCATCCAGGCTTTTTTCCCACAGCGCAGGCTCATCGACGTCTGACAGACCACGACCAAATGCCAGCAGCTCGTTGTACCAGAACGCGTAGGCCAGCAGGCGCACGGTCATGCGCTCTTCGGTTTCCGAAGGGTGGCGGGCGATGGTCTGCTTCACATTCTCGTACACATTGCGGTCGAGGTCGGTGAGGTTCAGTTCAAACTTGTAGGTCGTGGACGGCTGGGCCATGAACGGGCTTCTTGATACGAGGAAAGGCGGCAAGTCTAACCGATGACGCGGGCAATCCACGAATTGCCGACCATCAACCTGCGGCGACCGGCCCTGGCCTATGATAAAACGCTCTATCCGTTCTGCTTTGTCCTACAGGATCCGTCATGTCGCTTACTGCCAAACCCCTTGCCGGCGTCAAAGTCATCGAACTCGGCACTTTGATCGCCGGGCCCTTCGCCTCGCGAATCTGCGGCGAATTCGGTGCCGACGTCATCAAGGTCGAATCCCCCGATGGCGGTGATCCGCTGCGCAAATGGCGCAAGCTGTACGAAGGCACATCCTTGTGGTGGTTCGTCCAGGCACGCAACAAGAAGTCCCTGACCTTGAACCTCAAGCACCCCGAAGGCCTGGCGATCCTGAAGAAACTGATCGGAGAAGCCGACATCCTGATCGAGAATTTTCGCCCCGGCGTGTTGGAAAAGCTCGGCCTGGGCTGGGATGTGCTGCATGCACTAAACCCGAAGCTGGTGATGGTACGGCTTTCGGGCTTCGGCCAGACCGGGCCGATGAAAGACCAGCCGGGGTTTGGCGCGGTGGGCGAATCCATGGGCGGCCTGCGCTACATCACCGGCTTCGAAGATCGCCCGCCGGTGCGTACCGGGATCTCCATCGGCGACTCCATCGCCGCCCTGTGGGGCGTGATTGGCGCATTGATGGCCCTGCGTCACCGCGAGATCAACGGCGGAACCGGGCAAGTGGTGGACGTGGCTTTGTACGAGGCGATTTTCGCCATGATGGAAAGCATGGTGCCGGAGTTCGACGTGTTCGGCTTCATCCGCGAGCGAACCGGCAACATCATGCCCGGCATCACCCCCTCGTCCATCCACACCAGCGCCGACGGCAAGCACGTGCAGATTGGCGCCAACGGCGATGCGATCTTCAAGCGCTTCATGCAGATCATCGGCCGTGACGACCTGGCCAACGACCCGCAACTGGCCAGCAATGATGGCCGTGACAGCCGGCGCGATGAACTCTACGGCGTCATCGATCGCTGGGTCAACGGGCTGCCGCTCGACAGCGTTATCGACCAACTGAACCAGGCCGGGGTACCGGCCAGCCGGATCTTCAGCGCCGAAGACATGTTCAGCGACCCGCAATTCCTGGCCCGTGAAATGTTCCTGCAAGCCAAGCTGCCAGACGGCAAGGCGTTCAAGATGCCAGGGATCGTACCGAAACTCTCCGACACCCCGGGCACCTCCGAGTGGGTCGGGCCGGCATTGGGTGAACACAATGCCCAGGTGCTCGGCGAACTGGGCTACGACGCGCAGCAGATCGCCAAGCTGCGGAGTGATGGCGCCATTTGACGCACCGCAGGAGGGCAACCACTCAATCAAACTGTGGGAGCGAGCTTGCTCGCGATGGCGTCCGTTCAGTCGACTTTATGTTGGCTGGCACACCGCAATCGCGAGCAAGCTCGCTCCCACAATTGGATGGGAGTACGACTGGGAGAGCCAGATCGGCTATAAGGCCGCCTCGCGAGCAAGCTTTGCTCCCACAACGGCGCCAATGCCTGACAAACCACGCTAAAAACACAAAAGCCAGGCAAAAAGAAACCCCGAGAAGTGGGGAGACGACTCGGGGTTAAACGTAACCAATCATGGTTAGTACAACAAGCGACAAGCACCGGAGCACAATGCTTGCTCTTGCTGGTAAAAGGTCTGACTCATCAGGACGTAGGAAGGTTCCCACAAAAACCCGGTCAATTCGCTGGGACCATGACCTTGTCGCGCGCCAGATTGCGCAATGCCGCAATCACACAGGGCTCCAGGCGACCCTCGGCAATCAGCACATCGCGATGCAGGCCATCGACCACGTCGGTCAACTGACGCTTGTCGGTCAATTGGGCCTGATTGAACACTCGCTCGACCATGATGCTCCCGCTGGCATTCCTCAGCGTGACCCGGCATTCGCCCTTGGCACCGGAGGGAGTCAGCGAGACCTGATACGGGCTCAAGGCTTCATTCAGCAATAGGCTGATACTTTCCATTCGCTCACCCTTCAATAGTCCGAAACAACTGCATGTACACAGTCAATGACCGTGGGCCGCAGCAGAAAGTTCGTCAGCGCACCGAACCGATACGCCTCAACCTGTTCAACCGAGCATGCGCGTCCAATATGACAGTCAAACAACAGCCTTCTCCGGGAGCCGTCAGGGGCTGACGGCCGGCACAGCCAAGCCCCTGTCGCAACGGCGCCACCGGCGCCCGACATCGGTCCAGCCCCCCAGAATCCCGCGCAAGTGCCCATCGGCCCCATAGAACGGCACCGACCAATGATAGATTTCCCGCAATACGCCGCTGAACATCAATTGCCGGTCGACGAACCGAGACTGGCCGGTGCGCAATTGCTCCATCACTTCCCCATGCAGCAGCTCGGCGGTGGCCGGCGGGAATGATGCCGAGTCGGTGAGCCGCGTGCCCCGCAGTTTTTCGAAGCGGGTCGCGAACTGCTCTTCATAGCTTTTGTTGCACATGATCAGGCGCCCTTCCAGATCACGGATGAAAATCGGGTCGGGAATGGCATCCATCAAGGCCCGCTGGAGCATCAACTGATCCTTGAGGACCGCTTCGGCCTTGAGGCGCTGGTCGATCTGTATCTGCAGGCGACGGTTCCACAGCAGGGACAAGAGTCCAAAGACCACGACCACGGTCACACACCAGTAACCCCAACTGGATATCCGCGCCCAGATCGTAGGCGCCTGGGCTGGGGTCGTGCCGGCCATCCATTTCGAACGCAGCGCACGCATGTCCTCGGCAGGGAAAGCTTCCAGGGCCTTATTCAAGATACTCAATAGCACCGTCAAGTCCTTGCGCACCGCCAGGTAGTCCGGTTCCCACCTGCCCTCCAGGCCGCTGCCGACCTGCAACTGCCCGGCCGGATAGAGATGCATCCCGGTTTCATTTTCGATGGTGGCATAGGCTTCCCGGCTCTCTACCAGCGCACGTGCCTCGGCATAGGTCTTGGTCGTGTGCAATTTGATCGCCGGGTAATCGCGCCGGATTTCCGCTTCCAATGCATGCCGTGCCGGCAATGCCAGGACCTTCCCTTCGAGTTGCTCCAACGAATGGAGAGACGATTCCCCGTCACGGCCGACGAATACCCAGCCGAAACCGCCGAATGCGTGGCTGAAACTGAGGAAATCCCGGCGCTCTTCATTCATCGCCAGAAGGGTGGTCATGTCGGCTTCGCCGTTTCCCAGCATCGTCAGCAACTCACCGGGAGAGAACGACTCCCGATGGACAAACTCAAGGCCGGTCATGTGCGTAATGCGCTGGAGAATATCGTGGTTCAACCCATTCCACTGTCCCTGCTCATTCTTGAACAAGTACAACGGAAACTGCATCGTGGCCACGATGACCCGGGGGTTCTCCTTGACCCACTTCAACTCTTGCGCGTCCAGCACCAGCCGTTCGCCAGAGTTGAGCGGTGGCGCTTCGAAAGCCGCCAACGCCGCCGAGTTGCCTCCCTGCGTCCAGTACATCAGGGCCAGGACCATTACCCAGCCCAGGGCTGGCTTGCCTTTGATAAAAAACGACATCTGCATTTCCTTCGAGATGACTCGCCCATCCCTCCAAGGGCGAAAACCCGGCCAGTTTGGCATGCAGAAACAAGAAAGCCCGTCAGGAGACGGGCTTCAAAATGTGACAGATTCAAGCGGTCAGAGTGGCTTGCCGCGATTGCCATGCAGGCTGACAAAGGCCTGCACGGCTTTCAAGTCGTTGGGCAACACGGTGCATCGCTCATCTCGCTCAAACAAATCAGAAAGATGCGCAGGCAGTTCGAGCGCTTTTCCTACGCCAGCTTTCTCCACCGCTTCCGGGAACTTGACCGGGTGAGCCGTGCCCAGGATCACCATCGGGGTGTCCAGGCTGCGACGGCACTCACGAGCGGCCCTGACACCGATGGCCGTGTGCGGATCGAGCAACTCACCGCTCTGCTCGAACACCTCGGCGATGGTTTCGCAGGTCTGCTCATCGTCCACGGCCAGGGAGTCGAACAACTTGCGGGCTTCGGTCCAGCGCTCAGGCTCGACGCTGAAACCGCCGCCCTGCCGGAAGCTGTCCATCAGGCCGGCGATCGCCGCGCCGTTGCGACCGTGCAGGTCGAACAGCAGGCGTTCGAAGTTCGACGACACCATGATGTCCATCGAAGGCGACAGCGTGGCGTGCAGGGTTTCCTTGACGTACTGGTTGCCGCTCATGAAGCGGTGCAGGATGTCGTTGCGGTTGGTGGCGACGATCAACTGGTTGATCGGCAGCCCCATGTTGCGCGCCAGGTACCCGGCGAAGATATCGCCAAAGTTGCCGGTCGGCACCGAGAACGATACGGAACGGGCCGGACCGCCCAGCTGCAGGGCCGCATGGAAGTAATAGACGATCTGGGCCATGATCCGCGCCCAGTTGATCGAGTTCACCGCCACCAGCCGCGTTCCCTTGAGGAAGCTCTGGTCGGCGAAGCTGGCCTTGACCATTTCCTGGCAGTCATCGAAGTTGCCTTCGATGGCGATGTTGTGGATGTTATCGCCAAAAATGGTCGTCATCTGCCGACGCTGTACTTCCGAGACCCGGTTGTGCGGGTGCAGGATGAAAATGTCGACATTCTCGCAATGCTTGCAGCCTTCGATGGCCGCCGAACCGGTGTCGCCAGAGGTGGCACCGACGATCACCACGCGCTCGCCACGCTTTTGCAGCACGTAGTCCAGCAGGCGACCGAGCAGTTGCAGGGCGAAGTCCTTGAACGCCAGGGTCGGGCCGTGGAACAGCTCCATGACCCATTCGTTACCGTTGAGCTGACGCAGCGGTGCGATGGCGTTGTGGGAAAAGACGCCATAGGTCTCTTCCAGGATTTTCTTGAAATCGGCGTCCGGGATGCTGCCGGTGACAAACGGGCGCATGACCCGGAACGCCAGCTCGTGATACGGCAGGCCGGCCCAGGAAGCGATTTCTTCCTGGGTGAAACGCGGCAGGTTTTCCGGCACATAGAGACCGCCGTCCGTGGCCAGGCCAGCCAGGAGGACATCTTCGAAATTCAGGGCCGGTGCCTGGCCGCGGGTGCTGATATAGCGCATAGGGGCAAACCTTCGGTTTGAGCTGCGAGCTGTGAGCTACAAGCTGCAAGTAAAAGCGGATCTGCTTTTACTTGGAGCTTGCAGCTTGCAGCTTGTAGCTGCTTAGTTCAAATGTTCAACGCGGATACGGACCACCGGCCCAACGACACCCTGGAGCGCTTCCAGCGCCGCGATCGCGTCGTTGATGTTCTGCTCGACCACACGGTGGGTCAGCAGGATCATCGGCACCAGGCCGTCGTGTTCCTCGACTTCCTTCTGCATGATCGACTCGATGTTGATGCCGCGTTCCGAGAGGATACTCGCCACTTGGGCCAGCACGCCCGGATGGTCCTTGGCCTGGATGCGCAGGTAGTAGGAGCTTTCGCACGCCTCGATCGGAAGAATCGGGTGAGCCGACAACGAGTCTGGCTGGAAGGCCAGGTGCGGCACGCGATTTTCCGGGTCGGAGGTCATGGCGCGAACCACGTCCACCAGGTCGGCAATGACCGAAGAAGCCGTCGGTTCCATGCCCGCGCCAGCGCCGTAGAACAACGTCGAGCCAGAGGCATCGCCGTTGACCATCACCGCGTTCATCACGCCGTTGACGTTGGCGATCAGGCGGTCGGCCGGGATCAGCGTCGGGTGCACGCGCAGCTCGATGCCGCTGGCGGTGCTGCGCGCCACGCCCAGGTGTTTGATGCGATAGCCCAGGGCTTCGGCGTAGTTCACGTCCGCGGTGGTCAGCTTGGTGATGCCCTCGGTGTAGGCCTTGTCGAACTGCAACGGAATACCGAACGCAATGGACGCCAGGATCGTCAGCTTGTGCGCGGCGTCGATGCCTTCCACGTCGAACGTCGGATCAGCCTCTGCGTAGCCCAGGGCCTGGGCTTCGGCGAGCACGTCTTCGAAGGTGCGACCCTTCTCGCGCATCTCGGTGAGGATGAAGTTGCCGGTGCCGTTGATGATCCCCGCGACCCAGTTGATACGGTTGGCCGACAGGCCTTCGCGGATCGCCTTGATCACCGGGATGCCACCGGCCACGGCGGCTTCGAACGCCACGATCACACCCTTCTCGCGGGCCTTGGCGAAAATCTCATTACCGTGAACAGCGATAAGCGCCTTGTTCGCGGTGACCACATGCTTGCCATTCTCGATGGCCTTGAGTACCAACTCGCGGGCAACGGTGTAGCCGCCCACCAGCTCTATGACGATGTCGATCTCAGGGTTCGTGGCCACTTCGAACACATCGTTGGTAATCGCAATACCGGTCGTCTGGAACTGAGGCTTTGGCGTGCGCATGGCAATTTGTGCCACTTCGATCCCACGCCCGGCACGACGAGAAATTTCCTCGGCGTTGCGCTGAAGTACGTTGAAGGTGCCGCCACCGACGGTACCTAACCCACAGATGCCTACTTTGACCGGATTCACTCTTGACTCCCCATGAAACGGCCGACGCAAGGTCGGCCGTGAAATACAGCCGCGCAGCAACGCGACTCTGTGTTTAACGGCCCGACGAACGTTTTCGCCGAGCCGTGATCTTCAAAAGCGGATCGCCCATGATCATTTCGCGCCGAGGGCCAGTTTGGCCACTTGTGGCGCTGGCTGGTAGCCCGGAATTACCTGACCATCGGCCAAAACAATCGCCGGCGTACCGTTCACGCCTATTGACTGTCCGAGGGCAAACTGCTTGGAAACCGGATTCTCGCACTGGGCGGCCTTGATTTCCTTGCCGTCGACCATCTTGTCCATGGCCGCTTTCTTGTCCTTGGAGCACCAGACCGCCTGCAACTGCTCATCACCCGGCGAGCCCAGGCCCTGGCGCGGGAATGCCACATAACGCACTTCGATGCCGCGCTTGTTCAGTTCCGGCACTTCTGCGTGCAGCTTGTGGCAATACGGGCAGGTGGTGTCGGTAAACACGGTGATGTGGGACTTGGTTTCGCCGATGGCCGGATAAACCACGGTTTCAGCGACCGGAATGCCGTTGATCAACTTGGAAATGCCTTGGCGCTCGGTCAGCTCGGTGAGGTTGACCGGCTTGCCGTCCTTGAGCTCGAACAGGTTGCCCTGGACGATGTATTGGCCGTCGGCGCTGGCATAAAGCACGCGGCTGCCCTTGAGCTTGACCTCATACAGGCCGGCCATGGGACTGGCCGAAATGGTGTCGATCGGCACGTCGAGCTGAAGGTTTTCCAGGCTTTTGCGGATAGCCTTGTCGGCCGCGTCGTCGGCGATGGCAAAGGTACTGGCCAACGCAATGGCGGCGGCGGTGAACATCTGGATCAAACGCATGGGGACTCCTGAGGCGAACAAATGAGACGGGAAACGCCGACCCGCAGATTCGGGTTCCAACCGCCCACTGTGCAAACCGACAAAGCCTACCACAGAAGGCTGGCGTGACCGAATGCCGGTGACGCACGACAACACACAACGAACAGTTATCAAAATCCTGTGGCGAGGGAGCTTGCTCCCGCTCGGCTGCGCAGCAGCCGCAAATGGAACTCTCTTTTTTTGAAAGCAGTGGCATCTGTAACAGGGGCGCTTCGCGCCCAACGGGAGCAAGCTCCCTCGCCACAAAAACGGAGCACCGTTCAGCCGCGGGGATGATGCTTGGCATGCAAGTCCTGCAACCGTGCCCGAGCCACATGGGTGTAGATCTGGGTGGTGGACAAGTCGCTATGGCCAAGCAGCATCTGCACCACCCGCAGGTCGGCGCCATGGTTGAGCAGGTGTGTGGCGAAGGCATGACGCAAGGTGTGGGGCGAGAGGGATTTGTTGATCCCGGCCACCTTGGCCTGGTGCTTGATGCGGTGCCAGAAGGTCTGGCGGGTCATCTGCTCGCCGCGCAGGCTGGGGAACAGCACATCGCTGGGACGCCCACCCAGCAGTTCATGACGGGCATCGCGCATGTAACGCTCGACCCAGACGATCGCTTCCTCGCCCATTGGCACCAGGCGCTCCTTGCTGCCCTTGCCCATCACCCGCAGCACACCCTGGCGCAGGTTGACTTGCTCCAGCGTCAAGCTGATCAGCTCGGTGACACGCAGGCCACAGGCGTACAAGACTTCCAGCATGGCCCGGTCGCGCTGGCCGATGGCCTCACTGAGGTCGGGCGCCGCCAGCAACGCCTCCACATCGGCTTCCGACAGGGACTTGGGCAGCGGACGGCCCAACTGCGGCATTTCCACGCGCAAGGTCGGATCCACCGCGATGAGCTTTTCCCGCAGCAAATAGCGATAGAACCCACGCAAGCCGGAGAGAAACCGCGCAGTCGAGCGCGGTTTGTAGTTCTGCTCCAGGCGCCACGCCAAGTGATCGAGGATCAACTCCCGGCCGGCATTGATCAGTTCCAGGTTATTTTCCTGCAACCAACCGTTAAACAGTGCCAAATCGCTGCGGTAGGCACCGCGGGTGTTATCGGACAGTCCCTTCTCCAGCCACAGGGCATCGAGAAACTGGTCTATCAGCGGATGATCGATGGCAGGCATAAAGACTCTTGAAAGATGCGGGCACACACGGCATCGAAAATGGAAATGAAGCTATGCAGGGTGCTCAAAGCACAAATCGCAGGCAACAAAAAAGCAGCCCGCAGGCTGCTTTTTTTTGCATCGGAAGCTGGACTTAAGCCAGTTTTTCCTTGATGCGAGCTGCTTTACCCGACAGGTCACGCAGGTAGTACAGCTTGGCTTTACGTACGTCACCGCGACGCTTGACAGCCATGCTGTCGATTTGCGGGCTGTAGGTCTGGAAAGTACGCTCTACGCCGACACCGTTGGAGATTTTACGAACGGTGAATGCACTGTTCACGCCACGGTTACGCTTGGCGATAACGACGCCTTCGAACGCTTGCAGACGGGAACGGTCGCCTTCCTTCACTTTCACCTGAACGACAATGGTGTCGCCCGGGGCAAAGGTAGGGATTTCTTTGGTCATCTGCTCTGCTTCGAGTGCAAGGATGATTTTGTTAGTCATGCTGTGCTCCTAAGGCAAGTCGTCGGACTCACCATCGATACGTTGTTAACTATCGTCCCGCTCGCGGATGTATTCCTCGAGCAGCTTCTTCTCTTCTCCAGAAAGCGAGCGGCTTTCCAGAAGATCGGCGCGTCGTTCATAGGTCCGACCAAGGGACTGCTGTAAACGCCAACGCCGGATGTGCGCGTGGTTGCCACTTAGCAACACGTCGGGAACACGCTGATCCGCATACACCTCCGGTCGGGTGTAGTGCGGGCAATCCAGCAGACCATCCGTAAAGGAATCTTCCTCGGCGGAATCTGCATGCCCTAAAGCTCCAGGCAGCAGTCGTGTAACCGCATCGATCAGGACCATCGCCGGCAGCTCGCCGCCAGACAGTACATAGTCGCCAATCGACCACTCTTCATCGACATGAGCTTCAATGAAACGCTCGTCAATGCCTTCATAACGGCCGGCAATCAGGATCAATGCATCCGAATTCGCCAGCTCGCGTACCGCCGACTGAGTCAGCTGGCGGCCTTGGGGCGACAGGTAGATCACCTTCGCACCCTCCCCGGCTGCAGTCCTGGCCTGAACCAGCGCATCTTCCAGGGGCTTGATCTTCATCACCATGCCCGGACCACCGCCAAACGGGCGATCGTCCACAGTGTGATGTCGATCCGTGGTGTAGTCCCGCGGATTCCAACAGGTGAGCTGCAACAGCTCCTGTTTCACCGCGCGGCTGGTTATGCCGTACTCGCTGATGGCGGAAAACATCTCGGGAAACAATGTGATGACTTCAACGCGCAAATTAGCCACGTTTAGAAATCCGCATCCCATTCCACCTTCATCTCGCCTGCGGCAAGGTCGACGGCCAACACGCATTGCTCGGTATAGGGCAACAGGCGTTCGCGATCATCCAGGCTGCCGACGCAAGGCTTGACCACCATGACATCGTTCGAACCGGTCTCGAGCAGGTGATCGATTTTCCCGAGCAATTGCCCGAGGTGGTCGATGACCTTCAGACCCACCAGCTGGTACCAGTAGTACTCGCCGTCGGTCAGTTCAGGGAACAGGTTGCGCGGCACGCAGATCTCATAACCGGCCAGAAGACGTGCTTCTTCACGATCATCGAGACCCTTGAGCTTTGCGACCAGGAACTTGTCGTTCCCGCGTCCACTGACCAGCTCCACCTGTTTCACGCTACCTTCGCGCTTGAGCGTCCAGGTTTTGTACTCCAACAGGTTCTTGATCGGATCAGTAAAGGAATACACCTTCACTTCGCCGCGAACGCCATGTACAGAATAGATCTTGCCGACAACGATCAAATCACCGGCATCTTTTGGCGTCGCGTTCATATTGCTCAGGCCGCAGCCTTAGCCGATTCCTTCAACAACTGAGCAACGCGCTCAGAAGGTTGTGCACCAACGCTCAGCCAGTAGGCTACGCGCTCTTGGTTCACGGACAGACGAACTTCCTGACCACGGGCAACAGGGTTGAAGAAACCAACCTGCTCCTTGTGGGAACCGTCACGCGGGTTGCGGCTGTCGGTTACGGTCAGGTGGTAAAACGGGCGCTTTTTGGAGCCGCCAAGGGCAAGACGGATTGTTAGCATGTGAACATCGTTCCTGTAGTCGGTGCTGCAAATCTAAATGCACAGCGGGCATAGGTGCCCGAAAGGCCGCATATTCTAAGGAATATCCGGACTTTTGCAAATGTCTTTTTCCGGCGCCTGGCGCCATGCGATCAAGATTTGCCATAGAGCCGTCATGAAAAACGGCAGGTCAGCTCCCACGTAGCGCGGGTTTGCTGGAGATCCCCGCATCCGTGCGGGGCAACGCCGACATGACAGCCGGCGCAGATTCTTTACATTTTCGGCATGCCGCCGCCGGGCAACATACCGCCCATGCCGCGCATCATCTTGGCCATCCCGCCCTTGGCGGAGAATTTCTTCATCATCTTCTGCATTTGCTTGTGTTGCTTGATCAAGCGACCGATGTCCTGCACCTGGGTGCCGGAACCCATGGCGATACGGCGCTTGCGCGAACCACTGATCAGCTCAGGGTCGCGGCGCTCGGCCGGGGTCATGGAGTTGATGATGGCTTCCATCTGCTTGAACTGCTTTTCAGCCGCGCCCTGGGCATTGCCCATCTGCGCCAGGTTCACGCCACCGATGTTCGGCAGTTTGTCCATGAGGCCGCCAAGGCCGCCCATGTTCTTCATTTGTTGCAGCTGGTCGCGGAAGTCTTCGAGGTCGAAGCCCTTGCCCTTCTTCAGCTTCTTGGCCAGTTTGTCGGCCTTGTCCTTGTCGAGGGTCTGCTCGGCCTGCTCGATCAGGCTGAGCACGTCGCCCATGCCGAGGATACGCGATGCGATACGCTCGGGGTGGAACGGCTCGAGCGCTTCGCTCTTCTCGCCCATACCGATGAACTTGATCGGCTTGCCAGTGATGGCACGCACCGACAGCGCGGCACCGCCACGGGCGTCACCATCGACCTTGGTCAGGATCACGCCGGTCAGCGGCAGCGCGTCACCGAACGCCTTGGCGGTGTTGGCCGCGTCCTGGCCGGTCATGGCATCGACCACGAACAGGGTTTCCACCGGGTTGATCGCGGCATGGAGCGCCTTGATCTCGCCCATCATCTCTTCATCGATGTGCAGGCGACCGGCGGTATCGACGATGACCACGTCGATGAATTTCAGTTTGGCTTCTTTGATAGCCGCCTGGGCGATGTCCACCGGCTTCTGGCTCAGGTCGGACGGGAAGAACGTCACGCCGATGTCGTTGGCCAGGGTTTCCAACTGCTTGATCGCCGCCGGACGGTAGATGTCCGCCGACACCACCATCACCGACTTCTTCTTGCGCTCTTTAAGGAAGCGCGCCAGCTTGCCGGCTGTCGTGGTCTTGCCCGCGCCCTGCAGGCCGGCCATCAGCACCACCGCTGGCGGTACGGCGCTGAGGTTCAGGTCTTCGTTGGCGGCGCCCATCAGGCTTTCGAGCTCGGCCTGGACGATCTTCACGAACGCCTGGCCCGGCGTCAGGCTCCGCGACACTTCGGTGCCGACGGCGCGTTCCTTGACCGAATTGACGAAGTCCTTGACCACCGGCAGGGCGACGTCGGCTTCGAGCAACGCCATGCGCACTTCGCGCAGGGTGTCTTTGATGTTGTCCTCGGTCAGTTTCGCCTTGCCGGTGACATGGCGCAGCGTCTGCGAGAGACGGTCGGTTAGGTTTTCAAACATGCGCGATCCTTTCAGGCCCAGATGAGACCGGGATAATGGCGGCCCAGACCGTGAAAAATGTGCTCGGCGAGCCTGCGGCGTGGGCAGGTCGCGGATTATAGCGAAGAAGCGTGCGGCGTACACCTTGCAGTGGTCTTTCGTGTGGAGGGGGTTCTATGCCAAACTCAGCGCCTTTCGGGCTTGCCTAACAGGATTTATGCTCCCCTTGTCACCCAGCTTGCTTGCCACCCTCGCCGCCGCTTGCCTTTATGCCGCTGCGACCCTCTATCAAGGCACACGCCTGGCCACCGGCGCCAAGGCGAACAAACGCCTGCTGGTCACGCTTGGCGTGCTGGCCGTGCTCGGCCACGCGGCCAGCCTTTATACCCACCTGATGACGCCGATCGGCCTGGGCCTGGATTTCTTCAACGCCGCCAGCCTGATCGCCGTCGCCGTGATCGCCCTGACGCTGCTGGCCTGCTCGCGCATCCCGGTGGAGAACCTGTTGGTGCTGCTGTTCCCGCTGGGGCTGGCCACGGTGCTGCTGGCGCAGTTCGCGCCGTCGGGCACCGTGCAGATCATCGACGAAGAGCCTGGCATCCTCGCCCACATCCTGCTGTCGATCCTCGCCTACGGCCTGTTCACCATCGCCGTGTTCCAGGCCTTGTTGCTGCTGGTGCAGGATCACCAGCTCAAGCACAAGCACCCGTCCGGACTGATCCGCAACTTCCCGCCGCTGCAAACCATGGAAAGCCTGTTGTTCGGCTTCCTCTGGGCCGGCTGGACCCTGTTGTCCCTGTCGCTGATCTCCGGCTGGTTGTTCGTCGAGAACCTGTTCGCCCAGCACCTGGTACACAAGACCTTGCTGGCGTGCCTGGCATGGGTCGTGTTCAGCGTGCTGCTGTGGGGCCGCAACCGCCTCGGCTGGCGTGGACACAAAGCGATTCGCTGGACCCTGGCCGGTTTCTGCCTGCTGATGCTGGCGTACTTCGGTAGCAAGCTGGTTCGTGAATACATCCTGCATATCTGACGGACGGCCCTGATGGATACGTTGCCCGTAGCGCCGTTGTTCGCCGTGCTGGTGGTGCTGATCCTCTGGTCGGCCCTGTTCACGGCCATCGAAGCCGCCCAGCAATACCTGCTGGCCCAGCGCACAGCCTCGCGCGCCAATGACAAACCGCTGGCGGCGCTGACCTTCCCCCTGGCCAGCCTGATCCTGTGCAATACCCTTTGTCGCGCCCTGGCCGTGGTCATCGGCACGTTGCTGGCCATTTTTACCTGGCTGGAAAACGGCCCGTGGGTCGCCTGGCTCGGCACCAGCGCCGCGCTGCTGGTGTTCGCCGACTACCTGCCGCGCACCCTGGCCAGCCGCCAGCCCGACGCGGTGCTGGCATTGGGCAACACCTTGCTGGGCATCCCGCTGAAGATCCTCTACCCGTTTGCCTGGCTGTTGAATGGCGCCAGCCAGTTGTTGCTGCGCCCCTTCGCTCGCAAGCCCGGCATGGTGCAGCAGAGCGACGACGAAATGCCCGCGCCACCGCGTAGCGAGCAGGAATCCGAGCACGGCAGCGGCCGGCTGCATCCGATTTCCGGCATCCACGCCCTGGACAACATCACCGTCAACGATATCCTCGTACCCCGTAGCGAGGTCGATGGGATCAACCTCGACGACCCCATCGGCGACATCATCGAACAGCTGCGCCTGAACCGGCGTACCCGCCTGCCGATGTTCCACAGCGACATCAACCAGGTCGAAGCGGTGCTCAACACCCGCCAGATCCGTCATTTGCTGGCGGACGCGAGCCTGACCAAGGAAGCGCTGCTGACGGCTTCCCACGAGCCTTACTTCGTGCCCGAAAGCACGCCATTGCAGCTGCAACTGTTGAATTTCCACAAGCAGCAGCGGCGCCTGGGCATGGTGGTGGACGAATACGGTGAAGTGCTGGGTATTGTCACCCTGGAAGATATCCTCGAAGAAATCGTCGGCGAATTCGAGAGCGAGCACAGCCTCGACAATCCCCACGTTCATCCCCAGCCCGACGGCCGCCTGATGATCGATGGCGCGGCATCGATCCGCGAATTGAACAGGACCCTGGGCTGGCACCTGCCTTGCGACGGCCCCAAGACCCTCAATGGGTTGGTGACCGAAGCCTTGGAAACCATTCCCGAAAGTCCGGTCTGCCTGAAGATCGGCCGTTATCGGCTGGAAATCATCGAGACCGTGGACAACCGCGTCAGCCAGGTGCTGGCGTGGCATAACAGCTCGGTGCCTGCTGTTTCCTGAATCCCTGTCTGGACCTGATAGCCCTTGTGGCGAGGGAGCTTGCTCCCTCGCCACAAAAAGCTCGGCGCACGCCTCAATATTGTGTGCGGGCTCACTTGTTGATTCATTAGCCCCCTTCCTATACTCAACCCGCTTACCCAGCCCCGCCCGAACCCCGTGCCTACCCCGCACTTGGCTGGTTCCGGCCAGACCATCGACAAGATCCGCAGCACCCCTGGGACTGTTCCTACCCGAAACAGCGACGGGATACCCGCCCACATCCCTGGGGGTTCGACCATAATAATTCGCTCCAACGGAGCATATGACTGTCAGGGATAACCGCATGACGACCGCTACCTGCAACGAGGCAGTGACTGCCCAGCCGACCAACTCGGCCACCCGCGTGGCGACCGCGAGCTTCATCGGCACCGCCATCGAGTTCTACGATTTCTACGTCTACGCCACGGCTGCGGCCCTGGTGATCGGGCCAGTGTTCTTTCCGCAAACCTCAGGCACGGCACAGATGCTGTCGTCCTTCCTGACGTTCGGCATCGCCTTCCTCGCCCGTCCGCTGGGTTCGGCGCTGTTCGGCCATTTCGGCGACCGGATCGGGCGCAAGTCCACACTGGTGGCGTCCCTGTTGTTGATGGGCGTGTGCACCACGCTCATCGGCGTGTTGCCCGGCTATGCCAGTATTGGCGCCTGGGCGCCGATCCTGTTGTGCGTGCTGCGTTTTGGCCAAGGCCTGGGGTTGGGTGGCGAATGGGGCGGCGCGGCTCTGCTTGCCACCGAGAACGCCCCTAAAGGCAAGCGTGCCTGGTTCGGCATGTTCCCCCAACTGGGGCCCTCCATCGGTTTCCTGGCGGCCAACGGCTTGTTCCTGACCCTGGCCATGAGCCTGGACGACGAGCAATTCCGCTCCTGGGGCTGGCGAATTCCGTTCCTGCTCAGCGCCGTGCTGGTGATCGTCGGTCTCTACGTGCGCCTCAAGCTCCACGAAACCCCGGTGTTCGCCAATGCCGTGGCCCGCCAGGAGCGAGTCAAGGTGCCGCTGGTCGAGCTGTTCAGCCAGTACTGGGCGCCAACGTTGCTGGGCGCGGCGGCGATGGTGGTGTGTTACGCGCTGTTCTACATCTCGACGGTATTCTCCCTGAGCTACGGCGTGTCCACCCTCGGCTACAGTCGCGAAACATTCCTGGGCCTGTTGTGCTTTGCCGTGCTGTTCATGGCCGCTGCGACCCCGTTGTCCGCCTGGGCCAGCGACCGCTACGGCCGCAAACCGATCCTGATCATTGGCGGCCTGCTGGCGATTGCCTCGGGCTTCCTCATGGAACCCTTGCTGACCCACGGTTCCACGGGCGGCGTGGCGTTGTTCCTGTGCATCGAGCTGTTCCTGATGGGGGTGACCTTCGCCCCCATGGGTGCCTTGCTGCCGGAACTGTTTCCGACTCATGTGCGCTACACCGGCGCCTCGGCGGCCTACAACCTGGGCGGCATCGTCGGTGCCTCGGCCGCGCCATTTTTCGCCCAGAAACTGGTGGCGATGGGCGGCTTGAGTTATGTCGGGGGCTATGTTTCAGCGGCCGCGCTGCTCAGCGTCATCGCGGTGTTGTGCTTGAAGGAAACTCGCCATAACGACTTGAATCGGGTCGCCTAGGCCGGGCCCGTGGCGAGGCTCCGCGCCTCGCCACGCCAACCTGTCGCCAGCCTGAACGGCCACCAATGAAATAACCGTTAACAATCCCCCACCATTGAAACCACCCCCCACCTGCCCCATCTAAGACCCATACCCCATTGCGCAGGTGCCCCATGAGCGACCAGCACTCTACTGAAGCCACTCACGAATACGCTGACTCCGAACACGTCGAACACACCTCCTCCGGTACCGGCCTGGCCCTGCCCGGCCAGAACCTGCCGGACAAGGTCTATATCATCCCCATCCACAATCGTCCCTTCTTCCCGGCCCAGGTGCTGCCGGTCATCGTCAACGAAGAACCGTGGGCCGAAACCCTGGAATTGGTGGCCAAGTCCGAACATCATTCCCTGGCGCTGTTCTTCATGGACACACCCCAGGAAGACCCGCGTCATTTCGACACCTCGAAGCTGCCGCTGTACGGCACGCTGGTGAAGGTGCACCACGCCAGCCGGGAAGCCGGCAAATTGCAGTTTGTCGCCCAGGGCCTGACCCGCGTGCGCATCCGCACCTGGCTCAAGCACCATCGCCCACCGTACCTGGTGGAGGTCGAATACCCGCACCAGCCGAGCGAGCCGACCGACGAGGTCAAGGCCTACGGCATGGCGCTGATCAATGCGATCAAGGAACTGCTGCCGCTCAATCCGCTGTACAGCGAAGAGCTGAAGAACTACCTCAACCGCTTCAGCCCCAACGACCCTTCGCCACTCACCGACTTTGCCGCCGCGCTCACCTCCGCCACCGGCAATGAACTGCAGGAAGTGCTCGATTGCGTGCCCATGCTCAAGCGCATGGAGAAAGTGCTGCCGATGCTGCGCAAGGAAGTCGAAGTGGCGCGGTTGCAGAAAGAGATTTCCGCCGAGGTCAATAACAAGATCGGCGAACATCAGCGCCAGTTCTTCCTAAAGGAGCAGCTCAAGGTCATCCAGCAGGAACTGGGGCTGACCAAGGACGACCGCAGCGCCGACCTCGAGCAGTTCGAGCAGCGGCTGGAAGGCAAGGTGTTGTCGGCCCAGGCGCAAAAGCGTATCGAAGAGGAGATGAACAAACTCTCGATCCTGGAAACCGGCTCGCCGGAATACGCCGTCACCCGCAATTACCTGGATTGGGCGACTTCGGTGCCGTGGGGCGTGTATGGCCAGGACAAGCTCGATCTCAAGCATGCGCGCAAGGTGCTCGACCAGCACCACGCCGGCCTGGACGACATCAAGGACCGCATCCTCGAATTCCTCGCCGTCGGTGCCTATAAAGGCGAAATCAGTGGTTCCATCGTGCTGCTGGTGGGCCCGCCGGGCGTGGGCAAGACCAGTGTCGGCAAATCCATCGCCGAGTCCCTGGGCCGGCCGTTCTACCGCTTCAGTGTCGGCGGCATGCGCGATGAAGCCGAGATCAAGGGCCATCGGCGCACTTACATCGGTGCCCAGCCGGGCAAACTGGTGCAGGCGCTCAAGGATGTCGAAGTGATGAACCCGGTGATCATGCTCGACGAAATCGACAAGATGGGCCAGAGCTACCAGGGCGATCCGGCCTCGGCCTTGCTCGAGACCCTCGACCCGGAACAGAACGTCGAATTCCTCGACCACTACCTGGACCTGCGCCTGGACCTGTCGAAAGTGCTCTTCGTGTGCACCGCCAACACCCTGGACTCGATCCCCGGGCCGCTGCTGGACCGGATGGAAGTGATCCGCCTGTCGGGCTACATCACCGAAGAAAAAGTCGCCATCGCCAAGCGCCACCTGTGGCCCAAGCAACTGGCCAAGGCCGGCGTGTCCAAGGGCAGCCTGAGCATCAACGACAGCGCCCTCAAGGCCCTGATCGACGGTTACGCCCGCGAGGCCGGGGTGCGCCAGCTGGAGAAACAGCTGGGCAAACTGGTGCGCAAGGCGGTGATGAAGCTGATCGAAGAGCCAAAAGCGGTGATCAAGCTCGGGCCGAAGGATCTTGAGGCATCCCTGGGCAAACCGGTGTTCCGCAACGAACAGGTACTGTCCGGCGTCGGGGTGATCACCGGCCTGGCCTGGACCAGCATGGGCGGCGCGACCTTGCCGATCGAAGCGACGCGCATCCACACCCTCAATCGCGGCTTCAAGCTGACCGGGCAACTGGGCGAGGTGATGAAGGAGTCGGCGGAAATCGCCCACAGCTACGTCAGTTCGCACCTGAAGCAATTTGGCGGCGATCCGAAGTTCTTCGACGAGGCCTTCGTTCACCTGCACGTGCCGGAAGGCGCCACGCCCAAGGACGGCCCGAGCGCCGGCGTCACCATGGCCAGCGCCTTGCTGTCCCTGGCTCGCAACCAGCCGCCGAAAAAAGGCGTGGCAATGACCGGCGAACTGACCCTCACCGGGCATGTCCTGCCCATTGGTGGCGTGCGCGAGAAGGTCATCGCGGCGCGCCGGCAGAAGATCAACGAACTGATCCTGCCGGAAGCCAACCGGGGCAATTTCGAAGAACTGCCGAACTACCTCAAGGAAGGCGTGACGGTGCACTTTGCCAAGCGGTTTGCGGATGTGGCGAAGGTGTTGTTCTGATGTTCCTGTAGCGGCTGGACTGGCCTCATCGCGAGCAAGCTCGCTCCCACAGGGTTCGGTGTGGATCACAAATGCTGTGAACACCACAAATCCCCTGTGGGAGCGAGCCTGCTCGCGATGAGGCCCTCACAAACAACACTTCTCCAGCTGACACACCCAGTAGCATCTTCGGTTATGCTCGCCGTTCGTCGTGAATGCCGGAGCCCATATGTCCCTCACTCGCCTGCTCGTCCCCCTCAGCCTCGCGCTGCTGAGCGCCTGCGCCACGCAAACCAGCCACAACGTGACCGTGGAAAAACTGAGCCAGTGCCCGGTCCGGCTCAACAACGGACAAAACCTGATCCTGAGCCTGCCCAGCAACCCCAGCACCGGTTACCGCTGGGCGATCCAGGATTCGGCCGGCGGTGTGTTGAAAGGCCTCGGGCCGGAGGTCTATCGCAACCCGGAAGACGCCGGCATCGTTGGCGCTGCCGGTGTCTCGACCTGGCGCTTCCAGGCGTTCAACGCCGGTACCGGGCGCTTGCGCCTGACTTATCAACAGCCCTGGGCACCGGAAGTGCCGCCGGTGGAAACCTTTGACTGCGCCATTGCGGTGAACTGACCGTGGGCTGGCTGATCCTCGCACTGATGGGTGCGGCCACCTACCTGTACGGCTTGGCCATGCATGCCACGTTGCTGTGCCTGCTGGTCAAGCCCATGCCGGTGCTGGCCCTGCTCGGCTGGCTGCACGATGCGCCGCCCGGCGACTATCGACGCTGGATCAGCCTCGGGCTGATTTTTTCCCTGGTGGGCGATGTGCTGCTGGCCTGGCCGGGGGATCTGTTCGTGTTCGGCCTCGGCGCGTTTCTGCTGGCACACCTGGCCTACCTGAAAGCCTACCTCAGCGACTGTCGCCGCCCGGCACTGCGGCCGTTGGCCCTGGCCTTGGGCATCGGCGCGGTGCTGTTGGGGATCCTGGTGTCGAGCGGTCTCGGGCCGTTGCTGGTGCCGGTGGTGGTTTATGGTTTGGCCATCAGCGCCATGCTCTGGCGAGCGTTGGCAAGATTGGGCACCGATGTACCCAAGCGTTCGGCCTGGCTGGCCGCCGCCGGGGCGCTGGCCTTTGTGCTTTCCGACAGCCTGATCGGCATCAACCGGTTCGTGCAGCCCTTCCATGCCGCGCCTTACCTGATCATCATCAGTTACTGGCTGGGGCAATGGGGCATCACCGCGTCGGCGTTCCCGCAAAAACATCGTTAAACAGAGATCAAAATGTGGGAGCGAGCTTGCTCGCGATAGCGGTGGGTCAGTCAGCACCTTTATCAACAGACAGTGCGCGATCGCGAGCAACGACGCGCCCCCCGGGTTTTTGGGTAAAATGCCGGCCTTTTCACCACCCATGCCGCTGGAACCGCCGTGAGCAAAGACCCCGATCGTCTATTCGCCCAACCCCTGGCCCAAGTGCCGGACTTCGCCTTCAACGAGGACGTGGTGCGGGTGTTCCCGGACATGATCAAGCGTTCCGTGCCGGGTTACCCGACCATCGTCGAAAACCTCGGCGTGCTCGCCGCGCAATTCGCCCAGCCCAATAGCGTGCTCTACGACCTTGGCTCGTCCCTGGGCGCCGTGACCCAGGCCCTGCGCCGTCATGTGCGCACCGACGGTTGCCGGGTGATCGCGGTGGATAACTCGGCGGCGATGGTCGAACGCTGCCGTGAATACCTCAACGGCCAGGACTCGATGTTCCAAGAGCTGCTGCCGGTGGAAGTGATCGAAGGCGACATCCTCGCCCTGGCGTTCCAGCCGGCCTCGGTGGTGGCGCTGAATTTCACCCTGCAATTCATCGCGCCGGACCAACGCACCGCACTGTTGAGCCGCATTCGCCAGTCCCTGCTGCCGGGCGGAGCCCTGATCCTCTCGGAAAAGCTACGCTTCAACGACGCCGAGGAACACGCCCTGCTCACCGACCTGCACGTGGCGTTCAAGCGCGCCAACGGCTACAGCGAACTGGAAATTGCCCAGAAACGCAGCGCCATCGAAAACGTCATGAAGCCCGACAGCCTCGAAGAACACCGCGAGCGCCTCTTGGCGGCCGGGTTCTCGAAAGTCGTGCCGTGGTTCCAGTGTCTTAACTTCGCCTCGTTGATTGCCCTGCCATGATCGATCTGTCCCCCCTCGCCCGCCATCTGGCCGGCACGCCCCTGGCCGATTGGGCCGCGACGCTGCAGACGCAACTCGACAGCAAGATGGAAAAGGGCCACGGCGACCTGGAGCGCTGGCAAAGCGCCCTCGATGCGCTGCCGGTCTTGCAACCCACCACCGTCGACCTGCTGAACGGCCTGACGCTCGACGCTGATTGCTCCGACGAAACCCGTGGGCAAATGCGTACCGCGCTGATGGGCCTGTCACCCTGGCGCAAAGGGCCGTTCGACCTGTTCGGCGTGCACGTGGACACCGAATGGCGCTCGGACTGGAAGTGGTCGCGGGTGGCCCCGCACTTGGACCTCAAGGGCAAGCGCATTCTCGATGTGGGCTGCGGCAACGGCTACTATATGTGGCGCATGCTCGGCGCCGGGGCTGACACGGTGATCGGCGTTGATCCCAACTGGCTGTTCTTCTGCCAGTTCCAGGCGGTGCAGCGCTACCTGTCGCAGCCCAACGCCTGGCATCTGCCGTTCCCCTTCGAGGCCCTGCCAGCGGAACTGGAAGGCTTCGACACCGTGTTTTCCATGGGCGTGTTCTACCACCGCCGCTCGCCGATCGAACACTTGCTGGCCTTGAAGGATTGCCTGGTCAAGGGCGGTGAACTGGTGCTGGAAACCTTGGTGATCGAAGGCGACGAACACCAGGTGCTGGTGCCCGAAGACCGCTACGCGCAGATGCGCAACGTGTGGTTCCTGCCGTCGGTCCCGGCCTTGGAACGCTGGCTGCGCCGCGCCGGGTTCAGCGATGTGCGTTGCGTGGACGTGAGCCTGACGACCGTGGAAGAACAGCGCAGCACCGAATGGATGAAATATCAGTCCCTGAGCGACTTCCTCGACCCCGCCGACCACAGCAAGACCATCGAAGGGCTGCCAGCGCCGATGCGGGCGGTGATTGTGGCGCGTAAATAACCAGTCCAAGCACCACAAAACCCTTGCTCGCGATGGCGACCTGACATTCAACAGAGATGTCGCCTGACAGACCGCTATCGCGAGCAAGCTCGCTCCCACAGGGGGTCAGTGTTCAGTCTGAAGGTTTGGCTCTTCGGGCCTTGAAGAACTCGCTAAGCACCGTACTGCACTCCTCAGCCAACACCCCGCCCTCGAACAGCACCCGATGATTCAGGAAGCCCTGGCTGAAGAACTGCCCCTGGCTCTGCACGATGCCGGCCTTGGGCTCCAAGGCGCCATAGACGACCCGGGCGATGCGTGAATGGACGATCAAGCCGGCGCACATGCTGCACGGTTCCAGCGTCACATACAGCGTGCTGCCGGGCAGGCGATAGTTGCTCACGGCCTGGGCGGCGGCGCGGATCGCGACCATTTCGGCGTGGGCGCTGGGGTCGTGACCACTGATCGGGCAATTGAAGCCGCGCCCAATGATTTCACCGTCCTGCACCAGCACTGCGCCCACCGGCACTTCGCCCAGGGCGGCGCCTTGTGCGGCAAGGGCCAGGGCTTCGCGCATGAAGTCCTGGTCACGGCTGCGGTCGATGATCTTGGCGGGGCGAATCTGGCGCATCACGCCACCTCGATGGCGGCCATCAGGCCGGTTTCCATGTGGTCGATCACATGGCAGTGGAACATCCACACGCCTGGATTATCCGCCACCAGCGCCACCTGCGCCCGCTCGTTCTTGCCCAGCAGGTAGGTATCGGTGAAATACGGCACGACCTTGTGCCGGTTCGACGCAATCACCTTGAAGCTCATGCCGTGCAAATGGATCGGGTGCTGGTACTGGGTCATGTTCTTCAATTCGAAAATGTAGCTCTGGCCTTTCTTCAGCGTGGCGATCGGCCGGTCGGCGCAGGTCTTGTCGGTGATGTCCCAAGCCTTGCCGTTGATTTGCCACAGGCTTGGCGGTTTGCCGTTGTCGACATTCACCGACACCGAGCCGACCCATTCGAAATTGAAGTTGAGTTTCTCGGCATTGGCCAGGTCCGGCTCGGCCACCGGGTTGGGCGGCAATGCTGGCGGCCATGGGGTCGGCGCGTCATTGTTCGGCACCGAGCGCAACGTACCCAGGCGCACCGGGCCGTTGCGCAGCGATAACGCCTCGCCAGCCGGCGGTGCCTTGATCGCCAGGCAAATGCGCATGCCTGGCCCCAGCCAGTATTCCTTGCCCAACGGGCGCGGTTCGATGGGGTTGCCATCCAGCGCATAGATCTGCGCTTCAGCACCGGGGATGTTGATGCGGTACGTCAGGGTGTTGTCGAGGTTGAGCAAACGCACCCGGGTGATCTGCCCGGCCGGCAGATCGATCACCGCCTGTGGCACGCCGTTGATGGTCGACAGCCGCCCGGCCGTGCCGCCACGGGCCGCCTCGCGAGGAATGCTGAACGCGACAAACTCGCCCTGCTCATCCACATGCCAGCTCTTGAGGCTCAGGGTCTGCTCGTATTTGAAACCGGTGGGCTCGCGCTCTTCGATGATCAACGGCCCCACCAGCCCACGCCCGAGTTCTTCGCTGCTGTTGACGTGGGGGTGATACCAATAGCTGCCGGCGTCCGGCACACGGAATTTGTAATCGAAGTACTCGCCCGGCAGCACCGGCAGTTGCGAGACATAGGGCACGCCGTCCATCTCCAGCGGCAAACGGATGCCGTGCCAATGAATGGTGGTGGCGACCGGCAGATGGTTGATGAAACGAACCCGCAACCATTCGCCCTGGCGCACCCGCAACTCGGTACCCGGTGCCGAGGGGCCAAACGCCCAGGCCTGGGTCTTGTGCCCGGCCACCAGCTCCACATCCAAGGGCGCGGCGATCAATTCATAGTCGTGACCGGCCTCGGCATCAGCCATCTTCCCCAGCCAATACCGCGACGCGCCGCCTGCACCCACACCAACGACAACAAGACCGGCCAGGCCACCGAGTATTTGGCGACGGGTAAAGGACATGAACGCAACCACCTATTGAATCCGCGCGAACCGTTGGGCCCGCAAAAGGCGAATACGATACACCCGCAGATGAGAAACGGTAAGGAAACCAAGATGAAAAAAAAACGTGTGGACGTTATTCCACAGCATTTCCCCGACAGGAGATCGAGCGTTCAGTGTGTTTTTACACCACGCGGCGTAAAAAAAGCCAACGCCGCCGCGACGATGAACAAGGCCGGCACATCGCCGAGCAAATGACCGTAGTGAGACGCCCCATCCATCCCGACGCCAAACGACTGAACAGCCATGATTGCGCCGTGCACGACGCTCGACCACACGGTGAACCCGATCAGGCTCAGGTGCTTCATCGGCTCGCGGGACGCCGTCAGCAGGAACACGCCGAGCGTTGCGTAAATACCGACGATCATCAGCGGATAATCGGAATGGCCGCTATGCCACGCCCAGCCGGACGGCCATAGGAGCATCAATGGCCAGATCGCGAAGACGGCGATCAGACCGACCACGATCAAAACGATGCGCAAGGCGGCGAGTTTTTGAGTGTCATTCATGGCGGCTCCTTATTGCGATGTGCTTGCCACCGCAATGGCTGCCAGGAGTATAGAACGCGTGAGGAACTCCCACCGATCTCCCTCGTGCCGAAGCGCTTTTGTGGCTTTCACTGGGCTGCGCAGCAGCCCAAAATCATCATTGCGGTGTGCCAGATTGATTTAGCCTGTTTGGATTGGGGGCGCTTCGCACCCCAGCGGGAGCAAGCTCCCTCGCCACGGTTTTGGGCGTTGATGGGGCGATGAGGTATGCCTTCCAGATCCCATCATTGCAAACACCGAGGGTTTCCACGCCGAACCGCTTTTGTGGCGAGGGAGCTTGCTCCCGCTGGGCCGGTCCGACGCTTCGGGCGCAGCAGCCCCCGACAACTAGCCCGGCAAGCCGGTAATCAGATGCACCACGCCGTTGTCGAGCGTCATCACGCCCGTCACACCGGCCTCGCTCAACCCGACCCGGTCTATCCGTGCCACATCCCGCAATTCCACCCGCAGCCGCGTCAACGCCACGGGCTGATGGGACTTGAGGTTTGCCGCGCCACCCAACCCGGCAATGATGGCCGGCGCCAGCCCTTCAATCGCTGCCGGTCGATTGGGCTCTTCGGGTACCAGGTCCGGGGTCAGTGCTTTCCAGAAGGCATGTTGCAGTTTGTCGAACATGTTCAATGCTCCATGGCCAGGGTGGCCGGGTTGGCCGTGGATGAGTGAGTACGCAGGAGGTCACGCACCTGCTCCGCGCTGTCCTGGCCCAAGGCCTCTTGGGCCAGCGTTCGGCACTCGCTCAGGTTCCATTCACGCACGCAGGCCTTGATCGCCGGAATCAGCGGCACACTGACTGACAACTCGTCCACGCCCAACCCCAACAACAGCGGCACCGCCAGGGGTTCCGAGGCCAGCGCGCCACACACTCCGACCCATTTGCCATGGGCGCGAGCGGCCTCGACCGTACGGGCGATCAGGCGCAACACCGAGGGGTGCAGGCTGTCGGCCTGGCTGGCCAAACGTGGATGGTCACGGTCCATGGCCAGGGTGTATTGGGTCAGGTCGTTGGTGCCGATGGAAAAGAAATCCACCTCAGGGGCAAACAGATCGGCCATCAGCGCCGCCGCCGGCACTTCGATCATGATGCCCAGCTTCGGCGCCTGCGTGAGTCCCAACTGACGGACCTCCTCATCCAGCATCTGCCGCGCCAGGCGCAGCTCCGCCAGGTGCGTGACCATGGGCAACATGATGTGCAGCCGTGCCAACCCCGAACAGGCGAGCATTGCCCGGAATTGTTCGCGCAATAACTGGGGGCGCTCCAGGCACAAGCGAATGCCGCGCATGCCCAGGAATGGATTGGCCTCATGAGCCATCGGCACGTAAGCCAGCGGCTTGTCCCCACCCACGTCGAGGGTGCGAACCACCAGGTTGCGCTCAGGTCCGAGAACCCGGGCGACGGCGCTGTACAGGGTCGCTTGCTCGTCGTGGCCAGGTGGGTGGGCGCGATCCAGGTAGAGCAGTTCGGAGCGCAACAGTCCCACACCTTCGCCGCCGAGGGCCATGGCCTGCTCCACGTCTCGCAGCGACCCGACATTGGCACTGACCTCGACTCGATGGCCGTCCAGGGTACGAGCCGCCAGGGCCGACTGTTCCAGGTCTCGCTGATGTCGTTGGCGCTGCCGCTCACCCGCGATCCGGCGTTGCTCGATCAAGGCCTGATCCGGGTTCACGTGCAGTTCACCGCTATCAGCGTCCAGCAACACCCGAGTGCCGTTATCCAAGGCCAACGCGCCTTGCGCCACGCCACACAACGAGGGCAGGCCCAGCGCACGGGCCAGGATCGCGACATGGCTGGTGGCGCCGCCGCCCACGGTGACAAAACCGGCGATGCGTGAGGTGTCGAGGCTGGCGGTCTGGGAGGGCGTCAGTTGCTCGGCCACCAGAATCGCCTGTTCGGGCAGGTTCCAGGCGTTGTCCTGCACGCCCAGGATCAACTTGAGCACCCGCTGCCCGACATCGGCCAGGTCCGTTGCGCGCTCGGCCAGCAGAGCGCCGCCCAATTGCTGGAACAGCGCGGCGCTCGCCTCGGTGGCGGTTTTCCAGGCGAACGCCGCGCTCTTGCCCGCGGCGATCAAGGCTTGGGCCTGCTCCAGCAAGGTGGGGTCTTCGAGCAATTCTTGATGGGCACGAAAAATCTGTGCCTGGACGCTGCCTGCCGCCTCGCCCTGTAATGCTTTCAAGGCTTGCGTCGCCTGCTCCAGTGCTTGATCCAGGGCCGCCTGCTCGGCCTCGATGCCGACGCCCGCCACCTCGATGTCCAAGACCTGGGAAGCGATCTGGACCACTTCACCAAACGCCGAGCCGGGCGATGCGCAGACACCCCGCAGCCGGCCGGGCATCGAGGGTTCGATGGCGGTGATCGGCTCCAGTGTTAGCGGCGCTTGCACTGTTTCGCCGCACCCTGACAGCAGCATTTGTTCCAGCGCTTCGATGGCCTGCCCAGCCTGGGCACCGGCGGCGCTGATCTGCACACTGTCGCCCTTGGCCGTCTGCAACGCCATGATCGCCACCAGGGATTTGGCGTTGGCGCTGGCTTGCTGCTTATGCAGTTGGATATGGGCGTCGAAGCCCTTGGCCGCCTGGGCGAACACCGCGGCAGGACGGGCGTGCAGGCCACTTTCATTGGGCACGACCAGCCGCCGGGAAAACAGCACCGTGCCCGACTGCGCCTCGTCGGCCGCTCCCTGCTCATCTGAGCGCACCTGCAACAACGGCACGCCGCTCTCGATGCCAGTGGCCTCGTCCACGAGCAGGCTGAAGGGTTCGCCACTGACCACCAGCATCAGCGTCAACAGACTGCGCGCGTGCAAGGCGATGTAGTCGGCATCGAAATCGATCAGCGGCTGACCGGCCTCGACCCGTTGCCCCATGGTCACCCGCGAGGTAAACCCCTTGCCCGCCAGGTTGACCGTGTCCAGGCCGATATGCATCAGCACCTGGACACCGTTGTCAGCGGTGATACTCACCGCATGGGCGCTGTCCTGGAGCGTGCCGACGACACCGGACAGCGGCGCGCAAAGGGTTTGCGAGGTCGGATCGATACAAATGCCATCCCCCACCACACGGCTGGAGAAAACCGGATCCGGCACGCTGTCCAAAGGCATCAAGACCCCGGACAGCGGTGCGAGCAATTGCAAAGATTGCGTTGTATTCATGACTTCACCTGCTGCTGTCTGTTCTTTTTCGCATCGCGGGCACGCCAACCAGCGACCCGCGCCTGCACGGGTCATTTCCACCAGTATTCGACCTGCAGGCCCACGTTGGAACCATGCCGCGCCCCACCAAACGCACCGGTGTCGGACAGCGCCGAGCCGGCCGCCAACTCATTGGCTGCACGCTGGGCAGCCGCGTTCCAACTGGCGTAGGTGTAATAGAGCCGTATTTCCGGGCGCGCCCAGAATTCCGGGCCCTTGGGCGACCAGGTGGGGGCAAAGGTGAACTTGCTCAGCTTGCGTGTTCCATCGTTGGCCTGCACCTGGTCGTGGCCCAGTTCGGCCACCAGCTTGAACTGATCGGTGATGGCGTACGCCGGGCGAACTCCCAATGACAGCCAGTCCTGGTCGGTGCCGTCGGGGCGGATGTCCTTCTGGTACACCGCCTGCACCTGCCCGCCGAAACGCGGCGTGACCTGCCAATCGAAAAACTCCACCAGACGATAGCTCTTGTTGCTGTCGTCCAGCCCGGTGTCGCCGGTATAACCCAGCCCGGTGCCGGGGCCCTCGCCGTATTGCAAGGCCAGTTTATTCTTGCCACCCAGGAAGTCCTGTTGCACATGCTGGGCGGTCAAGGCCCAACCGCGGTGGGCGTCACGACGGTTCGCCCGGTCGATGAAGCTCAAGCCAAATTCCAACTCGCCGCCAGGGTTGGTCCTGAAACCAGCGACGTTGAAGTCATGCCGGTTGACCGGGTCTTTCTGGTAGAGGTTGTCCTTGCGCGAGAAGGCGTAGCTGTATTTCAACCCGCCGATCAGCACGTCCTCGATCCCGCCACCAGTGGCGCTCTGGTTCCAGTAGTAGAAATCCGAAATATGGATGTCGTTGCGCTTGTAATACCGCCGGCCGGCCCACAACGACCCGCCGTTCAGGCTGGGCATGTTCGACCATTGGGCATACATCTGCGGCATGCGCGCCGCGCCGTTTTCACCCTGGAAGGTCGGCGTGCGGTCGTAGCGGTTGTACAGCGACGCCATGCCGTCCACGCTCAACACCGAGCCATCGTCGAGGGTGAACAGATCCTGGCGCAGCTCCAATTCCCCGTACTGCTCGCACTCGTTGCCCAACCGATATTTGGTCTGCGCTCCAGGCAACTGGAAACAGGATTGGGAACGGCCATTGGTCGCGCTGCCGACGCCACTGCGCAAATAACCGGAAAACTCCAGCGCCTGAACCGGTAACGGCAGCGCCAGGCAGATACAGGACGCGGCCAGGCCACGGTTTATTATTGTTTTCATACGCCTCTCCATTGTTTCTTATTGTTGTTTGCTCCATGACTTCCCCCCTTGTTTGCCGTTTGGCCGGCGACAAAGGGCCCACGATGCGTCTGGCGCAACGTGTTCGCTTTCAGGCATTGCCTGGGTCAGGGGAAGTTTTTTATTCAGTCGCTCAGGTGCAGCACGAACGACTCGTAGGGCCGCAGGCGCAGCCGTCGGTATCGGTGTTCACCCGCTTCGTAGTTGCCAATCACCCAGCGTTGTTTCGTCTCTTGGGTGAGGACCCCTTCGGGCAGCTCCACCTCGCAGTCGCCCCCATAAAAATGGCTGACCACCAGCAGGCGCTCACCCTGCCCTTCGCGCAGGTAGGCCCACACGTGGGGATGCTCAGGCAACAGCAGGCGATAGACGCCGTCCTGGATCAAGGCTTCGCTGCGACGCAGGGCGATCAGCTCGCGGTAGTAATGCAGCACCGAGGTCGCGTCTTTTTGTTGTTGCTCGACGTTGATGAACGCGGCGTTGGCAGGCACGCCAATCCAGGGGTCGGCCCGGCTGAACCCCGCGTTCGGCCCGGCGCTCCATTGCATTGGCGTGCGCCCGTTGTCACGGGACTTCTGCATGATTGGCGCCATGGCCTCGGCCTCGGGGACTCCGGCGTTGCGCTTGAGGCGATAGATGTTCAGGGTTTCCACATCGCGGTATTGCTCGATGTGATCGAAGCCCGGATTGGTCATGCCCAGCTCCTCGCCCTGGTACACGAACGGCGTGCCCTGGAGAAAGTGCAACGCCGTGGCGAGCATCTTCGCCGAAGGCACGCGGTACTCACCGTCGTCGCCAAACCGCGACACCACTCGCGGCTGGTCATGGTTACACCAGAACAGCGCATTCCAGCCGCCACTGGCCTGCATGCCGACCTGCCAGTCGGACAGGATGCGTTTGAGTTCGAGAAAGTCGAAGTCGGCCCGCACCCACTTTTGCAGGTTCGGGTAGTCCACCTTCAGGTGATGGAAATTGAAGGTCATCGACAGTTCGCGGGAAGCCGGGCATGAATAACGAACACAGTGCTCGAGGCTGGTGGACGACATCTCGCCAACGTTGATCAGGTCGAAACCCTCGAAGACTTCCCGGTGCATTTCCTGCAAGTAGCGATGCACATTGGGACCGTCGGTATAGAAACGCCGGCCGTCGGTGTGGTCGTCAGGAAAGTCGGCCGGCTTGGAAATCAGGTTGATCACATCGAGACGGAAGCCCCCCACGCCCTTGTCCCGCCAGAAACGCATCATCTTGAACACTTCGGCGCGGACCTGGGGGTTGTCCCAGTTCAAGTCGGCCTGGGTATGGTCGAACAGGTGCAGGTAATACTGGCCAGTCTGGGCCTCGTACTCCCAGGCCGAGCCACCGAACTTGGACTCCCAGGTGTTCGGCTGGTCCCGCCAGATATAAAAATCGCGGTACGGGTTGTCGAGGCTGCTGCGGGCGGCCTGGAACCAGGGGTGCTCGATGGAGGTGTGATTGACCACGATGTCGAGCATCAGCTTGATACCGCGCTTGCGCGCCTCGGCGATCAACAATTCGCAATCGGCCATGGTGCCGTAGCTGGGGTCGATGGCGTAGTAGTCGCTGATGTCGTAGCCATTGTCCCGTTGCGGCGAACGCAGGAACGGCGTCAGCCACAGGTAGTCCACACCCAGCCAGTGCAAGTAGTCGAGCTTGTCCACTACCCCCAGCAAATCACCGGTGGCCTGGCCGCCATGGCTGTAGAAACTCTTGGGGTAGATCTGGTAGATCACCGAACGTTGCCAGTCTTGCATGTGCGTTCCCTTCAGTCTGTTTTGTACCGGCCCCACAGGCCTCATCGCGGGCGAGCCCGGCTCCCACAGGGCTTAGGCCACCCGATAGCCCGGCCGGACGATCTTCATGCTCAACGCGCAGGTCAGGGCAAAGGGCACGCTCATGGCGATGACCATGCCGACCACGAACATCGGTATGTAGTCCGGCACGATGGAAATGAACCCCGGCAGGCCTCCCACGCCAATCGCCGAGGCCTTGATCTTGTTCAACGACAGGAAAATACAGCCCAGGGCCGAGCCGGCCAGGGCGCAATAGAAGGGGAATTTGTAGCGCAGGTTGACCCCGAACATCGCCGGTTCGGTGATGCCGAAATAAGCGGAAATCGCCGAGGTGGACGCCATGCTCTTGTCCCGCGCATTGCGGGTCATGTAGAACACCGCCAGCGCCGCGCTGCCCTGGGCCAGGTTGGACATGACGATCATCGGCCAGATGAAGGTGCCGCCCTGGGTTGAGATCAATTGCAAGTCCACCGCCAGGAACATGTGGTGCATGCCGGTCACCACCAGCGGCGCATAAAGCAGGCCGAAGATCGCCCCGCCAATCACCGGTGCCAGGTCGAACAGCGCCACCATGCCTTCGGTGATCAGGATGCCCAGGTGGCGGGTGACCGGACCGATGATGGCGAGGGCCAGCACCCCGGTAATCACGATGGTGGTGATGGGGATCACGAGCAGTTGGATCGCGTTGGGCACCCTGGCCCGCAACCATCGCTCGATCACGCTCATGACATAGGCCGCCAGCAGGATCGGCAGGATCTGCCCTTGGTAGCCGACTTTCTCGATCCGGAACCAGCCGAAGATATCGAAATACGGCAGGCTCTGGCCGTCCAGTCCCGCCACGGCCTTGCCGTAGTTCCAGGCGTTGAGCAGGTCCGGGTGGACGAGCATCAGGCCCAGCACGATGCCAAGGATCTCGCTGCCGCCGAAACGCTTGGCCGCCGACCAGCCCACCAAGGCCGGGAGAAAGACGAAGGAGGTGTTGGCCATGAGGTTGATCAGGCTCCAGACGCCGTCCAGGTTCGGATAGGCATCGAGCAACGTCTGCCCGGCAATGAACATGCCCTTGGCGCCCAGCAGGTTGTTGACGCCCATCAGCAGGCCGGCGATCACCAGGGCGGGCAGGATGGGCATGAACACATCGGAGAGCACCCGCACCAGGCGCTGCATGCCGTTGCCCTTCTGCGCGCCCTGGCGCTTGACGTCGGCGATGGTCGCGGCGGCCAGGCCGGTCAGCTCGCGCAGGGCGGCGTAGACCTTTTCCACCTCGCCGGGGCCAATGACCACCTGGAACAGGCCTCCGGTGAAAAACGAGCCCTTGACCAGGTCGATCTGGTTCAGCGTGGCACTGTCCACCCGGGCCGCGTCCTTGAGGGACAGGCGCAGGCGCGTCACGCAGTGGGCGGCCTGCTCGATATTGTCGACGCCACCCAAGCTGTGCAGCAGCTCGCTGGCGATTCTGGAGTAATCGTGGCTCATGCTTTTTTCTTCCGCGTCATTCTTGTTATTGAGAGTCGACAGCACGTGGAAGAGAAAGTACTCGTCTGTACGAGTTAAATCAACAACTCGTACAGACGAGTTATGTTTTTGTTTATGATGAGCCCCCGACTGTCCCGGAAACGTCCTACGCTCCTGTGGTCAAACGGTGACAGCTGAATGGACAAATCCCCCACTTGGCCCGTAAGGTTCCGCCCCGGTGAACAGCGCGGTACAGAGCCCCCCCATGAGCAAATACAACCAGATCTACAACGATCTGCTGACCAGCATTACCACCGAACGCCTGGAGCGAGGCGCCCGCCTGCCCTCCGAAACCGAATTGATGGACAGCTATCAGGCCAGTCGTGGCACGGTGCGCAAGGCCATCGAGCAACTCCAGGAGCGCGGCTTCGCCCAGAAGATCCATGGCAAGGGCACCTTCGTGCTGTCCACCCAGCCCATCGAATTCCAGCTCGGCGGCATCGTCAGTTTCCAGGAGACCTACCCGCGCCTGGGCAATGACGTCAGTACCGAAGTGGTCGAGTTCAGCCAGTTACCGTTGGAAGGCGCGCTGCTCGAGCACATCAAGGCCCCCGCCGGCAGCCAGGTCACCTGCATCAAGCGGGTCCGGCGAATCGACGGCAAGCGCGTGATCCTGGACATCAACCACTTCGTCAGCGACGTGATCCCCGGCCTGACCCGCGACATCGCCGTGCAGTCGATCTACGCTTTCATCGAACAGACCCTGCAACTGCAAATCGCCTACGCCCAGCGCACCATCGAAGCGGTCCGCTGCGGCAAGGACGACCAGCAGCACTTGGACCTCGAAGGCCAAAGCCATGTCATCGTGGTGAGTAACCAGACCTTTCTCCAGGACGGCCGGCAGTTCGAGTACACCGAATCGCGGCATACGCTGGATAAGTTTTATTTTTCGGATGTGGCGCGGCGGTGAAATCGGCGGTGGCCGCCTGAGTGGCGGCCAGGGCGTGCTTCAGTAGTTCCCGACGTGGGTTGCCCACTGCATCATGAATGAATCAGTTTGGCCGACGGCACCGCGCGGCGGACGTCGCCCAGAGCGCTAAGCACTGCCTTGGCTGCATCTGGAGCATCGCGAGTGAATTCAAGCGCCAGCCGCCCAGACCGACCAATGCCTACCAGCGCATCGTCGCAGCCAGCTTCACCCAATCGCTCGACCAGTCCATACGGGTCACGGTTATCTTCAGCAAGCTGGTATTTCAAGGTAAAGGTATATTCCATTGTTCTGTTCCTCAGCATCGTTATGCGACAGCGTTTCGCGAGGCATGCCGGCGAAATTCCCGCGGGGCTTCGCCGGCCGATGATAAGCACTTCTCGGTGCCCGATGAGGCGGGGAATCGTAGCGAAAGGTGACTGAACCGCCAGGCGACATTCCCTAACAGGGAGCGAAGGACAAGCGTGGGCAAGCCAGGGACAACAATAGGAAATTTGGCATGGATGGGCGCAGACCGCTTGGAACCGCCTCTATCCCTGTGGCGAGGGAGCTTGCTCCCGCTGGGATGCACAGCAGCCCCAACCCCTCATCGCGGTGTGTCAGGTTGATCCTACCCGCTTGAATTGGGGGCGCTTCGCACCCCAGCGGGAGCAAGCTCCCTCGCCACGGTTGCGTGTTTGGCTGGCAATGACGCGAGCCTTTCAAGTCTCATCACGTCAGTGACAAAGTGCTGATCCAGCAACTGAAGTATCTGGAAGCCGACCGCGTGCTGGCGCGGACCGACTACAAGGAGGTGCCGAACCCCAAAGCGCCAAAAGCCCGCAATCAAGCGGGCTTCAGGGTGTTCCTTGCTAGAGGCTACCGGTCAGCGCCGGACGCCCCATCACTCCCACTCAATCGTCGCCGGTGGCTTGCTCGACACGTCATACGTCACGCGAGAAATGCCTTCGATTTCATTGATGATCCGCCCGGAAACAGTCTCCAGCAGCTCGTACGGCAGGTGTGCCCAGCGCGCGGTCATGAAGTCGATGGTTTCCACGGCGCGCAGGGCGACGACCCAGGCGTAGCGACGGCCATCGCCGACCACGCCCACCGATTTCACCGGCTGGAACACCACGAACGCCTGGCTGACCTTGTGGTACCAGTCGGCCTTGCGCAGTTCTTCGATGAAGATGTGGTCGGCGCGACGCAGCAGGTCGGCGTATTCCTTCTTCACTTCACCGAGGATCCGCACGCCCAGGCCCGGGCCCGGGAATGGGTGGCGGTAGACCATGTCGTACGGCAGGCCCAGTTCCAGGCCGAGGCGACGCACTTCGTCCTTGAACAGTTCGCGCAGCGGCTCGACCAGCTTGAGGTTCATCTCTTCCGGCAGGCCACCGACGTTGTGGTGGGACTTGATCACGTGGGCCTTGCCGCTCTTGGCGCCGGCCGACTCGATCACGTCGGGGTAGATGGTGCCCTGGGCCAGGTACTTGATGTTGTCCAGCTTGCAGGATTCGGCATCGAACACGTCGATGAAGGTGCGGCCGATGATCTTGCGTTTCTTCTCCGGGTCGGACTCGCCGGCCAGGTTGTTCAGGAACTGCTCTTCGGCGTTGGCGCGGATCACCTTGACGCCCATGTTCTCGGCGAACATGGCCATCACTTGCTCGCCTTCGTGCAGGCGCAGCAGGCCGTTGTCGACGAACACGCAGGTCAGCTGGTCGCCGATGGCCTTGTGCAGCAGCGCGGCAACCACCGAGGAGTCAACGCCGCCGGACAGGCCCAGCAGCACGTTGTCGGTGCCGACCTGGGCGCGGACCTGGGCGATGGCGTCTTCAGCGATCTTCGACGGGGTCCACAGGGCTTCGCACCCGCAGATGTCGAGGATAAAACGCGACAGGATCCGGCCGCCCTGCTTGGTGTGGGTCACTTCAGGGTGGAACTGCACGCCGTAGTAGCGGCGGTCATCGTTGAACATGCCGGCAATCGGGCAGCTCGGGGTGCTGGCCAGGATGTGGAAGTCTTCCGGCATCTTGGTGACCTTGTCACCGTGGCTCATCCACACGTCCAGGCCGAACAGGCCATCGGCGTCGACGTGGTCCTCGATACCGTCCAACAGGCGGCTCTTGCCGACCACGTCGACGCGGGCGTAACCGAACTCACGCAGGTCCGAACCTTCGACCTTGCCGCCCAGCTGTTCAGCCATGGTCTGCATGCCGTAGCAGATACCGAAGACCGGCACGCCCAGGTCGAACACGGCTTGCGGGCAGCGCGGGCTGTCGGCTTCGTGCACGGACTCGGGGCCGCCGGCGAGGATGACGCCTTTCGGAGCGAATTCGCGAATCGCTTCGTCATCCATGTCGAACGGATGCAGCTCGCAGTACACGCCGATCTCACGCACGCGGCGGGCGATCAGTTGGGTGTACTGGGAACCGAAGTCGAGGATCAGGATGCGGTGAGCGTGAATGTCGAGGGCCATGACTCATTCTCATGTAGTGAATCAGAAACAACTCGGGGCTGAATGAACAGCCCCGGTGATTAACGTTTTGCTGGAAGCCTTAACCTACACGGTAGTTCGGCGCTTCCTTGGTGATCTGCACGTCGTGGACATGGGACTCGGCCATGCCGGCGCCGGTGATGCGCACGAATTCCGGCTTGGTGCGCATCTCTTCGATGTCGGCGCTGCCGGTGTAGCCCATGGAAGAACGCAGGCCGCCCATCAGTTGATGGATGATGGCGCTCAGGGTGCCTTTGTATGGCACACGACCTTCGATACCTTCCGGCACCAGCTTCTCGGCACCCGCGGAGGAGTCCTGGAAGTAACGGTCGGAAGAGCCCTGGGCCTGGGACATGGCGCCCAGCGAACCCATGCCGCGATAAGCCTTGTAGCTACGGCCCTGGAACAGCTCGATCTCGCCCGGCGCTTCTTCGGTACCGGCGAACATCGAACCCATCATCACGCAGTAGGCACCGGCAACGATGGCCTTGGACAGGTCACCGGAGAAACGGATACCGCCGTCGGCGATCAACGGCACGCCAGTGCCTTCAAGGGCAGCGGCGACGTTGGCGATGGCGCTGATCTGCGGCACGCCGACACCTGCGACGATGCGGGTGGTGCAGATCGAGCCAGGGCCGATACCGACCTTGACGGCGTCGGCGCCGGCGTCGGCCAGGGCCTTGGCGGCTGCGCCGGTGGCGATGTTGCCACCGATCACCTGCACGTCAGGGAAGTTCTGCTTGACCCAGCGAACGCGGTCGATCACGCCTTTGGAGTGACCATGGGCGGTGTCGACCACCACCACGTCAACGCCGGCATTGACCAAGGCGGCGACGCGGTCACCGGTGTCCTTGCCGGTGCCGACGGCGGCGCCGACGCGCAGACGACCCTGGTCGTCCTTGCTCGCCAGCGGGTAGGCCTTGGCTTTTTCGATGTCGTTGACGGTCATCATGCCCTTGAGGGCGAATTTGTCATCGACGATCAGCACGCGCTCGATGCGGTGCTTGTGCAGCAACTCGCGGACGTCGTCCTTGCTGGTGCCTTCCTTGACCGTGACCAGGCGCTCTTTAGGCGTCATCACTTGGCGGACGGAAGCATCCAGGCGGTTCTCGAAACGCACGTCGCGGGAGGTGACGATGCCGACCAGGTCGCCATCGTGCAGCACCGGAACGCCGGAGATGTTGTGCATGCGGGTCAGTTCGAACAGATCCCGGACCGTGGCGTCAGCCTCGATGGTGATCGGATCCTTGACCACGCCAGCCTCGAACCGCTTGACCTTGCGCACTTCGGCGGCCTGCTGTTCGATGGTCATGTTCTTGTGGATGATACCGATACCGCCTTCCTGGGCCATGGCAATGGCCAGACGGGCTTCGGTCACGGTGTCCATGGCAGCGGAAACCAGGGGGATATTCAGTTCGATGCCACGGGTGAGACGGGTTTTGAGACTGACTTCGTTAGGCAGTACCTCGGAATAACCGGGCACTAGGAGAATGTCGTCGAAGGTCAGAGCTTCTTGGCTGATACGCAGCATCGCGGGGGCTCCCGAGCGGGAAAATGGAAGCGCGCCATTATACTCATGCACCCCGTCTGGCTCAATGTAAAACTCTGTCTATTATTGGCGGGGTGATTGACGGGGCTGATCACTGCGCTCCGGTCATACACCGACCCCGTGGCGAGGGAGCTTGCTCCCGCTCGGTCGCGCAGCGGCCGCAGACATCTTGGGGCCGCTTCGCAGCCCTGCGGGAGCAAGCTCCCTCGCCACAGGGATTGCATGCTTCCTCACATTACAACTCCACCCTCACCCAACTCACCGGCTGATCCAGCCAATCGGCGAATTCATCGAGGAATTCCTGCTTGAACCCCGCCTCCAGCCAGTTATTGAAGATGAACCCCAGGTTGGAAAAGCCGCACGGCTGCAGGAACAGAAAGCCATTGATGTCATCTTCATGACCGCACTCGGGACAGGTGAAGTTGTCGGTGCGCCCTGGCATCCAGTCTTCCAGGCTTTCGAACAGCGCTTCGCCAATCTCCCGGCGACACTCGGCGCAACCGGCCTCCTCAAGAAAGCCCTTGGCCGGCGTATAGATGCAGCGCTTGGTGATGATCTCCAGGCCATTGACCGGCTCGCCGAACGGCAGTGCGTCGGGATGCAGCACCACGTCACGGGCACCGGGGGCGATGGCGTGGGCCATGCGATTGCCGGTACGCCCGCAGGTGGTCAGTTGTTCTTCGACGATATTCTTGCGCACCAGCCAGCGCACGATTGCCCGGGCCCGAGGCTCGTGGACCGGCAAAGTGGAAATTTTCGGGACGATGATGCTTTGCGAATTCATGGCGAGGCCTGGAGGTTTCCCTGGCGGTTCTTATAAAGGGCCGGCAGCTTAATCCCTGGCTGGGCCAGGTCAAGCACTCAGGTAACGCCCGATCAAGGCGATACCGCTGGCGAGCACCAGCCAGGTGACCAGTCGCACGAACGCTTCGCGCGACAACCTCATGGTCAAGCGACGGCCCACCCACAACCCCAGCGCCATGGCCGGCAACAAACACAGCGCCAGTACCAACAAGGGTAGCTCGGCATACACCCCGGCGATGATAAACAAGCTCAAGCGCACCACGGTGCTGCAACTGATCAAGGCACTTTGCGTGGCACGGGCCGAGTCCTTGGGCAGGCGACTGTTGAGGTAGATGGCATACAAAAAGCCGCCACTGCCAAACAACGCCCCGAACATCCCGCCCACGGTGCCCATTGGAAACGCCCACGACGAAGACAGCTGCGTCGGCCGGGTCTTTATCAACAGGCTGTAGATGGCATAAGCGCAGATGAACAGCCCCATCAACAACAGCAACAAGTCGGACTTGAGGTTGAGCAGGAAAATCACCCCGAGAGTGCAACCCAGCGCCATGCACGGCAGCAACCGCAGCAGTTCCGGCCGGGACACGTCCCGACGCGAGGGCAACAAATTGCCGAAAGCCGCGACAAAATCGAGCAAGACCAGCAGCGGGACGATTTTCGACAGGGGCATGAACAACAGCAGGATCGGCGCCGCCACCAGCGCCGTGCCAAACCCGGCGATGCCGAACACGATGTAGGCCAGGACAATGGCCGAGGCGATCACCAGCCATTCCATCGGGGCAAATGCCCACTGGCCCAACCATGGGAGAAGATTCATCCGGCACTTCCTTGATGAGGAGAGCGGGGACTTTAGCCAGATGTGTCGGGGCAGATCCAGTATTTGTGGTGACTGACCTATCGCCTTCGCGAGCAAGCCCGCTCCCACAGGGAGAAATCAGCGATCTGAAGGTTGATGCTGTACCTGTGGGAGCGGGCTTGCTCGCGAAGGGGACGACTCGGTCTGACAGAAAGCGCACAGGAGGATTTGTTTTCACACATGGAGATTCACCAACGAATCCCCTTATCATGCCGCCCATGATTAAAGATCCCTTTGCCCGACTGGGCCTGGACCGCGAAGTCCTGACTGTCAGCCAGCTCAACGGCCGCGCGCGGGTGTTGCTCGAAGACGTGTTCAGCAACATCTGGGTCGAGGGCGAGATCTCCAACCTTGCCCGCCCCGCCTCCGGCCACGTGTACTTCACCCTCAAGGACAGCGGCGCCCAGGTGCGTTGCGCGCTGTTCCGACAGAACGCCGCACGGGTGCGCCAGGCTCTGAAAGACGGCTTGGCGGTGAAAGTGCGCGGCAAGGTTTCGCTGTTCGAGGGCCGTGGCGACTATCAATTGATCCTCGACACCGTGGAGCCGGCCGGCGATGGCGCCCTGCGTCTGGCCTTCGATGCCCTGAAGGAAAAGCTCAGCGCCGAAGGCCTGTTCAGTGCCGAGCGCAAGGTGCCGCTGCCAGCCCATCCGCAACGCATCGGCATCATCAGCTCGCCTACCGGCGCGGTGATCCGCGACATCATCAGCGTGTTCCGCCGCCGCGCGCCGCAGATATCCCTGACCTTGATTCCCACCGCCGTGCAAGGCCGCGAAGCTACCGCGCAAATCGTCCGCGCCCTGAAACTGGCCGATGCCCGCGGTTTCGATGCGCTGATCCTGGCCCGGGGCGGCGGTTCGCTGGAAGACTTGTGGTGCTTCAACGAAGAAGCCGTGGCCCGGGCGGTGGACGCCTGCGTCACGCCGATCGTCAGCGCCGTGGGCCATGAAACCGATGTCTCCATCAGTGACTTCGTCGCTGACGTCCGCGCCCCGACCCCGTCCGCCGCCGCCGAACTGCTGGCGCCGGATGCCGGCGACCTGGTGCGCCGGGTCGAAAGCCTGCATCGCCGGCTGGTGATGCGCATGCGCGACCGGCTGATGCGCGATCAACTGCGCCTCGAGGGTCTTACCCGGCGCTTGCGCCATCCCGGTGAACGCCTGCGCCAGCAGGCCCAGCGCCTCGACGACCTGGACATGCGCATGCGCCGGGCCTTCGAACGCAGCCTCAATACTCGCCGCGAACGGCTGATCCGCCTGGAAACCCGCCTGGCCGGGCAGCATCCGGGGCGCCAACTGGCGATGTTGCGCCAGCGCCTGGACAGCCTCGCCGAACGCCTGCCCCGGGCCATGCGCGAAGGGCTCAAGACGCGACGCGTGCAATTGCACAACCAGATGCAGACGCTGCACATCGTCAGCCCCCTGGCGACCCTCGGTCGCGGCTACAGCATCCTGCTCGACGAACGCGGCCATGCGATCCGCAGCGCCGGGCAAACCCAGACCGGCCAACGCCTGACCGCCAAGCTCGGCGAAGGCGAACTGCTGGTGCGGGTCGAAGACAATCACCTGACGCCGGTCACCCTTTCTTTACTGGATTGATTCATGCCGCGATATCTCGCCCCCTTGTTCCTGCTGTGCCTGACCGTCAACGCCCACGCTGACAGTTACATCACCCGCTTGCTGAACAAGCCGGTGCCCGGCGGTGTGGCCGTGGTGGACCTAGGCAGCGCGGCCCAGGCACCAAAAGCCACTTACCAGGGCAAACCGGTGCTGGTGGTCAAGGAACAACAGAACTGGCTGGCGATTGTCGGCATACCGCTGACGGTCCAGCCCGGCACCCAGCAGATCAGCAGCGCCGGCACGACCCAACCGTTCGTGGTCGGCTACAAGAAGTACCCCGAGCAGCACATCACCCTGAAGAACAAGCGCCAGGTCAATCCGAACCCGGCGGATCTCAAGCGCATCGACGCCGAGCTGGCGGTGCAACTGAAGGCTTACCGCAGCTTCAGCCCGAACATCCCCAGCAACCTGTTGCTGGACAAACCGGTCAACGGTCCGCTGTCGAGCAAGTTCGGCGTGCGCCGTTTCTTCAACGGCGAAGAACGCAACCCCCACGCCGGCCTGGACTTCGCCGTGCCCGCCGGCACGCCGATCAAGACCCCGGCCGCCGGCAAGGTGATCCTCACCGGCAATTACTTCTTCAATGGCAACACCGTATTCGTCGACCATGGCCAGGGCTTCATCAGCATGTTCTGCCACATGTCGAAGATCGACGTGAAGGTTGGCCAGCAACTGGCCCGGGGCACTGTGGTGGGCAAGGTCGGCGCCACCGGCCGGGCGACCGGGCCGCACATGCACTGGAACATCAGCTTGAATGATGCGCGGGTGGATCCGGCGATTTTTATCGGTGCTTTTCAACCCTGAGTATTTGCGGTGGGGCTACTGGCCTCATCGCGAGCAGGCTCGCTCCCACATTGGGATCTCTAGTGAACATAACATCTGCAACCACCAGAGATCCCTGTGGGAGCGAGCCTGCTCGCGATGACGACAGCCGCATCACCACTATCCCACGAATTGCCAAGCTCAAAACATCGACGCAATTTCTGACATTCATACCTGACACATGCGCGATTAAATCTCGCAAACCCGCCTAAAAGCAGAACTTCTCTCAATTTTTTCCGACTGCTTGCGATCCGCCCCTCACGCGGTTAGGGTTGAGGACATGAAAACCTCTCACACCCTCATCCAGCTTCGCCAGCACCGCAGCCTGTGCCTCGTCAGCGCACGACTGCCGGGCTGAATCGCGGCACCTCGTCCCGGCTGTAGAGCCACCCCCATTCGAACCACCGGCAGGCCGCCTTTTTCCGGCCACGACAATAAGGATTCCGCCCATGAGCATGCTCAAAGACCCGTCTTCGAAATACCGCGCCTTCCCGACCATCAACCTGCCGGATCGCACCTGGCCGTCGAAGACCATCACCGCCGCGCCGATCTGGTGCAGCTCCGACCTGCGCGACGGCAACCAGTCGCTGATCGAGCCGATGGACGCGGTCAAGAAGCTGCGCTTCTGGAAAACCCTGGTCGCGGTGGGCGTGAAGGAAATCGAAGCGTCGTTCCCGGCCGCGTCGCAGACCGACTTCGATTTCGTGCGCACCCTCATCGAGGAAGGCCACATCCCGGACGACACCACCATCCAGGTGCTGACCCAGGCCCGTGAAGACCTGATCGCCCGCACGTTCGAATCCCTGCGTGGCGCGAAAAAAGCCATCGTCCACCTGTACAACGCCACCTGCCCGTCGTTCCGCCGCATCGTGTTCAACCAGGACAAGGAAGGCGTGAAGGAAATCGCGGTGAACGCAGCCAAGCTGTTCGTCAAATACGCCGCCCAGCAGCCGGAAACCCAGTGGCAGTTCGAGTATTCGCCAGAGACTTTCAGCGCCACCGAGCTGGAATTCGCCAAGGAAGTCTGCGACGCCGTGATCGAAGTGTGGAACCCGACTCCGGAGCGCAAGGTGATCCTCAACCTGCCGGCCACCGTGGAAGTCGCCACCCCGAACATCTACGCCGACCAGATCGAGTGGTTCCACCGCAACATCACCCGTCGTGACAGCGTGCTCATCAGCCTGCACACCCACAACGACCGTGGCACCGGCGTGGCCGCTACCGAGCTGGGCCTGATGGCCGGCGCCGACCGTGTCGAAGGCTGCCTGTTCGGCAACGGCGAACGCACCGGCAACGTCGACCTGGTAACCGTGGCGCTGAACCTCTACACCCAGGGCATCAACCCCGGGCTGGACTTCTCCGACATCGACGGCGTGCGCAAAGTGGTCGAGGAATGCAACCAGATCCCGGTGCACCCGCGTCATCCGTACGTCGGCGACCTGGTTCACACCGCGTTCTCGGGCTCGCACCAGGATGCGATCCGCAAAGGTTTTGCCCAGCAGAAATCGGACACCCTGTGGGAAGTGCCGTACCTGCCAATCGACCCGGCCGATATCGGCCGCAGCTACGAGGCAGTGATTCGTGTGAACAGCCAGTCGGGCAAGGGCGGCATCGCCTACCTGCTGGAGCAGGAATACGGCATCAGCCTGCCCCGTCGCATGCAGATCGAGTTCAGCCAGGTGGTGCAGCGCGAAACCGATCGCCTGGGCCTGGAAATGACCGCCCAGCAGATCCACGCCCTGCTGCAGCGTGAATACCTGCAAGCCAACACCCCGTACGCCCTGGTCAGCCATCGCCTGCAGGAAGAAAACGGCAACAGCGCCGTGGAAGTGGAAGTGGCGAGCAAGGGCCAGGGCGAGACCAACCTGCACTGGCGCGGCCGAGGCAACGGCGCCCTGGAAGCACTGGTGGCTGGCCTGCCGATTCCGGTGGAGATCATGGACTACAACGAACACGCCATCGGCGCCGGCACCAACGCCAAGGCGGCGGCGTACATCGAACTGCGAGTCAACGGCGAGCGTGCGGTGCATGGTGTGGGCATCGATGAGAACATCACCACCGCGAGCTTCAAGGCGCTGTTCAGTGCGCTGAACCGTTCGCTGAGCCAGCCAGAGGCCAAGGCGGCTTGATCCAAGGCTGAAATGCAAAAAGGCCCTGGGGTGTGAACCTCAGGGCCTTTTTTGTTTGGCTGATGGTTTTGTGCGGCCTGTCAGGGCCTCATCGCGAGCAAGCTCGCTCCCACATTGGTATCTGTGTCCGCCTCAATTCCCTTGTGGGAGCGAGCTTGCTCGCGATGGCGGCCTGTCAGACAACCAAAATGTCAGGCATGGGTATCGATCGAAATAGTCATCGCCTGCAACAGCGCGGCCTGCAAGGTTTGCAAAGTCGCCTGGGTCGCCATGATCTGGGTCTGGATCGCCATGGTTTCCTGGGCTTTCTGCTCTTCATCGGCCCGGCTTTTTTGCACGCGGGCTAGCTGGGCTTGCTGCTCGGCCAGCAACTTCTGGGTCTGTTCGATCTGCTTCTTCAGTTGCTCGATGACATCGCCGGTGCCGCTGCTGCCACCCGCACCAGCGATATTCGCGCCGCTGGTGTCGACTGCCAGTTTCTTGTCTTTGTCTTCGCTGCTGTCAGTCGATGCCACTGGGCTGACTGCTTTCTCTTCTTCAGCCCCGCGGATGGAGACCTTTGGGGCCGACAATGGATAAGGGTTAACGGTGGTTGCGCTGATACTGGTCATAGGGACTCCTCCTTGGCTGACCCGTTATCGGCACGCAACACCTTTCCTTGAGGCTGAATCGTTTCAATAAATGAATTCGAAGCGATCGGCATCCAGGTTCGCCGGAAACCGCGTGCGATACGCGGCCAGATCCGCCGCCTTCAAACACACCCTGAACACGCCATCGGCTTCGCCAGCGCTGAGCAAGCTCTCCCCCTGGAAATCCAGTACCTGGCTGTCCCCGGTGTAGGCGAAGCCCTTGCCATCGGTGCCCACACGGTTGACCGCCGCCACGTAGCACAGGTTTTCGATCGCCCGGGCCGGCAACAGCCGATTCCAGTGCTGTCGCCGCGCCCCGGGCCAGTTGGCGGTGTACAACAGCAGGTCGGTGTCCTCGGCATCACGGCTCCACGCCGGGAAGCGCAGGTCGTAGCAGATCAACGGCCGGATCCGCCAGCCCTGGAGCTCGAACAGCACCTGCTGGTCACCCGGTGTGTAGTGGTTATGCTCGCCGGCCATGCGGAACAGATGGCGCTTGTCGTAATGCAGCACTTCACCGTCCGGCCGCGCCCACAGCAAGCGATTGCGATGGCTGCCGTCGCCGGCCTGGATGATCACGCTACCGGTGATCACCGCGTCCAGTTTCGCCGCCTGCTCCTTGAGCCAACGGCTGGTGGGCCCGTGTTCAGGCTCCGCCAGGGTCTCGGACTCCATGGAGAAACCGGTGGTGAACATTTCCGGGAGGATGATCAGGTCAGCCCCGCGCGCCTGTTCGAGCAGTGCTTCGAAATGTTCCAGGTTGGCCTCGCGGTCATGCCAGGCCAAGGTGGTCTGGACCAGGGCAATGTCGAGGTCCGGCAACGCGCTCAAATCACGCATAGTTTTTCCGCCGCTTCGCGCAGCGTCTCCTCGCGTTTGGCAAAGCACAGGCGCACCAGGCGCTGGCCTTGCGGTGGGTCCTGGTAGAAGACCGAGATCGGAATGGTCGCCACGCCGTGTTCGCGGGTCATCCACAGCGCCATGTCGACGTCATTCAGGTCCGGGCGAATCTGGGAGTAATCCACCAGTTGAAAATACGTGCCGGTCACGCGCTTGAAACTGAACCGCGACGGGGCCAGCAGATCGCAGAACAGGTCACGCTTGGCCTGGTAGAAGTCCGGCAGTTCGTCGACGTGTTCCGGATGCTCGGCCATGAAGTCAGCCAGGGCGTACTGCAACGGCGTCACGCCGCAGAAGCTGACGTACTGGTGCACCTTGCGCAGCTCCGCGGTCAGCGCCGCTGGCGCCACCACGTAGCCGGTTTTCCAGCCGGTGACGTGGTAGGTCTTGCCGAACGAACTGACGACGAAGGCACGGCGGTACAGCTCTTCATGGGCCAGGACACTGGCATGGGCGACGCCGTCGAACACCAAGTGCTCATAAACCTCGTCGCTGACCAGATAGATGTCGCGGTCGCGAATCAGCGCCGCCAATTGATCCAGTTCGGCGCGGCTGATCAGGGCGCCGCTAGGGTTGTGCGGCGAATTGAGGATGATCATGCGCGTGCGCGGGCTCAAGGCTTCGCCGAGTTTCTCGAAGTCGATGGCGAAGTCATCCAGGCCCAATGGCACATGCACGCAACGCCCACCAGCCAATTGCACGGAAGGCTCGTAACTGTCGTAGCTGGGGTCGAAGACGATCACTTCGTCACCGCTGTGGACCACCGCTGCGATGGCACAGAAAATCGCCTGGGTCGCGCCAGGGGTCACGGTGACTTCCAGGTCGGCATCGACACTGGCGCCGTAGCTGCGGGCGATCTTCGCTGCGATCTGCTGGCGCAGCGCCGGCAGGCCGGTCATGGGTGAATATTGGTTGTGGCCTTGGGCGATGTGCCGACCGACCGCGTCGCGCAAGGCCTGCGGACCATCGAAATCGGGAAACCCCTGGGACAGGTTCAACGCGCCCGTCTGCGCGGCGAGCTGGGACATCTGGGTGAAAATCGTGATGCCGACGTTCGGCAACTTGCTGGTGATCATGGAGGGTCCCTGCTCTGCACCCGGCTCTGGCACGGCGCGGGAGAGCTCGAGGATAGCCCAATCGCCGGGCATGAAAAAGGGTGCCGCCAAGGGCACCCTTTTCTTGTCACCGAATCGCAGGAAAACTCTGTGGCGAGGGAGCTTGCTCCCGCTGGGCTGCGAAGCAGCCCCTGTGTTTCATCTGATGCACTGCGGTGGCAGGTACATCTTTGGGGCTGCTGCGCAGCCCAGCGGGAGCAAGCTCCCTCGCCACAAAAGCGGTCCTGATTCAGCGCTTGTCGCGGCGCTTCTTGTCGGCCTTCTTGTGGTGCGACATCAAGCGGCGCTTCTTGTTGACCTGGCGGTCGGTGAGCGTGTTCTTGTTGCCTTCGTACGGGTTCTCGCCGCCCTTGAACTCGATGCGGATCGGCGTGCCGACCAGCTTCAGGACACGACGGTAAGTGTTCTCCAGGTAGCGAACGTACGACTTGGGCACCTTCTCGATCTGGTTACCGTGGATCACGATAATCGGCGGGTTGGCACCGCCCAAGTGGGCGTAGCGCAGCTTGATCCGACGGTTGTTGACCATCGGTGGCGCGTGCTCGCCGACCGCATCTTCGAGGATCTGGGTCAGGCGGTTGGTCGGCCAGCGGGTGACCGCCGACTTGAACGAGTTCTGCACCGAAGCGTAGAGGTTGCCCACGCCCGTGCCGTGCAAGGCCGAGATGAAGTGGATGTCGGCGAAGTCGACGAAGAACAGCCGACGCTGGAGTTCGACTTTCACAAAGTCGCGCTCGCTCGGCGTCATGCCGTCCCACTTGTTGATCGCGATGACCAATGCACGACCGGCTTCCAGGGCAAAGCCCAGCAGGTTCAAGTCGTGGTCGACCACACCCTCGCGGGCGTCCATCACGAAGATCACCACGTTGGCGTCTTTGATCGCCTGCAGCGTCTTGACCACGGAGAACTTTTCAACTTCTTCGTGGATCTTGCCGCGCTTGCGCACACCGGCGGTGTCGATCAGCGTGTACTTCTCTTCATTACGCTCGAAGGGAATGTAGATGCTGTCACGGGTGGTGCCGGGCTGGTCGTAGACGATGACCCGGTCTTCGCCGAGCATGCGGTTGACCAGGGTCGACTTGCCCACGTTCGGGCGGCCGATGATGGCGATCTTGATCCCGTCTTTTTCGCTCGGGCCCGGAATGCGCTTGGCTTCCTCGCCTTCGGCAACGATCTCTTCTTCGCCGTCTTCCGGCTCTTCGGCGTCGTCCTTGGGGAAACTCTCCAGGGCAATTTCCAGCATCTGGGTGATGCCGCGACCGTGGGCGCCGGCGATCGGGATCGCCTGGCCCATGCCCAACGGTGCGAACTCGGCGCGAGCCATGTCCGGGTCGATGTTGTCGACCTTGTTGGCGACCACGTAGGAACGCTTGTTACGCTTGCGCAAATGCTCGGCGATCATCTGGTCGGCGGCGGTAAAGCCGGCCTTGGCGTCTACCAGGAACAGCACCACATCGGCTTCTTCGATGGCGAGCAGCGACTGCTCGGCCATTTTTTCGTCCATGCCGTGTTCATCACCGGAGATGCCGCCGGTGTCGACCAGAATATAGGTACGCCCTTGCCACTTGGCCTCACCGTATTGGCGATCACGGGTCAGACCGGACAAGTCGCCGACAATGGCGTCGCGAGTCCTGGTCAGGCGGTTGAACAAGGTGGACTTGCCGACGTTCGGTCGGCCCACCAGGGCGATTACGGGAACCATGCGGCTCTCCACTTCGTTATTTCAGAAAATACAAAAGCCGCTGCGAGGCAGCGGCTGGTGCTCGGGGCCAACCTGTAGGAGCGGGGGGGGGGGGGGGGGGGGGGGGGGGCGGGGTGGGGGGGGGGGGGGGGGGGGGGGCGACGCGGGGAGCGCCGCCCGCAC
>NZ_JBIXJT010000004.1:440406-456757 GCF_052871455.1 Pseudomonas sp. LARHCG127
CTGTAGGAGCGGGCTTGCTCGCGAATGCGGTGGCCCAATGAGATGGATGTCAACTGATCCACCGCTTTCGCGAGCAAGCCCGCTCCCACATGAATGAAGCCGCTTGGGAATTAACCCAAGCATAGTCTTACTTGATGGTCAGGGCTTCCAGTTTGCCGCTGTTGCCATACACATAGATCATGTTGCCCACCACCAGCGGACGGGCACGCAGGCCGTCGCTGTCGATGCGCTCACGGCCGACGAAACGACCGTCCACCTGGCTGAGCAGGTGCAGGTAACCTTCCAGGTCACCCACTGCGACGTAGCTGGAGAACACTTCCGGGGCCGACAGTTGACGACGGGCCAGGGAGTCGTTGCTCCACAATGCGGTGGTGGAACGCTCGTCAACGCCTTCGACGGTACCCGAGGACAGGCTCACGTAGACGCTGCCAAAGCCCTGGGCGACACCGGCGTAGCTGGACGCATCGCGCTGCCACAGCGGACGACCGCTTTCCAGGTCCAGTGCCGCGACGCGACCCTGGTAGCTGGCGACGTACAGCGTACCGCCGGACAGCAGCAAGCCGCCGTCGATGTCGACCACACGCTCCAGTTCCGAACGACCTTGCGGGATCGCTACGCGCTGTTCCCACACCGGCACGCCGTTGGAAATATCCAAGGCAACCACTTTACCGGTCGACAAGCCAGCCACCGCCAAGCGGTTGGTAACGATCGGCGCACTGGTGCCACGCAGGGTCAGTACCGCCGGGGTGCTGTCATACAACCAGCGCTGGTTGCCGGTGGCGGCATCCAGGCCGATCAGACGGTCATCCTGGGTCTGCACCACCACCACGTCACCGTTGGTGGCGGGCGGTGCGAGCACTTCGCTGGTCACGCGGGCGCGCCATTTCTCTTCACCGCTGCTCGCGTCCAGGGCGACGATCTCACCCTTGAGCGTGCCGATCATGACCAGGCCGTAACCCACGCCAACGGCGCCGGAAACAGGCAGTTCAAGGTCCTTTTCCCATTTGACGTCACCGTTGGTGCGGTCCATCGCCATCACCACGCCGGTGACGTCGCCTGCATAGATAGTGTCGCCGTCGATGGCCGGCACCAGCATGTTGTAGGTTTCACCCTGGCCATCGCCGATGGAGCGGCTCCATTGCTTCTGCAGCACGACTTCTTCTTTGAAGTCGGTCAGTTCGGCCGGTGGCAGTTCTTTCTTGCTGTTGCTGCTGCAACCCGCGGCCAGAATGGCCAGGGCCAGCAATGCTGCATGTTTCCAACGAATCACGTCACGCATCCCCTTTGGCCAGGTCGTCCAGCTTGATTTGCAGGCCACCGACCGCGGCTTCATCCGACAGCGCAGCCTTGGCTTTTTGGTAGGCCGCATGGGCCTCATCGGCACGACCCAGCTGTACCAGCAGGTCGCCCTTGAGTTCTTCGCGAGTCGCCAGGAACGCCTTGTCGGCATCGCCGTCGAGCAGCTTCAAGGCGTCTTCGGCCTTGTTCTGCGCCGCCAGCACCTGCGCCAGGCGCTGACGCGCCACTTCGCCCAGGGTCGGGTTGACCGGCTTGTCGACGATGGCTTTCAGCTCGGTGGCCGCGTCGTCCAGCTTGCCGCTGTCCACCGCCACCTTGGCCACGAACAGGCGACCGTATTGGGCGTAGGCAGTGCCGCCGAATTCCTTGTCCAGCTTGCCGGCCAGGTCCGCCACGCGGGCCGCGTCAGGCTTGCCGTCCGGGGTCAGGGTGGTTTCCAGCAATTGCTGGTAGAGCACCGAGGCGCCTTGCGACTGGTTGCTCTGGTATTTCTGGTAGGCCTGCCAGCCGAACACGATGACCAGCGCCAACAGGCCGCCAGTGACCAGCGGCTTGCCGTTGCGCGTCCACCAGTCCTTCAAATCCGCCAGCTGTTCATCTTCGGTACTCGACACCCCAATACTCCTCAATCGCTAAATCGGCTGTTTGACAGCTTCAACCCTGCACGACGCAGGTGGCCAGGTGTGCAGCAAGCGCATCCCAGGCAATGCTTTGTTGTTCGCCCTGGCCACGCAGGGGTTTGAAACCTACCACTTGTTGGGCCAGTTCGTCGTCACCGAGGATCAGTGCGTACAGCGCACCGCTCTTGTCGGCCTTCTTGAATTGGCTCTTGAAGCTGCCGGCGCCGGCGTTGATCTGCAGGCGCAGGTTGGGCAACTGGTCACGGATCCGCTCGCTCAGGGCCAGGGCGGCCAGTTCGGCGGCCTCGCCAAAGGCGCACAGGTAGACGTCGACCTGACGGGACAGCTCTTCGGGCACTTTATCCAGCGCCTCAAGCATCAGCACCAGGCGCTCGATGCCCATGGCAAAGCCAACGCCCGGGGTCGGCTTGCCGCCCATCTGCTCCACCAGCCCGTCGTAGCGGCCACCGGCACAGACGGTGCCCTGGGCGCCGAGCTTGTCGGTGACCCACTCGAAGACGGTCTTGCTGTAGTAATCCAGGCCACGGACCAACTTGGGGTTGATCACGTAGGGAATGCCCACGGCGTCGAGGCGTGCCTTCAGCCCCTCGAAGTGCGCACGGGATTCGTCGTCGAGGTAGTCGGCCATTTTCGGCGCGTCCACCAGGATCGCTTGGGTCTCGGCGTTCTTGGTGTCGAGCACGCGTAGTGGATTGGTCTTCAAGCGGCGCTGGCTGTCTTCGTCCAGCTTGTCGAGGTGGGCGGACAGAAACTCCACCAACGCTTCACGGTAGCGGCCACGGGACTCGCTGGTGCCCAGGCTGTTGAGCTCGAGCTTGACCGCGTCACGCAGCCCCAGCTCGCCCCACAGGCGCCAGGTCATGACGATCAGCTCGGCGTCGATGTCCGGGCCGTCGAGGTTGAACACTTCGAGGCCGATCTGGTGGAACTGGCGATAACGGCCTTTCTGCGGGCGCTCGTGACGGAACATCGGGCCGATGTACCAGAGTTTCTGCACCTGGCCGCCGCCGGTGATGCCGTGTTCGAGCACCGCCCGCACGCAGGCCGCCGTGCCTTCGGGGCGCAAGGTCAGGGAATCGCCGTTGCGGTCGTCGAAGGTGTACATCTCTTTTTCGACGATATCGGTCACTTCACCGATGGAGCGCTTGAACAGCTCGGTGAACTCGACGATCGGCATGCGGATCTGCCGGTAACCGTAGTTATCCAGCAGGCGCGCCACGGTGCCCTCGAAATAGCGCCACAGGGGCGTCTGCTCGGGCAGGATGTCGTTCATGCCACGAATGGCTTGCAGAGACTTGCTCACGTGTATTCCTTAATCTTTCGACTTAACCGCGCGCGATGACCGCTGCGTCGGCTTCGACCTTTTCGGCCGCTTTCTGGCGAATCAGCCGTTCCAGCTCATCCACCAGATTGTCATTCGTCAGTTTCTGCGACGGCTTGCCGTCGATGTAAATCAGGTTCGGCGTACCGCCCGTCAGGCCGATATGGGCCTCCTTGGCTTCACCCGGCCCGTTGACCACGCAACCAATCACCGCGACATCCAGCGGCACCAGCAGGTCCTCAAGGCGCCCTTCCAGTTCGTTCATGGTCTTGACCACATCGAAGTTCTGCCGCGAGCAACTCGGGCAGGCGATGAAGTTGATGCCACGGGAACGCAGGTGCAGGGACTTGAGAATGTCGTAGCCGACTTTCACTTCCTCGACCGGGTCAGCCGCCAACGAGATGCGGATGGTATCGCCAATCCCTTCGGCGAGCAGCATACCGAGGCCGACGGCGGATTTCACCGTGCCCGAGCGCAACCCACCGGCTTCGGTGATGCCCAGGTGCAGCGGCTGGACGATTTCCCTGGCCAGCAGACGGTAGGCTTCGACAGCCATGAACACGTCGGACGCCTTCACGCTGACCTTGAAGTCCTGGAAGTTCAGGCGTTCGAGGTGCTCCACATGGCGCAGCGCCGATTCCACCAGCGCCGCCGGGGTAGGTTCGCCGTATTTCTTTTGCAGGTCTTTTTCCAGGGAACCGGCGTTCACGCCGATGCGGATCGGGATGCCCCGGTCGCGCGCGGCATCCACCACGGCACGCACACGGTCTTCGCGACCGATGTTGCCCGGGTTGATGCGCAGGCAATCGACGCCCAACTCGGCCACGCGCAAGGCAATGCGGTAGTCGAAGTGGATGTCGGCGACCAGGGGGACCTTGACCAGTTGCTTGATCTTGCCGAACGCCTCGGCGGCGTCCATGTCCGGCACCGATACCCGCACGATGTCGACACCGGCGGCTTCCAGGCGGTTGATCTGGGCGACCGTGGCGGCCACGTCATTGGTGTCGCTGTTGGTCATGCTCTGCACAGCGATTGGCGCATCGCCGCCCACGGGCACGTTACCGACCCAGATTTTCCGGGATTCGCGACGCTTGATTGGAGATTCGCCGTGCATGACTTATTGACCCAACTTCAGGCGAGCGGTCTCGCCACTGGTGAACGGAGCGATGTCGACTGGCTGGCCGTTGTAGCTGACCTGCGCGCCACGGGCATAACCCAGGCGTACGGCAAACGGCGGCCTGCCGTTGACGGCCGTGCTGTCGCCCTTGCGCTTGAGGCCGCTGAACAGCACCTTGCCGTTGCCGTCGGTGATTTGCGTCCAGCAGTCGGCGGTGAACTGGATTTGTACCTGGCCATCACCGGGTGCAGGGGCCGGGGCCGCCGGGGTTGCAGGAGCAGCCGGCACGCTCGGCGCAGCGACGGTTGGCGCTGGCGTGGCGGGAACCGGCGCTGGAGCCGCCGGTGCGGCGGGAGCAGCCGGCGCAGTGCCCGCGTGGGCCGGCGCGGTCGGTGCGGCCGGCGCAGGAGCTGCTGCCGGAGCGGATGGCACGGTCGGCTCGGCGCCAGCGGTAGCATCGGCTTCGCCGTTATCCTGGCCTTGAGGCAACGCCAGGGCGGTTTCGCCTTCGGCCTGGCCTTCGACAACCGCCTGGTCTTCCGGCTCGTCCAATGGATGGATCTGGGTGGTGCCGTCAGCGCCCTCAACTTCGACGTGCTCGGGGTTCATGGCGACCGGCTCCTTGTTGCGCAAGGAAGCCTGGTCCTGCCACCAGACAAAACCGCCACCAATCACCGCAATCAGCAGCAACAGGCTGACGATTCGCAAAATGGTATGGGAAACGCGAACCGGCTCCTCGATGCGCCCCAGGCTGTGCACGTTGCTGCCCTGGGCATCGGAACCGGTGTATTGATCGAATTGCTGGACCAGTACGGTCTGGTCCATGCCGAGCAGCTTGGCATAGGCGCGGATATAGCCGCGGGCGAAGGTGTGCCCAGGCAGCTTGTCGAACGCGCCCGCTTCCAGATTGCCCAGGGAAGCCACGGTGAGATTGAGCTTGAGGGCCACTTCGGCCAGCGACCAACCATTGCTTTCGCGGGCTTGACGCAGGGTCTCACCGGGATTTACGCGAGTCGCTGCTACAACTTCGGGATGCGCCGCTTTCATCATTGCTCCGACAGGTATTGCTGATATTCCGGCGTACCGGGATAGAGTCTTTTGAGTTGCAAGCCGTAGCTTGCAGCTTTGTCGCGATCTTCAAACACATGTGCCAGCCGAACGCCGAGCAATAGACTACGTGCATTTTGCTCACTCAGCAGGCTAAAACGCTCGTAGTAGTCACGCGCGGGCACATAATGCCTGTCTTCGTAGGACAACTCAGCCATTTCCAGCAGCGCCCGCGGTTGCTGGCGATTGAGCCGTAGCGCCTTTTCCAACTGCTGGCGGGCCAGGTCACGCTGGCCGAGCTGCGCGGCGGTCATGCCGAGGTTTTCGAACACCCGCGAACGCTCAGGGTAAAGGGTATCGGCGGCAGCCTGCTCGAAGCGCTCGTAGGCTTCCTTGTAGCGTTTCTGCTCGAAAAGAAAGCTGCCGTAGTTGTTCAGGATCCGTGCGTCTTGCGGCCGGCCAGACAGCGCCTTGCGAAAATGTTGGTCGGCCAGTTCCGGCTCCATCTCGGCCTGGAACACCAGGGCCAGGGCCGCGTTGGCATCCGGGTCGGAATCGTCCAGCTCCAGGGCTTTCTTGAGAGGTACCTTGGCCCGTTCGGTCATGCCCTGTTGCAGGTAGCCGATGCCCAGTTGCACATAGGCCACACGTGCCTCGTCGCGCCCTTTGCTGGTCTTCATCGGGTTGTAGTCACCCGACAGGACACAACCGGAACAAAGGCCGGCCAACAGCAAAACGAGCGCGAAGCGCAGGGACATAGAGATCCTCTCTTAGTGACTGTTCGCAGCGTTTTGCACCGCATCGTCCGCGGCGTTCAACTCACGCACGGCAATGTAGCGTTCGCTGCGACGGGTGCGATCCAGCACCTGTCCTACCAATTGGCCACAAGCGGCGTCGATGTCTTCGCCGCGGGTGGTGCGCACGGTGACGTTGAAGCCAGCGTGGTGAAGCTGATCCTGGAAGCGACGAATCGCGTTGTTGCTCGGACGCTCATACCCGGAATGCGGGAACGGGTTGAACGGGATCAGGTTGATCTTGCACGGGATGTTCTTGAGCAGCTCGATCATCTCGACCGCGTGTTCGACCTTGTCGTTCACATCCTTGAGCAGCGTGTACTCGATGGTCAGCACGCGCTTTTCGCCCAGGGACGACATGTAGCGCTGGCACGACTCGAGCAGCATCTTAAGCGGATATTTCTTGTTGATCGGCACCAATTGGTTACGCAATGCGTCATTGGGTGCGTGCAGCGACAACGCCAGGGAGACGTCGATGTGCTTGGCCAGCTCATCGATCATCGGCACCACGCCGGAGGTGGACAGGGTCACGCGGCGCTTGGAAATGCCGTAGCCCAGGTCATCCATCATCAGGTGCATGGCGGAAACGACGTTGTCGAAGTTCAGCAGCGGCTCACCCATGCCCATCATCACCACGTTGGTGATGGCACGGTCGACGGTCGCCGGGACGCTGCCAAAGGATTTGTTGGCAATCCACACCTGGCCGATCACTTCGGCGGCGGTGAGGTTGCTATTGAAGCCTTGCTTGCCGGTGGAGCAGAAACTGCAATCCAGGGCACAGCCTGCCTGGGACGAAACGCACAAGGTGCCGCGTTTGCCCTGGGGAATGTAGACGGTCTCGACGCAGCTGCCGGACGCCACGCGCACCACCCACTTACGGGTGCCGTCGCTGGAGATGTCCTCGCTGACCACTTCGGGGCCGCGAATCTCGGCAACGGCCTTGAGCTTCTCGCGCAGGGCCTTGCCGACATTCGTCATGGCGTCGAAGTCGTCGACGCCAAAGTGGTGAATCCATTTCATCACCTGACCGGCACGGAAACGCTTCTCCCCGATCGAGTCGAAGAATTTCTCCATTTCCGGCTGGGTCAGCCCCAGCAGATTGGTTTTAACAGTCGATGTAGTCATGGATTCACCTTCACTCTTAAGCCAATGCTTAGCGAGCGGTTACTTCAGTAGCAGCGAAAAAGTAAGCGATTTCGCGAGCAGCGGCGGCTTCGGAGTCCGAACCGTGGACGGCGTTGGCGTCGATGGATTCAGCGAAGTCAGCACGGATGGTGCCGGCAGCAGCTTCTTTAGGGTTGGTAGCGCCCATCAGCTCACGGTTGCGAGCGATAGCGTTTTCGCCTTCCAGCACCTGAACGACAACCGGACCGGAAGTCATGAAGGCAACCAGCTCACCGAAGAAACCGCGCTCGCTGTGCTCAGCGTAGAAGCCTTCGGCTTCGGCCTTGGACAGTTGCTTCATTTTCGAAGCTACAACGCGCAGGCCAGCGTCTTCGAAGCGGGTAACGATCTTGCCGATCACGTTTTTAGCAACGGCGTCAGGCTTGATGATGGAGAAAGTACGTTGAACAGCCATGGTGTAACTCCAGAAACGGTAATTTGCGAAAAATTAAACCCGCGAATTATACGCGGGTTCAGGGGTATTGCCTAACCTGCCAGGTCGATCAGTCGATTTCTTCGATCCAGAGCGCCTGGACCGCTTCCAAGACCTTCTCGCCGCAACGGCCAGAGGTACTGTCGAAATCGGGAAGCTCCATGATCCAGTGCTGCAGATCGACAAAATTAACGGTCAACGGATTCACGTCCGGCTTGGCTTCGGCCAACTCTTCTGCGATGCGTTGTACATCATTCCAACCATAGCTCATGACAGTGTCACCATCAGTGCGGCGCTTCGGCCGCATGGTTAAGCGAATATTTCGGGATTTCGACGGTCAGGTCTTCGGTGCCGACGATGGCTTGGCAGCTCAGGCGCGATTGCGCCTCCAGCCCCCAGGCCCGATCGAGGAAGTCTTCTTCCAACTCGTCTGCCTCTTCCAGCGAATCGAAGCCCTCACGAATGATGCAATGGCACGTCGTGCAAGCACAGACGCCGCCACAGGCACTCTCTATCTCGATATGGTGCTCATGGGCCAGCTCGAGAATGGAAGTCCCGGGCTCAGCCTCCACGACCATGCCCTCCGGACAGAACTTCTCGTGGGGCAGAAAAATCACCTGCGGCATCAGTTATTCCTCGATTTCATTCAGGTTGCGCCCCGCCAGGGCGGCTTTCACCGTCGAGTCCAGGCGGCGGGCAGCAAAGGCATCGGTGACCTGCGACAGACGCTTGGTCTGCTGCTCGATGGCATAACCATCGGTGCCTTTGATCAATTCGGACAATTCCTGCAACTGCAGCTCGATGACCATGCGCTCTTCAGCGTCGAGCAACCGGTCGCCGTCGGCCTCAAGGGCACCTTGCACGGCTTCGATCAGGCGCTGGCCGTCGACCTGTTGCTCGCGCAGTACACGGGCGACCTTGTCGTCGCTGGCGTGCTGGAAGGAATCCTTGAGCATCTTGGCGATTTCGCCGTCGGTCAGGCCATAGGACGGCTTGACCTGGATGCTCGCCTCCACGCCCGAACCCAGTTCGCGGGCAGAAACATTGAGCAAGCCGTCGGCGTCGACCTGGAAGGTCACGCGGATTTTCGCCGCACCGGCAACCATGGCCGGGATGCCGCGCAATTCGAAGCGGGCCAGGGAGCGGCAGTCGCTGATCAGTTCACGTTCGCCTTGCAGCACGTGAATCATCATGGCCGACTGGCCGTCTTTATAGGTGGTGAAGTCCTGGGCGCGGGCAACCGGGATGGTGGTGTTGCGTGGAATCACCTTCTCCATCAGCCCGCCCATGGTTTCCAGCCCCAGGGACAACGGAATCACGTCGAGCAACAGCAATTCGCCGCCGTCACGCTTGTTGCCGGCCAGGGTATCGGCCTGGATCGCGGCGCCGATGGCCACCACCTGGTCCGGGTCGATTTCGGTCAGCGGCTGGCGGCCAAAGGCCTCGGCAACGGCTTCGCGAACCCGAGGCACGCGGGTCGAACCACCGACCATGACCACGGCCTTGACGTCTTCCAGCTCCACGCCGGAATCACGCACGGCCCGGCGGCAGGCCTTGAGGCTACGGGCGACCATCGGTTCGATCAGGGCATCGAAGGCTTCGCGGGTCAGCGCGGCTTTCCACTCGCCATAAGCCACTTCAACGGTGGCGGCGTCGGTCAAGGCTTCCTTGGCGGTGCAGGCGGTTTGCAGCAGGTGGCGTTGCGCACCCGGGTCGAGGTCGGCGGACAAGCCCGCCTGCTCGATGATCCAGCCAGCGATGGCATGGTCGAAGTCATCGCCGCCCAGGGCACTGTCGCCACCGGTGGCCAGGACTTCGAAGACACCGCCCGTCAGGCGCAGGATCGAAATATCGAACGTACCACCGCCCAGGTCGTAGATGGCGACCAGGCCTTCGGCATGTTGGTCCAGGCCATACGCGACCGCCGCAGCGGTCGGCTCGTTGAGCAGGCGCAGCACGTTCAGGCCGGCCAGCTTGGCCGCGTCCTTGGTGGCTTGGCGCTGGGCGTCGTCGAAATAGGCCGGGACGGTGATGACCGCACCCACCAACTCACCACCCAACGCCGCTTCGGCGCGCTGGCGCAGGACCTTGAGGATGTCGGCGGAAACCTCGACCGGGCTTTTCGGGCCCTGCACGGTTTCGATGAACGGCATATGGGACTCGCCACCGACGAAGCGGTACGGCAGCTGGTCGCCCAATTGCTTGACGTCGGACAGGCCACGACCCATCAAGCGCTTGACCGAGACAATGGTGTTCAAGGGATCGGTGGCGGCGGCCAGCTTGGCCGACTCGCCCACTTCGACGCGGTCGGCGTGATAACGCACGGCGGACGGCAGGATGACCCGCCCCTGCTCGTCGGCCAGCGGTTCGGAAAGACCGCTGCGCAAGGCAGCGACCAGGGAATTGGTGGTACCCAAGTCGATCCCGACAGCCAGGCGACGCTGGTGCGGTTGTGGACTTTGGCCGGGTTCGGCGATCTGCAGTAGGGCCATCGTAATCAGGACTTATCTGTAATCAGGCGTGCGACCGGAGCGGCACTGGGTTAATCGTCGAGGCGCTCTTCTAACTGGCGCACTTCGTAGGTGAGCTTGTCGAGGAACTGCATGCGCCGCATCAGGCGCTCGGCCTGTTCGCGTTGCGCGGCATCGTTCCAGCAGGCTGCGAAGCTTTCGTTCAGTGTTTGCTGGGCGTCCTTCAAGCGGCGCTTGAATACCGCGACACCGGCCAGGTCGGCGCTGTCCTGCAGGTCCTCGAGCTCTTCGCGCCATTGCATCTGCTGCAACAGAAACTCGGGATCATGGACCGTGACCTCCAGCGGCAACTCATGGCCGCTGATGGCGAGCAGGTAACGCGCGCGCTTGGCCGGGTGCTTGAGCGTCTGGTAAGCCTCGTTGAGGTTCGCCGACTGCTCGAGCGCCCGCCGCTGCTCCGCCTCGGAAGCATCGGCAAAGCGATCGGGATGGACGCCACGGGCCAGTTCAAGGTAACGCGCGGACAACTGCTCAAGATCCAGCTGGAACGCCGGCTGCATCTGGAACAACGCAAAATGACAAGGAGTACCCACAAGCCGCCTCAGATGTTGAAGCTTTCGCCGCAGCCACATTCACCGCGCACGTTGGGGTTGTTGAACTTGAAGCCTTCGTTCAACCCTTCCTTGACGAAATCCAGCTCGGTGCCGTCCAGGTACGTCAGGCTTTTCGGGTCGATGATCACTTTCTGACCATGACTCTCGAACACCTGATCGTCTTCGCCCACTTCGTCGACGAATTCCAGTACATAGGCGAGGCCAGAACAGCCCGTGGTGCGAACACCCAGGCGGATACCCTCGCCCTTGCCGCGCCCCGCAAGGGAGCGCTGGATATGGTTAGCTGCCGCTTCTGTCATCTGGATAGCCATGGAAAACTCCTTACCGTAACGCGGATCAGATCAAGCCTTTCTTCTGCTTGTAATCGCGAACGGCGGCCTTGATGGCGTCTTCGGCGAGTACCGAGCAGTGGATCTTCACTGGCGGCAGGGCCAGTTCTTCGGCCAGCTGGGTGTTCTTGATGGTTTCGGCTTCATCAAGGGTCTTGCCCTTCATCCACTCGGTGGCCAGGGAGCTGGACGCGATGGCGGAACCGCAGCCATAGGTCTTGAACTTGGCATCTTCGATGATGCCTTGCTCGTTGACCTTGATCTGCAGGCGCATCACGTCGCCGCACGCCGGAGCGCCGACCATGCCGGTGCCGACATCAGGATCCTGCGCGTCCATCTTGCCGACGTTGCGCGGGTTCTCGTAGTGGTCGATGACCTTTTCGCTATATGCCATTTGCTTCAATCCTCATCAGTGGAGCCGCTCTGGTGGCGACTTCTCAGTGCGCCGCCCATTCGATTTTCGAGATGTCGACGCCGTCTTTGTACATGTCCCACAGCGGCGACAGAGCGCGCAGCTTGGTAACGGCCTCGCAGACTTTCTGCGCGGCGTAATCGATTTCTTCTTCGGTGGTGAAACGGCCGAAGGTGAAGCGGATCGAGCTGTGGGCCAGTTCGTCGTTGCGGCCCAGGGCGCGCAGTACGTACGAAGGCTCCAGCGACGCCGAGGTGCACGCCGAACCGGACGACACGGCCAGATCCTTGAGCGCCATGATCAGCGACTCGCCTTCAACGTAGTTGAAGCTCAGGTTCAGGTTGTGCGGTACGCGGGCGGTCAGGCTGCCGTTGACGTAGAGTTCTTCGAGGTGCTCGACCTGCTTGAAGAAACGGTCGCTCAGGGCCTTGATGCGTACGTTCTCGGCGGCCATGTCTTCCTTGGCCACACGGAAGGCTTCGCCCATGCCGACGATCTGGTGGGTCGCCAGGGTGCCGGAACGCATGCCACGCTCGTGACCGCCGCCGTGCATGGTCGCTTCGAGGCGAACACGCGGCTTGCGGCTGACGTACAGGGCGCCGATGCCTTTAGGGCCATAAGTCTTGTGGGCCGAGAACGACATCAGGTCGACTTTCAGCTTGGACAGGTCGATGTCGACCTTGCCGGTGGACTGTGCGCCGTCGACGTGGAACAGGACGCCCTTGGAACGGGTCAGTTCGCCGATGGCGGCGATGTCGTTGACAGTGCCGATTTCGTTGTTCACGTGCATGATCGAGACCAGGATGGTGTCGTCGCGCAGGGCGGCTTCGATCATGGCCGGGGTGATGATGCCGTCTTCACCAGGCTCGATGTAGGTGACTTCGAAGCCTTCACGCTCCAGTTGGCGCATGGTGTCCAGGACAGCCTTGTGCTCGATCTTGGAGGTGATCAGGTGCTTGCCCTTGGTGTGGTAGAAATGCGCGACACCCTTGATTGCCAGGTTGTCGGATTCGGTGGCACCGGAGGTCCAGACGATTTCACGCGGGTCGGCGTTGACCAGGTCGGCGACCTGGCGACGGGCGTTTTCCACCGACTCTTCAGCCTTCCAGCCGAACACGTGGGAACGGGACGCCGGGTTGCCGAAGTTTCCGTCGACCAGCAGGCATTCACTCATTTTTTGCGCAACACGGGGATCAACCGGGGTGGTCGCTGAGTAATCAAGGTAAATCGGCAATTTCATGGACTCTCTCCTAAATCAGGCTGGCTGGCGTTCCGCGTGCTCTGCGGCGGTCATTCGACGGCGGACGCTTCAATCTTGTCCAGGTGCAGCGACTTGCTATTGCAACGGCGCTGGTCCTGACGCTGGGCTACTTCTTGCACCTCACGGCGAGTTACAAGGTCAGCCAAGCTGATACCGCTTAGAAATTCGTGGATCTGCAGGCTGAGGTCGCACCACAAGTGGTGGGTCAGGCAAGTATCGCCGCCATGGCAGTCGCCAAGGCCCTGGCATTTGGTCGCATCGACCGATTCGTTCACTGCATCGATCACCTGGGCGACCTGGATGCCCTGCATGTCGCGCGACAGCTGGTAGCCGCCGCCGGGGCCGCGAACGCTGGAGACCAGGTTGCTACGGCGCAGCTTGGCGAACAGCTGTTCAAGGTAGGACAGGGAAATGCCCTGGCGCTCGGAGATATCGGCCAGGGACACCGGCCCGTGCTGCGCATGCAATGCCAGATCCAGCATTGCGGTCACGGCGTATCGGCCTTTTGTAGTCAGTCGCATGGACAATTACCACGGAGTTCGGAATGGGGGCGAGTATGCAATTCCCGAGTATTTAAGTCAAGTATAAGACCTAGTGCTTTACTCAGGTTTACCCGCGAAAGAGCGCGCGAATGATAGCAAAGGTAGGCGGCTAACGACCAGCTATACCGCGTTATCGTTCTTCGCGAGCAAGCCCGCTCCCACAAGGGATCTGCGGGGCGGCAGGGATCCAATGTGGGAGCGGGCTTGCTCGCGAAGGGGCCAGCAGGGTTTCAGCTGGCCTGGCTCTCATCCTTGTCCTTCACACAAGCAAAGTCTTCCTCGCGCAGTTCAGGCAGGTCCTTGGCACAGTAATTACTGCCCAGGTCCTTCAGGGCGCCGCACATCCCCTCCAGGCGCCCATCGACGGCTTGCAGGTGATCGAGCAACTGGTTGATGGCGCGGGCGACTGGGTCGGGCATGTCTTCGCCGACACCGTAGGCGTCGAAGCCGATCTTCTCGGCCATGGCCTTGCGGCGGGCGTCCTGCTCGTCGTCGGACTTGACGATGATCCGCCCCGGAATGCCCACCACGGTCGCGCCCGGCGGCACAGCCTTGGTCACCACGGCGTTGGAACCGACTTTCGCCCCCGCCCCGACCGTGAACGGCCCGAGCACCTTGGCGCCGGCACCGACCACCACGCCGTCTTCCAGCGTCGGGTGGCGCTTGCCTTTGTTCCAACTGGTGCCGCCGAGGGTCACGCCCTGGTAGAGCGTCACGTCGTCGCCGATCTCGGCGGTTTCACCGATGACGATGCCCATGCCATGGTCGATGAAGAAGCGGCGGCCGACCTTGGCGCCCGGGTGGATCTCGATCCCGGTCAGCCAGCGCCCGAAGTTCGAGACCAGCCGCGCCAACCACTTCCAGCCCATGCCCCACAAAGCGCCGGACAGGCGATGGATCCAGATGGCGTGCATGCCCGGGTAGCAGGTCAGCACTTCAAAGGCATTGCGCGCCGCCGGGTCACGATGGAAAACACTTTGGATATCTTCACGCAAACGTTCGAACATTTTATTTCTTCCGCTTAATCAGCTCGCCACGGGCCGCTTTCTGGGTTTCCGTGAGGATGCCGCGCAATATATTCATCTCCGCCCGGCTCACCGAGCTTCGTCCGTACAACCGACGCAGGCGCGCCATCAAGTGCCGCGGCTTTTCCGGGTCGAGGAATTCGATGTCCACCAGGGTCTGCTCCAGGTGTTCGAAGAATCGTTCCAACTCGTCCATGGTCGCCAGTGTCTCACTGCGCGGCGACGTCACCTCGGTTTTTTCGACTTTGCTGGGCTTGCCTTCGGCCGCCAGCCAAGCCATGCGCACTTCATAGCTCAACACCTGCACCGCCGCCCCCAGGTTCAAGGAACTGAACTCGGGGTCGGAAGGGATATGCACGTGAAAGTGACATCGCTGCAGCTCGTCGTTGGTCAGGCCGGAGTCTTCACGGCCGAACACCAGGGCGATCTCGAAGCCTTGCGCGGCCTCCTCGACCACTTTGGTGCCGCATTCGCGGGGGTCGAGCAGCGGCCAGGGGATGCGGCGGTCGCGGGCGCTGGTGCCGAGCACCAGGTTGCAACCCACCAGGGCATCTTCCAGGGTGGCGACGACCTGGGCGTTGGCGAGGATGTCACCGGCGCCGGAGGCCCGGGCATCGGCTTCGTGATGGGGAAACAAGCGCGGCTCGACCAGCACCAGGCGCGACAGGCCCATGTTCTTCATGGCCCGCGCAGCTCCGCCGATGTTACCCGGATGGCTGGTATTGACCAGGACGACACGAATGTTCTGCAACAAGGGAGGCGCTCTCGAACACGATAAAGGGAGCAAATCTTACATAAGCACCTACCGTTAAGCTATGAAAGCGAACACCAACCTTCTCCTGAGAAAACTTTCTGATAGAATGCGCGGCTTTCTTTAACAACCTTAGGTGACACATCCATGCAGCCCATGCTGAATATCGCGCTGCGCGCCGCCCGCAGCGCCAGTGAACTGATCTTCCGCTCCATCGAGCGCCTGGATACCATCAAGGTCGATGAAAAAGATGCCAAGGACTACGTGTCCGAGGTCGATCGCGCCGCCGAACAGAAAATCGTCGACGCCCTGCGCAAGGCTTACCCAAACCACTCCATCCTCGGTGAAGAGACCGGCATGCACGCCGGTACTGGCATCGAAGGCGAAGAGTACCTGTGGATCATCGATCCGCTGGACGGCACCACCAACTTCCTGCGCGGCATTCCTCACTTCGCGGTCAGCATCGCCTGCAAATACCGTGGCCGCCTGGAACACGCCGTCGTGCTGGACCCGGTTCGCCAGGAAGAATTCACCGCCAGCCGTGGCCGTGGCGCCCAACTGAACGGTCGTCGCCTGCGCGTCAGCGGCCGCACCAGCCTGGACGGCGCCCTGCTGGGTACCGGCTTCCCGTTCCGTGATGACCAGATGGATAATCTGGACAACTACCTGGGCATGTTCCGCGCCCTGGTCGGCCAGACCGCCGGCATCCGCCGCGCCGGTGCCGCGAGCCTGGACCTGGCTTATGTGGCGGCTGGCCGTTTCGATGCGTTCTGGGAGTCGGGCCTGTCCGAGTGGGACATGGCTGCGGGCGCCCTGTTGATCCAGGAAGCCGGCGGCTTGGTGAGCGACTTCACCGGCGGCCATGATTTCCTTGAGAAAGGCCACATCGTTGCCGGCAACACCAAATGCTTCAAGGCTGTGCTGACGGCTATCCAGCCGCACTTGCCGGCTTCGTTGAAGCGTTAAGTCGCCCGGCTAGAAAAAAGCACCTTTCGGGGTGCTTTTTTTATGCCTGTTTCACACCACCCAGCCCAGAGGCGGACATTGTGGCGAGGGAGCTTGCTCCCGCTCGGTTGCGCAGCGACCGCAAGATCTTGGGTCTGCTGCGCAGCCCAGCGGGAGCAAGCTCC